>JANXPB010000238.1 GCA_025357545.1 Holophagaceae bacterium
GGCGGCCATCGCCACCATGGTCATCGTCTCACTGGTGAAGAAGGACCGCATCCCCGGCCCCTTCCAGCAGGTGCTGGAATACGTCACCGCGGGCCTGCGCAACCTCGTGTCCGACAACATCCATCACCACCCGGACCACTACCTACCCTTCATTGGGACCCTGGCCCTCTTCGTGTTCCTGAACAACCTGTTCGGGCTCATCCCGGGGCTGAATCCCGGCACCGCTAACTGGAATGTGACCCTGGGTCTGGCGCTGCTCGTTTTCGTCTACTACAACTTCCACGGCATGCGCGAGCAGGGTTTCTTCAAGTACTGGGCGCATTTCGCGGGGCCCATCTGGTGGCTGGCGCCACTCATGTTCCCCCTGGAGATCCTGGGCCTGCTCTCCCGCAATCTCAGCCATTCCCTGCGCCTCTTCGGCAACATCGCGGGCGAGCACATCGTGGCGGGCATCTTCTTCGGCCTGCTGCCCATCGCGTTGCCGGTGCCGCTCATGGTCATGGGTCTTTTCTTCGGCCTGATCCAGACCTTCGTGTTCACCATGCTGGCGACCATCTACCTCTCTGGCGCCGTGGCCCACGACCATTAGACTCCTTCGTTTTCCACCCTTGGGATGCGGGATTCCGAACCCCGCCCCCTCCATTTTGGAGACTTCCATGAAGAAGTTCCTCGTCACCGCCTTCCTGTTCACCATGGCCACCATGGCCTTCGCCCAGGCTGCGGGCCCCATGGCCGCTGAATCCTGGACCTCTGGCAAGTTCCTGGCCCACTTCTCCCTCGCCATCGCCGCCGCGGGCTGCGGCATGGCCCAGGGCAAGGCTGTCGCGGCCGCCTGCGAAGGCATCGCGCGCAATCCCCAGGCCGCCGGCGACATCCGCACGACCATGATCATCGGCCTGGCCCTCATCGAAGCCCTGGTGATCTACGCCTTGGTGGCAGCTTTCGCCATCAAGTAGCCCCAGGCCCTTCCCTGAAGCGGGGCGCCCTGGCGCCCCGCTTTTTTTGCCTCATGGCCCGGAGTCCGGAGCCGTTTACACTGGGGTCCCGAGCTTCGCTTCAAAGACTCAATGACCCACCCTTCGATCTTTCACCTCCCCCCGGAAGTCACCCGCGTCATCCTCGGCGGCGAATCCTCCATCGACCTGGGAGGCCTGAACATACCGGACCACCGCTCGGCCCGGGGCTTCGCCCGGAACTATGGCTACGATCTGGCGATCCCCGCCCAGAAGGCCCACGTGGTGAGAGTCTTCGGGGATGCCATGGAATTCCTGGGCACGTTCATCCTGGAGGGGAAGGCGGACGCCATCCCCCTGGAGATCCGGGAACTGCGGGATCCCGAGGATCTCATCGTCTGGGCCTCCCTGCGGCCCCAGGACGCGGTCTCCCGCTGGGCCTGCGTAGTGCTGCGGGTCATGCATACGCTCTTCCACATCGACCACAACGTGAACCTGCGCTACCTGAAGGACATCCAGGCCCAGGTCTTCCACCCCTATGACCGCTTCCTGGTGGCCCGGGAGGATGGCCGCTGGCTGCTCCGGGGCGACTACGAGGTGCCGCTGGTGGCGGTGGAGCGCAAGCAGAACAAGGACCGGGCCTCGATGCTCCTGAAAATGCTCCACAAGCCTGAAAACGTGGCGGAGACCATCTACGACCAGATCGGGATCCGCTTCGTGGCCGAGGATCGTTTAGGCGTATTGCTGGTCATCCGCTTCCTCCTGGATCACCATGTACTCATGCCCACCCACATCAAGCCCTCCCGCAGCCGGAACCTGCTGCTGAACATGGAGGCCCTGCAGTCGTGGATGGAGGAATTGCCGCCGGGCTACCAGGTGCCGCTGTCAGGCAGCCCCGAGCGGGAGGCCATCTGTGCCCGGCTGGTGCCAAAGTCCCGCACCGGGGGTGGGAATCCTTTCATGAGCCAGGATTACGCGGCAGTGCAATTCACTGTCCGGACCCTCATCCGGCTCCCAAATCCAGCGGTGACGGCCCTGAAGCGAGTTTCCGAAGACCTGGGGGCAGCGGAAGCTGCGAGGGTCCGCATTCCGGAGTTGATCCAGGAGCAGGAAGAGTTTACGTTTTTCTTCGCACACGAAGTCCAAGTCATGGAACCATCCGGGTTTCAAAGCACGAGAACGGGACCCGCCTCCCACGGCGAATATAAACAGCGCCAACGCGATGCGGCCCGCAGACGAGTATTAAAAGGAATCAGATCGGAGGAGGCGCCATGTTGAACATCCAGGCCCGTCAGGAGGGGAACGCTGCGGTCGTGACCATCCAGGGCAAGGTGAACTTCGAGGTGACAGCCCAATTGCGGGATGTGATCCGGGACACCGTGGCGCAGCAGCAGCCCAAACTCCTGGTCATCAACCTGGAAGGGGTCAGCTTCATCGATTCCTCGGGCCTGGGCCTTCTGGTGGCCGCGCGCAACAGCGTGGACAAGAGCAGCGGCAAGCTGCACCTCTGCGGCCTGCCCCCCCAGGTGAAGAAGACTTTCGACCAGACGAACCTCACCAACTACTTTTCGATCTTCACCACCGAGCAGGACGCCCTGCGAGGGGCCTGATCCAAGCAGCCTCCCCACCATCGCCGTCGGGCTCCCTTCATGCCATGAGGCTCACCACGCCATTCCCTAGCCCCGGAGCATTCCAAGCATGAGCAAGGGCGTGGTGCTGGTAGTAGATGATGAACCCCCGATCAGGGACATCCTGAGCTTCTACCTGAAGCGGGCCGAGTATCAGGTGCTGGTGGCCGAGAATGGTGTCCGGGGCTTGGAGGAAATGGCCAAGCTGTCACCGGATCTAATCATCTCGGACTTGCGCATGCCGGAGATGGCCGGGGACGAATTCTGCCGCCAAGTCAAAGGCGAGCCCTCCACCCGGGACATCTACTTCATGCTGGTTTCGGCCCTGGACGGCAGCATGAGCAAGATCGGCGGCCTGAACATCGGCGCCGACGACATGATCTCCAAGCCCTTCCACGCCCAGGAGGTGATGGCCAAGGTGGACAGCGCCTTCCGCCTCATCGCCATGCAGAAGGAGATCAAGCGGCAGAACACCGAACTCACGGTTTTCCAGGAGCGGGTCAAGGGTGAGATGGAACTGGCCGCCCGCCTGCAGATGGGCCTCCTGCCGACGCTTCCGGGCTCGGCTCCGGGCATCCGCTACACCCACCGCTATTTGCCGGCCGACGGCATCGGGGGCGACATTTACGCCATTACGCCTTTGCCGGATGGCAGCACGGCGCTGATGATCGCCGATGTGAGCGGCCACGGGGTCACCGCGGCCCTCATCTCGGCCATGGTGAAGACCTCCTTCGAGAGCCACGTGCGAGTGAGCCTGGACCCCCTTGCCTGGGCGGTGGGCATGAACCAGGACCTCGCGCGCAATACCCTGGCCGAACAATTCGCCACGGCGTTCCTGGCCCGGATCCGCCCCGAGGAAGACGCCATGGACTATGTGGTGGCAGGCCACCCCGCCCCCTTCCGCATCCCGGGCGGTTCCGCCGGGGGCGCCCGCAAGCCTGAACTGCTCGAAGGCAAGGGCTTCATGCTTGGCATCGACGTGGATCTGCCCTTTACGGCCCAGCGTGCCCCCTTCCACCTCTGGGATCGCTTGGTGCTCTGCACCGACGGCCTGGTGGAAGTAGAGCGGGAGGACCGCACCTATCTGGGCGAAGAGGGCCTGATGCGGTTTTGCGCGGACCTGCCGGAGGATGCGGAGCGTGCCGCCGACCAGCTCATCGACCAGGTGCGGGCCTTCAATGGTCCCGCAGCCTTCGGTGATGACGTGACCCTGGTGGTGGTGGACCGGATGGGCTGATCGCCAGACGGAGGGTCACGGCCTCATCCGATGGCAGTTTCCTTGGCGGCGTTGGCCCCCCTTGTGGCCCACAATCTCGGTCCCAATTCCGCCAGCAACGTCGCGCTGAGGATGATGGCCGCACCGGCCCATTGCCTCGGCGCCAGCCGTTCCTGGATGCCGGGCACCCAGCCGCTCACCCCGATGAGAGCCGCGAAGACCGGCTCCAGGGAGAACAGGATGGCGGTTTCGGTGGCGCTGACATAGGCCTGCATGGCGCTCTGGATGTAGAAGGCCAGGGTGGTGGCCAGCAAGGCCAGATAGCCCATGGCCAACCAAGCTCCCGGCCGGTGGAAGGCTCCGCTAAGGCCTTGGAAGCCATGGGGCGACGGCGACAGCGCCGCCACCCCCAGGAACAAGACCCCCACCACGCTGACCTGGGTCCAGGCCAGCACCCAACCCCGGCTACGGCGGGAGCAATGGCCGGTCATCACGATATGGACACCCACCAGCAAGGCGTTGACCAGGGTTTCGGAGTCGCCGCGGTTCCACCCCCCGAAGGCCAGCCCGGGTTGATACACCAGCAGGAGCAACCCCAGCAGGGCCAGGGTGGCCCCCAGGCCGTGCAGGGCCCGCAGGCGGTCCCCCATCACCACGGAGATCAGCGGTGTGAAAATCACGTACAGGCCTGTTATAAAGGCTGACTTGGTGGTGCTGGTGAAGCGGAGTCCGTCGGTCTGGAACCAGAACAGGGTGGCCACCACCAGGCCCAGCCAGAGGCCGTCCAGCAGTTCCTGTTTGGCAGGGCGGATGCGCAGCACCACCAACGCCACGCCCAGGGCCAGGGCCGCCAAGGTGAATCGCAAGGCCAGCAGTGCGTGGACCGAAACCCCCGCACGCAGCTCAAAGGCCACCACGGCGAAGGTGCCGCCCCAGATCAGGGCGGTGCCGCCGAGTCCCAGCACAGCCCAGAGATGCTTAACCCCGACCGGCGCTCCGGCGGTCGGCTGCGCCTGGCTCATGGGCTTACCGGCCTAGCTGAGAATGGCGGCGATGCGCACCAAGAGTTGAGGCTGGTCCGGATCGTCGGAGCTGAAAGTCAACCAGTCGTTGGTGGTCCCGGGTTTGGCCTCCTTGCCCAGCACCACCGAGACCTCATGTTGAGCCGCCGCCTGCTTGCCCAGGCCTTCCACCCGCACATTGGGATTGGTGCAGCCTTCGAGTTTGAGCACGAAGGGCTTGCCGTTGGCGCTCCTCAGCAACAATTTCGCCCGCAGTTCCTTGCCCGCCTGTTCCTGCCAGATCACCTTGTCGGGGCTGGCCACGATGGCGGCCTTCAATTCCCACTGGGCCGTGAGCATGATGGGCGGCACCCGTGGATTGGTATGGAGCACCGTGATGGTGTCCACTCCGCGCTGCTGGCCGCTGGGCACCAATTTGCCATCGAAGGCGATGTCCACCACCGCGTCCTTGCCTTCGTTCTTGAAAGAGAAGCGGAAGTAGGGTGCGCCGGGGGCCTTGATGCCCGTGATCTCGACCTTTTCCCCGTTGCCGCTCTCCAGGCGCACGGAGGAATTCATCAGCTTGGTGCGGGGCACGTCCAGGAAGAACACGGAATTGCTCTTGAGGTTGATCTCCTGGATCACATCCGCCTCGAAGGTGAGGGTCTGGCTTGGATTCTTCGGGTCGTTGGAGATGACCACCAGGGATTTGCGAACGGGGCCGCGGTAACCCGTGGGATTGAAGGTGGCTTCCAGGTCCGTCGACTCCCCTGGCATGAGGGACCACTTGCCTGGGGCGGTGTAGGTGCAGCCGCAGGAGGGGTTCACGCCGGTGAGGTTGAGCACGGCGTTGCCCTTGTTGAGGACCTTGAACTTGTGGCTGACCTTCTTGTCGGGGGAGATCTTGCCGAAGTCGAAATGCATGGTATCGAAGCCGATGGCGGGCTGCGCCGCTTCCTGGGCGGAGAGCAAAATGGCGGGGAGGGCGAGGAGCAGGGGGATGCGCATGGAGGACCTCTGGTGATCAGGTGATTCTAACTGGATAGAAGCTTCATGGCCGCAGCCCAGACTTCTTCCATGGAAATGCCCGCTAGGCAGGGGTGGCCTTCCACGAAGCAGTGCTGCTTGAAACAGGGGGCACAGGGCACCCCCGGCCGCATCAAGGTGGCCGTGCGGGCCCCCCAGGGGGCTGAACCGCTGGCATCGGTGGCACCATAGAGCGCCAATGTTGGTGTGGAGCAGGCTGCGGCCAGGTGGCTCAGGCCCGAATCGTTGCCCACGGCGAAATAGGCGCCCCGCAGCCAGGCCGCGGCTTCGGCCAGGGAGGTCTGGCCGCCCAGATTGATGCCCTCGACCCCGGCCACCGCGTCGCAGACCGCGGCTTCGTCCGGGCTGCCCAGCACGGCCACCTGGAAGCCCTCGGCCCGCGCCTTCAACAGCAATGCCCGGTAGTGGGCGGTCGGCCAGGCCTTGGAGGGCCAAAGGCTGCCGGGCATCAGGCAGATGAAGGGCTCGCTGGGCATCGCCACGGCGATGCCGGAATCGAAATCCGCGAAGGGCATGGGCGGAAGGTCTGGGAAAGCCTTCTTCAGCACCGAGTAGTACCTCAGCAGGAAGGGCCCCTTGGCCTTCCAGAAGGGCCCGCTGTGGGTGTTGAAGCGGCCCGCCAGACTTTCATCCACACCAATGCGGAGGGGCACCCGGGCCAGCCACGCAGCCAGGGCCGGGCGCAGTGACTTGGGGAAGTGGATGGAGGCCGCAGCCCGGTGGCGGCGCAGGATGGCCGCCATCCGCCAGGGGCTGGGGCGCCCCTCGTCGGGCACCACCGCATCGGCCAGGCCGCTGTTGGCCAAGAGCGAGGTGGTCGTAGGAGGCCCCCAGACCACGATGGGGCCACGTTCCAGCTGGCGCAGCAGGCGCAGCACCGGCAACTGCATGGCGGCATCCCCCACCATGCGCGGGAAGCGCACCCAGATGGCGTGGTCAGGGATCATCCAATGCTTTCAGGTGGGGGGTAGTCACTCGAAGGGGCCCAGCGGAAACGGTCCAGGTGAGGGAGCAACACTTCGGGATCGAGCCGATCCAGGCCGCCGGAGAGGTCCGCCTCGGGTCCAGGATACTGGACCACCTGCACCTGCGCCCCTTGGGGGGCCCAGCGGCTGGGACCATGGTGGGGACGCCGGCCCATCAGGCACAGCACGGGAACACCCAGCGCCGCTGCCGCGTGCAGAGGGCCTGTCGAGGGGCCCATGACCGCGGCACAAGCGGCCATCCGCGCCAGCAGACCGGTCAGTTCAACAGGCTGTAGCGGGGAGTCTTCCGGCGGGGAGAGCACCACCGGATTCCACCCGGAGCGGGTCAGCACGGTGAACGCCTTGGCCCACCAGTCCTTGGTGGGGAAGGCTCCCGAACCACTGCCACGGGTCACCACGCCAAGCCGTGGATGCGGGATATCCGCCAGTTCCCGCTGGCCCTGTGCCATTTCCAGAGGGTTCAGGAGCAGGCGAGGGGGCGTGGGACAACCGCCGGCCCATCCAAACGGAGCCAGGAAATCCAGGGCGTTCTGCGCTTCATGCCGGCCCGTGTCCCGCCGGCTCCGCCAAAGCAGGTGCGAAGCCGCCACTATCTGCCCAACCCCCCGGGCCCGGGCGACCCGGACCGCCACTCCGGCAACTTTGGCCGCGGGAATGATGGCGGGGTCCCGGTGGGAAAGATTCAGCACGACGTCGGGTTTCAGCTCCAGCATGAGTTTCAAAAGATCCGTTTCCGGTTCCCGAAGGTGCACGCCTGCAAGCCCCGGGAGCAGCCCGAGCAGCGGCGCCGCATAGGGGCGCACCAGCCAATGGACCTCGGCTTGGGGGCAGCGTTCGAGGATCCGAGCCTGGACGGGCAGACTGATCACCAGATCGCCGAGGGCATCCGTGCGGCCGATCAGAATGCGCATGGGCTCAATATCCAAAAACAGGAACCAGTTGCTTCACGAAACCCCGGGAAAACGGTCATCATAGGTTACCTGACCCATTGCGTCACCACCTTCACCATCCTGGATTCCCCCATGAGCGCTGCATTGCCGCGAAAACATGTGTTGATCGTCGAGGACGAACCCAGCTTCCGCGAAGTACTGGAGATGGGCCTGGCGCCCCAGGGCTTCCGAACCAGGGCCGTGGGCAGCATCCAGGAGGCCAAGGTGGCCCTGGAGGACGTCAACGAGGGGCGCTTCGACGCCATTGTGTCGGACCTCCGGCTGGGTGATGGCACGGGCATCGATCTGCTCACCTGGATGAAGGAGAAAGGGCATTCCATCCCGGCGGTGATCCTCACCGCCTTCGCCACCACTGAGACCACCGTGCAGGCGCTGAACCTCGGCGCGGTGGACTTCCTCACCAAGACCAAGAACGACATCGCCGAGCTCACCAAGGTGCTGCAGGGCATCTTCCTGGAATCAGAACCGGGGCCCGTGCATGAACTCTCCGGCATCGGCGACCTCGTGGGTGTTGGCGATACCATCCGCCGCGTCCAGGCGCTGGTGGGCAAGATCGCCCGGGCGGACACTACGGTGCTCATCACCGGGGAGAGCGGCACCGGCAAGGAAATCGTGGCCCGGCTCATCCACCGCTATTCCGAACGCGCGGATGGACCCTTCATCGCCGTGAACTGCGGCGCTCTGCCCGAGGCCCTTCTGGAATCCGAACTGTTCGGCTACGAGAAGGGCGCCTTCACCGGGGCCACAGGCGTGAAGCGCGGGCTTTTCGAGGACGCCAACGGCGGTTTCCTGTTCCTGGACGAAATCGGTGAGATGCCGCTGCCCTTGCAGGTGAAGCTGCTGCGGGTGCTCCAGGAGCGGCGCCTGCGGCGTTTGGGGGCCAATGAGGAAAGGCCGGTGGATGTGCGGGTCATCGGCGCCACCAACCGCAATCTGCGGGAGCGCACCGAAGAGAACAAGTTCCGCGAGGACCTGTATTACCGCCTGAATATCCTGAATATCGAGCTGCCACCTCTGCGGGACCGGCGCGAGGACTTGCCGGTGCTCGTGGAGCACTTCCTGCGCCGTTCCTGCAAGAAGCTGAACAAACCCTCGATGTACCTGCAGCCTGAGGCCCTCGCCCTGTTGGAGCGCTACCGTTTCCCCGGCAACGTGCGGGAACTGGAGAACCTCATGGAGCGCTGCGTGGCCCTGAATCCCGGCGGCGCCATCGGGAAGGACCACTTCCCGGACAATGTTCTGACCGATGTGGAACGGGGCTTTGACGGACCCACGCTCACGCCCCTATCCATCCCCATGGGCGGCTTCGACCTGGAAGCCTACCTGACGGCCTTGAAGGGCTACTTCCTGCATCAGGGACTCATGGAACAGAGCGGCAACCGCACCAAGGCCGCCAAGCACCTGGGCATGACTTTCCGGGCCTACCGCTACTGGCTGGGGCATCTGGGCGGCATTGAATCCCTGCCCCGGCGGTTTCCCGCCCCCAAGGACTTTCCCTCGAACGTGGAGGCGGAAGAAGAAAGTCCTGAGTCCTGAGTCCTGGGCCTTGAGCCGAGCAGCCCTCAGCCCACAACCCAACACCAAACCTTGTCACTTCTGTCGTCTATGGCACACTGGAATGCTTGGGTGCCCGTCATCCGAGGAGATTCATCCATGACCCGACGCACGACCCAAAAAGGCTTTTCGCTGATGGAACTGATGATCGCGATGATGATCATCGCCGTCATCGCGACGCTTGGCTTCAAACAGTTCAAGCAATTCACGGCGCGCGCCCATTACCTTAAGAGTCAAGATCTGGTCAACAAGGTGCGGGATGGCCTGGACCAGTTCTATCTCAAACATGGCAAATACCCAGACTTCGGCAGCTTCGAAGCCATGGTGGACAACAACTCTTCTCTGGTGAAAGAAAACCTCCTTCCCGTGAACACACCGGCCAAGGATGGATTCGATCAGCCGATCGAAGGGAAATCAGGCAAAAGCGGATATGAGCTGACCTGCGAGGGAGACCCCAACAACCAGGATGATTTCGGGAAGTTCACGCTGCGCCCCGGTGAGCAGGCCACTACCGGCAGTGGCGGCAAAAGCACTGGCGCCGCCCCGCCCCCCACTGGGAAACCCCAATGATCGACCTCTCCCGGCTGCCCGACGAGGGCCTGCGCGAGCGCGGAACCGAGGCGCGGCTGGAGCTGGAAGGCTCCGCCAAGGCCGAGGTTATTTCCGGCCAGCCCGAGGCCTTCACTGGCGTCACCTGGACGGTCTTCGCCCAGCCCAGCGACCGGGACATCTTTCTGGATGTGGAAAGCCAGGGCACGTGGGAGACCGCGTGTTCCCGCTGCCTGGCCCCCATCGAAGTGCCCCTGGAGGTGCGGGCCCAGTTCCTGGGCAGCCGAGGGGCTGAACTGCGGCAGGGCGGCTCCCATTCCTTGGGTAGCCAGGACTTGGACGTGGTGTACCTGGAATCCGACCATGTGGACGAGTTGGAGCTGGTGCGGCAGCAATTGATGCTCGGCCGGTCAATGGCTCCCACCTGCCTGGACACGGAAAAGGGCAAATGCGCGAATTTTGATACCTGCCTGTTTCGCGGGATGCTAAATGCTTCGGTATCCTATGAGAAGGAACCCAGCCCTTTGGCTAAGGCCCTGGCGAATATCCGGCCCAGCCTCAAGCTGGATGAATAACGTCCTGAGGCTCCACCGTTCTTTACCGCACCGCCTGACCGCAAGGCATTAACCCGTACCACGAGCCCCCGACTACGAACAGGAGTCTCCCATGCCCAATCCCAAACGCCGCCACAGCCGGGCCCGCCGCGACCGCCGCCGCACCCACGACAGCCTCGAAGTGCATAGCGCCGCCAGCTGCTCCAATTGCGGCACGGCCAAGATGCCCCATCGCGTGTGCCCCTCTTGCGGCTTCTACCGTGGCAAGAAGGCCGTCCACGTAGCCACAGCCTAACCCCGCTTGGCGGACCACCGGATAGCGCTCGACGTGATGGGGGGCGACCACGCCCCCGAAGCCACGTTGAAGGGCGCCCGGGAAGCCCTGGAAGCCTGGCCGGGCCTCTTCCTCTATCTGGTGGGGAACGAGGCCCGGCTGGAGGCGTTGATGTCCTCGCCGGCCTATCGCTTCTCCCCAGAGCTGCGCCAGCGCACGGAACTGGTGCCGGCGGGCTCGGTGGTGACCTTCGAGGATGCGCCCCGGGTCATCCTCAAGGAAAAAAAGGACAGCTCCATCCGCGTGGCGGCCCAGCTGGTGCGCGACGGACTGGCGGACGGCATGGTGAGCATGGGCCACACTGGCGCGGCCATGATGGCCAGCACACTGGTCATCGGCAAGCTCGAAGGAGTGGAGCGCCCAGGTCTCGCGAGCCTCATGCCCAATCTCACGGGCAGCCCCACGGTGTTCATCGAGGTGGGCGCCAACATCGACTCCCGCCCGGAGCACATCGCCTGTTTCGGCCTCATGGCCTCGGTCTACGCCGAACAGGTGCTGGGCATCGCCACGCCGCGGGTGGGCATCCTGAGCGTCGGAGAAGAGGACAGCAAGGGCAATGAAGTGACCCTCGAGGCCGCCGCCCGCCTGCGCCAGATGGGCCTCAATTTCATCGGCAACGCCGAAGGGCGCGATATCTGGAACGGCCGTTTCGACGTCATCGCCTGCGACGGGTTCGTGGGGAACGTGGTGCTGAAGAGCGCCGAAGGCATGGCCAAGCTCATCAAGGACGGCCTCCGCGGCGTGCTCACCTCTAACTTGCGGGCCAAGGTCGGGGCCGCGCTCGTGAAGCCCGCCCTGCAGGAATTCTTCAAGCAGCTGGACTACCGGGAATACGGCGGCCTGCCCCTGCTGGGCATCAAGGGCGTGTCCGTGATCGGCCACGGCTCCAGCGACGCCCACGCGGTGAAGAATGGCATCGGGGCGGCGCTCCGGGCCGCGGAACACGGCATCAACGAGCGCATCCAGCAGCACCTGGCGAAGCTGACGCCACAGGAGTGAACGTGGGCAAAGTCGCGTGGCTGTTTCCGGGGCAGGGCTCCCAGTCCGTGGGCATGGGCGTGGCCCTGGCCCAGGCTGAACCCGAGGCCAGGGCTGTGCTCCTGGAGGCCGATGCGGCCCTGGGGTTTCCCTTGTCGCGGCTGATGGCCGAGGGTCCCGAGGAGTCCTTGAAGCTCACGGAACACACCCAACCCGCCATCCTCACCCACTCCACCATGGTGGTGCGCGCTTACACTAGCCGTCTTCCGAAGCCCGATTTCGCGGCCGGCCACTCCCTCGGCGAATATTCGGCCCTGGTGGCCCTTGGGAGCCTCTCCTTCACGCAGGCGGCCAGGACCGTCCGGGAACGGGGGCGGGCCATGCAGGTGGCGGTTCCAGTGGGCGTGGGCGCCATGGCGGCGATTCTTGGCATGAGCGCGGCCGACGTGGAAGCGGCCTGTGAAGCAGGTTCCAAATCCAGCGGCAAAATCGTGGTCCCAGCCAATTTCAATGGCCCGGGCCAGATCGTCATCGCGGGCCATGCGGAAGGAGTGGAGGCCGCCATGGAGGCGGCCAAGGCTCTGGGCGGCCGCAAGATGATGAAGCTGCCGGTGAGCGCACCCTTCCATAGCCCGCTCATGGAGCCCGCCCAGGCCCACATGGCGCCGATCCTCGGGGGGTTGGCCTTCGCCAAGCCCAGCTGCCCCCTGGTGAACAACGTGGATGCGGCTCTCGTGAGCGATCCTGACGCCTTGCGGGACGGTCTGGTGCGCCAGATTTCCGGGGCCGTTCGCTGGGAGGCGACGCTGGCCCTGCTGCTGAAACAGGGCGTCACCACCTTTCTGGAACTGGGCCCTGGCAAGGTGCTCAGCGGCCTCGTCAAGCGCCAGGCCAAAGAAGCGGGCCTAGAAGTCAGCGCCTTCAGCATCGGTGGGTCGGAGGACCTGGCGCAGCTGGGCTGACCGATTGAATCCACGGAGGACTTCGAATCATTGCGCGGGATGAACATGAACTCCAACGGTCAGAATCCGGCGGGCTTGTTCACTAGCGAATTTCTTTGTGACGTTCGCAGATCTATTTTGAAAGAACCATGCCGATGCTTCCTGTTCAACCCCCGGTCCAAGTAGGAAAAGCCCCAGTCGACAACGGCCGGGAAATTGCTTTTCCAGGTTTCAATGCCTTTCCCTTGAAGGGCAGCGTGCTCCCCGGCGGAACGCATGCTTTCTTCGCGGTGATGGTGGCGGGCAGCGGCCCCACGGATCGCGACTGGGCCAGCAGCCTGATGCCCATCGGCCATGGCGGGCGGGACTTGGCCCTCTGGTTGAGGTCTCAGGGCATCGGGTCCCTTCGCTACGACAAACGGTTCATCGGGTCGAAGGACCCGAAGCTCGACGTCTCCCTGGATGCCCAGGTGGGGGACATCCGGGCCGCCCTCCAGGCCGCCCGGAAGCTGCCCGAAGCCAAGGGCAAAAAGCTGCTCCTCCTCGGCCACAGCGAAGGAGCGCTGCTCTCGCTCATTTCGGCGCAGGACGCCGATGCGCTGCTTTTGATCGGCCTGCCGGGCCGCAGCATGGCGAAGACACTAAGAGCCCAGATCGAAGCGCAGCTACCGGCCGACACCAAGGCCGTGAACCTGGCCTACGTGGATGCCATGCTCGAAGCCGTGCGCCAGGGCAAGCTGGAAGCCCCGGCGCAACAGGTCGGGGTCTTCCCCGGCATAGTGAACCTGGCCACTAGTTTCCTGAGGCCTGAGACCGCGGGCTTCGTGCGGTCCACCCTGGACCTGGATCCCATGGCCATGGCCCTCCGCGCGGCGGTGCCCTTGGCGTTGGTGTGGGGCGACAAGGACGTCCAGACCTGGAAGCCCGACGTCCTCCCAGAGCCGCTCAAGGAGAGCCTCATCGAGGTGAAGGATGCTAACCATCTCTTGAAGCAGGAGCCCCGCAAGCGCTCGGAGCTCACCGGCGCCAACGCCGTCAGCGCCTACAACGATGCGACGCCCTTGGCGGACCTGGCCCCCCTCGCTGCCTGGCTGGACAAGCTGAAGTAATAGAAACTTCGGCGGGAAAGTGGGCATCCTGCTCCTGACTCGACTCTTTCCCCGGAGGCACCATGCTGCCCTTCCTGACCGTTCCTCCAGCCATGATGGCCATGGCCCAAACCCCCGCGGACGCCTTCTCCGCAGCCGTAGCGGGGCTTGCCCATAGATTGAAGGCCGAACCCGGCGCGGGCGCCGTATTGCAAGCGGAACGCTTGGACGCCCATACGGTGCGGCTACGGGTGAAATGCCTGGGCGCCGGTTTCAAGGAAATCACAGCCACCTCGCCGGAGGCGCCCAACGGAGCCTATGCCATCGCCGCCTCCACCCCGCAGATGATGGACAGCTTCGAGACCACCGCCGTGATGCCTGCCGAAGCCCTCACCCTCAAGGTGAAGCTCTCGGGTGAGATGTTCAATCCCAGCCTCTTGATCCCCATCACCAAGGCCGGCCAGCAGGCCGAACCGCAGCTCATCCAGATGGGCCTTCGGTCCAAGTAGCCATCAGGACTTCAGCAGCTTGATGAGCGAGAAGACCGCGCCAGCCGGATCGCGGATCACCGAGAATCTGCCGATGTCCGGGATATCGGTGGGGGCGCTGAGCACCATGCCACCGGCGGCTTTGGCGGATTCTGCACTGGCATCGCAATCCCCCACGGCGAAGTAGCTCATCCAGTGGCTTGAAATGCCCTCGAAGGCCGGGCCTTCCATGGTCATCATGCCGCCAACGGCGGTGCCCTTGAGCCACCATTCCGTGTACTCCTTGGTCCCGTCGTTCTTGGCTTCGGCGGCCCAGCCGAACAGCCCCGAGTAGAATTCCACGGCCTGTTTCGCGTCGCGGGTGAGGAGTTCCGTCCAGCAGAGCGTGCCGGGTTCGCCGAAGAGACCTGCGCCGAAGTGCTTGATGCTCTGCCAAAGGGCGAAGGTCGCGCCGCTGGGGTCCTGCACGGAGGCCATGCGGCCGATGCCTTCCACATCGAAGGGCCCCGCGAGGATCTGCCCGCCGAGGGCCTTGGCCTTCGTGGCCCCTTCATCGGCACTGGGCACCGCCAGGTAGGCGTTCCAGTGGGTCGGCGCGCATTGTTCCGGGCCCATCTGATAGGCCGCGGCCACGTCGAGGCCCTGCAGTTTGAAAAGGATGTAGTTCCCTATGGCCGTCGGCATGTCCACCGCCTCCCAGCCGAACAGGCCCCCGTAGAAAGCCTTGGCGGCGGCGATATCGGTGGTGGCCAGTTCAGGCCAGCAGAAATGTCCGAAAGGGGCGTAGGCCGGTTCACGCATGGGGGCTCCAGGGCCGGCGCTGGAGCGCCGATCAGGTAGCTTACTCCAGCCTGGAAGGGGCCACCGCGAGGCTCTCATTGCCCTGGGCATCGACGGTCGCCACCGCGAAGACTTCGTTATCGGGCGGGACGTCCTTGAGCACAAGGCGGTCGAATTTCGGGAAGGACTGGACGCGTTGCCACACCACCCCGTCGGCCCGGCGGCGGTAGAGGCGGATGCCGACGATGCGCGGGTCCACCGGCAGCGTCCAGCGCAGACGGGTGTCGGGGCTGACGGCACCGCCGAGGGTCACGTCACCGGGTGGAGCCGGTGCGTGGGACAGTTCCCAGAAGGTCGCCGCCAGGCCCTTCGCTAGTTTGGCGGCGTAGGCCGCGTCGAAATGCGCCAGATCATCGCCATAGCTGCGCCCCGCCACCGTCCGCACATCCTGGTGCTGGCGGTCGTAGTGCTCATGCATCTCCCGCAGGCAAATCGCCGGAATCCCCTCGGAAGCGAAACTCATATGGTCGCTGCCCCGGGCGATGCGATCCCGCCGCAGCATCACCAGCAGGTCGAGGTTCTCCACATAGCGTTCGGCCACGCGCTTCACGTAGCGGGCCCATTCCCTCGCGCCGCCGTCGTTCTCCGTGCCGAGGGCCAGGCGCAGCTTCCGCTGTTCGGGCGTTTCCGATGCCACCACGCCTTCGGACCACAACCGTCCATGGACATTGTCCTTCACGCCATCCTGCCCCTCGGTGTTGCCGGCGATGTCCACGCTCACCATGGCCAGCACGCGCACCCCTTCCGACTTCAAGCGCTTGGCCAGGTGCGAGGAACCCACCAGCCCTTGTTCCTCCCCGGCCACCGCCACGAAATAGATGCTGACGGCAGGGCGCTCGGCGGCCAGCACCCGCGCCAGTTCAAGCGCCATGGCCGTGCCGCTGCCATCGTCCACGGCTCCGGGCGCGTCGCTGGTGGCGTCCAACACGTCGCTGGCCCGGGAATCGTAGTGGCCGGTCAGCACGATGGCGTCCTTCATCCGGGCGGGGTCGGTGCCCGGCAGCACCACGCCTAGATTCACGATCTCCACGGCCTTCGGGATGCGCGGTCCGGGTTCGGCGGTGAACCGGTCCTCGAAGGGCTGGAGGCGGGAACCGGATCCGCTTTCTAGGGCATCGAACTCGGCGGCCAGCCACTTCCGGGACGCTCCGATGCCGCGGGTGTCGGAGGCGGTGTCTGACAGGGTGTTGCGGGTGCCGAAGGAGACGAGTTTGGCCACCGTGGCCTGCAAGCGCTTGGCGTCCACCGACTGGACGAGGGCCTCCACTCTGGGGTGGCGGACTTCCTGGGCGGCGAGGGCGGAAACAAGGGTCAAGGCCAGAATGATCGGGACGCGCATGGAGTCCTCCGGGAAGGCGATTCTACCTCCCGCGCCCTGGGCGGGACGCAGAACTGCGGTATTGGCCGTTTGGAAGGGCCAGGGTCCTCTTGGTGCGTGGATTGCGGCGCCGAATGCCGCTCCCGGCGGTCCGATGCAATAATCATTCATCCCCACCGCCCTGGAGTGGAGCGGTTTTCAGGAGTTTTCATGTTCGACCTCAGCGGCAAGGTGGCCCTGGTGACCGGTGCGTCCCAAGGCATTGGGGAAGCCATCGCGCAACAGCTGGCGCAACAGGGGGCTCTGGTGGTCTGCGCCGCGCGCACCGAAGCCAAACTCCAGAAGGTCGTGGCGGCCATCCAGGAAGCGGGCGGCAAGGCCGACCATGTGGTGATGGACCTCGCCAGCAGCGAGAGCGTCCGGGCGGCGGTCGCGGCGGTGGTCGAGCGCCACGGCGCCATCCATATCCTCGTGAACAATGCGGGGATCACCCGGGACAAGCTGCTCATCCAGATGAAGGAAGAGGATTTCACGGCCGTCATCGATACGAACCTCAAGGGCGCCTGGACCGCCATCCAGGCCGCCACCAAACCCATGATAAAGCAGCGCTGGGGGCGCATCATCAACATCACGTCGGTGGTGGGCCAGATGGGCAACGCCGGGCAGAGCAATTATGTGGCGGCGAAGGCCGGGCTCATGGGCCTCACGAAGTCCGTCGCCCGGGAACTGGCCTCGCGCAATGTCACCGCCAACGCCATCGCCCCGGGCTACATCGCGACCGAGATGACCACGGGGCTGAGCGACGAAGTGAAGGCCGAATTCACCAAGACCATTCCGCTGGGCCGCATGGGCACTCCGGCCGACATCGCTTCGGCGGTGGTCTTCCTCGCTTCGGATGAGGCGGCCTACGTCACCGGGCAGGTGCTGAGCGTCAATGGCGGGATGTTGATGCCGTGATCGCTTTCCTCCAGCGGTTGCGCCCTCGGTGGGCCTGGATCCTCCTGGGCCTGGGCCTGCCGTATGCGATGCTAGCTATTTCGCCGGGGCTGCACGGCCCGCTGGCGCTGATGTGGCCTTCGGGCTGCCTGTTCTGGGTTGCCTTCACGGTGCTGGGGTTCCTCGGCGGACGCTGGCTGTGGCGCAAATGGATGTTCAAGGTGTCGCGGCGCCTCTGGCTCATCCTCATCCTGCTGTCGGTGCTTCCTTCCATCGCACTGACGGTGCTTTTCCTCAGTGTCGGATGGGTGGCGGTGGGCGGCCAGGTGAGCCGCACGCTCCAAGGCAACATCCGCACGGCGGAAACTGCCCTCAAGAAAGCCAGCCTCGAACCCACGGATGTGGTCGCCCAGCAAAACCTCCAGTTCCTCGGCGATCTCGGCATGGGCCGGGTCGACAGCCTGCCGGCGGGCGTCAACCCGAATTTCGTGGGCCTGGTGTGGAACGACGATGCGCCCTTCAAGGGCAAGGGC
Source organism: Holophagaceae bacterium (assembly GCA_025357545.1). Classification (GTDB taxonomy): domain Bacteria; phylum Acidobacteriota; class Holophagae; order Holophagales; family Holophagaceae; genus JANXPB01. The sequence continues at coordinate 17,895 of JANXPB010000238.1, forward strand.
ATCTTCCTGAGGGCCGTGAGCCCCGAGGGCGCCCGCTTCCGCTTGCTGAACATCTCGCTGGGCAGCCTGGCGGACCGCAGCAAGGACATGTGGGGGGGGCGCATGGTCTACCGTCTGGACCGCGTGCCGGACGCCGGGGACAAAAAGAGCTTTATCAAGCTGAACGCCAAGGATGGCGATGCGGAGAAGGCACTTTCCCCGTTCATCCCCAGCGACAAGGTGCCGCCCTTGGCGGCCTGGTCCCAGGGCGATGCCCTGACGGGCTCGTGGACCTTCCACCCCTTCCGGCTTCCGGCCGTCGGCCTCAAGATCCGGGACTGGAGCACCGGCCGGGAGGACCTGCTGCTCACGGCCACGCCCGAGACCAGCCTGCGGGAGTTGATCCGGGGCTACGGGTTCACCGGCGAAGGCGGCAACCAGTCGGTGCAGACCATCCTGATCATCGCGAGCCTCGCTGCGCTGTTGGTGGTGCTGGCAGGAATCCAGTGCATGGCCCTCCTGATGGGGCTTTACCTGGCACGGCAGCTCGGGGCGAGCGTGGACGACTTGTTTGCTGGCGTGGGCCGCCTTTCGGGGGGCGACTTCTCCACGCGCATCCGTCCGCGCACCCGCGACCAGGTTGGCCGGCTGGCCCAGGCCTTTAACGACATGGCTGAGCGGCTGGAGGTCTCCCGCGGCGAGCGGGACCAGCGCATGGCCATGGAGGAGGAGCTGCGCGTAGCCCGGGAAGTGCAGATGCATCTGTTGCCGGACATCCCGGTGCTGCCGGGGGGGGCGGCGGTCCACGCCACGATCCTTCCTGCCAAGGATGTCGCCGGGGACTACTACGATCTTTTCCGGCTCTCGGACGGCCGCCTGGCCTTCCTCATCGCCGATGTAAGCGGCAAGGGCACGTCCGCCGCTTTCTATGCCGCCGAAACCAAGGGTGTGGTGGCGGCCCTGGACAAGGTGCAGCGCGGCCCCCGGGAAGTGGCTACCCGGCTCAACGAGATCTGGTGCGAAAAGCACAGCCACTCCAAACGCATGTTCATAACGATGATCTACGGCCTTTTCGATCCGCTCACCGGTGCCTTCGAACTGGTGCGCGCGGGGCATCCAGCAGCCTTCCTAAGGCGCGCCGACGGCCAGGTGGAGCGCCTTAGCCCGCGGGGCGTGGGCATTGGCATGAGCCTGGAACGTTTCGAGGAGAACCTGGACATCTGCGCCGGCACCCTCGGGAAAGGTGAGATGCTGGTCTGCTACACCGACGGCCTCACCGAGGCGGCCTCCCCCGGCGGCGAACTATTCGGTGAGGGTCGGCTGGAGGACCTGCTGGCGAGGGATTCGAGTTGCTCCATCACTCAGATCGTTGATGCCGTCTCCGAATTCACGGATGGCCAAGGCCTGGAGGACGACTTGACCTTATTGGTGATCCAGCGCTCATCGAAAGGCGAGTGACCAGTTCCTTCCCCTTGACAGGAACGGGACCACCGGAAGTCCAGCGGCCACCACGTAATACTGATTTGCATTCAATCTGACCTAATCAACCGGGTT
>JANXPB010000020.1 GCA_025357545.1 Holophagaceae bacterium
TCTCCGCAGAGGTAAACATCGGCTTCCTTGCGAAAACCCGGCCCGGTGAATCCGGTACCGGGCAGTTGCTGGGGAAGCGCCCGCTCGATCCGATAGGTCCGGAGGTGTCGCCATTCGCTATACACCCTCATGACGACGCCATAAACACTCCACTCCATCTACACACCCGCTATGCACAACGAAAGCGGCCCCGAAGGGCCGCGATCATGGCTCAGAACTTCGTACCTGCATCACCCCATGCCGTGCTTCTTCATGATGTTGGCGCGCTGGGTCTCGAATTCGGCCTGGCTCAGGAGCTGGCTGTCGAAGAGATCCTTCAGCTCGGTCAATTCTTCCTTGAGCGATTTCGCGGGAGCGGCTGGAGCCGCCGCGGGGGCGGCGCCCATGGGCATCTGCTGCTGGCCCATGCCCATGTTCGACTGGGCCATCTGGCCGGCCATCATGCCGCCCATGCCGAAGCCAAGGCCGGCGCCCATGCCGAGGCCCGCCACGCCGCCTTCGTTGCCGGCGGCGATATGGATGCTGTCGGCCACCTGCAGCTGCGTGTAGGCGCCCATCACCGGGGCCATCATGCCCACGGAGGTGCGCTTGTCCATCATGGCTTCCACTTCTTCCGGCAGGGTGAAGGGCTGCACCACGAGCTTGGCCAGGGACACCCCGTAGGTGAGGAATTCAGCCTGGAGTTTCTGCTTCACCAGATCGCCGACTTCATCAATCTTGGCGTTGACATCCAGGATGCCCATCTTCATTTCGGCCAGCGTGTCCGCCAGCTTGCTGCTGATGGTCTTGCGCAGCTGTTCCTGGCACTCGTCCACGGTGTAGACGCCGTTGGTGCCCACCATCTGGCGGATGAAGGTGGCGATGGCGTCCTTGTCCTTCGGGACTTGAATGGAGTAGATGCCGTGGGCGCGGACGCGGATCATGCCGAAATCCGGATCGCGCATGATGATGGGATTCGGCGTGCCCCAGCCCAGGTCGTTGAACAATTTCAGATTCACGAACACGATGTCCGACTTGAAGGGGCTTTCGAAGCCGAACTTCCAGCCTTTCAGCGTGGCCAGGATGGGCAGGTTCTGGGTGTTGAGCGTATAGGTGTCGGGCTCGGCGAAGATGTCGGCGAATTTCCCCTCGTTGAGGAAGGCCGCGGCCTGGCTTTCGCGCACGATGAGCTTGCCGCCGTTCTGGATCTCCTGCCCGCGGAAGTCGAAGCGCCAGGCCATGGTGTCCTGGCTGGCGTCCATCCACTGCACGACATCCAGAAATTGGGCTTTGCCCCAATCCTTGAAATTGTCCATCAGACTCATCGAGTCCTCCATGCGGCGATGGCCGCGAGAGACAAGTTTAGAAGCCTATGCAAGGACTGCCAGGGGGTTAGGTGTAAAGAATCGGCGAAGGCTGCCCGCCGACCGTTCAGTGGCTGTTGGGCACCGGCGAAGGGCTGGGCGGGACGGAGGGAGGCTGGATCGGAATCGATGGACGGATGGGCGAAGGCCAGACCCAGGATGACCATTCGGTTCGAGGCAGGATGGCCGGGGCTTCCGGCGCATTGGCCACCCTCAGCGCCAGATCCCGGGCCAGGGCCACGACCCGGGCGACCTTGGCGAAGTTGATCTTGTCGGGCGTGTCCGAGGCCTCGTGGTAATCGGTGTGCATGCCGCCGAAGAAGAAGATGGCGGGAATGCCCTGCTTCGCAAAACTGTAGTGGTCGGAGCGATACCAGTACTTGTCCGCCTCCGCCAACAGCCGGATGCCCTGCCGGGCGCCCAGGAGCCGCGCGTCGCGGGTAAGGGTGCCCACGGCGCCATCCAGGAAGGCGGGGGTGACGTTCAGCTCGTCGATGGCATTCCGGCCGATCATGTCCAGGTTGATGTCCGCCTGGATGTGGTCGAGGGCGACCGGGGGGGCCACCGCGAAGGCCTGGGAGCCCCAGAGGCCGATCTCCTCGCCACTGACTGAAAGCACCAGGATCCCGCGCCTGGGCTGGGCGTCGCGCAGCAGTCTCGCCACTTCGAGGATGGCTGCGGTGCCCGAAGCGTTATCGTCCGCGCCGGGATGCATCTTCCCGCCCTCCAGTCCCACATGATCGTGGTGGGCGGAGAGCACAATGAATTCCTCCTTGAGTTTGGGATCCGTCCCTGGGATGAGTCCTACGACATTCGAAGCGGGGATTTCCACGGTGAGGACGCTGGGTGCGTAGGTGAAGGCGCCCAGGGCCTGAGGTGGACCGGGAGCGGCTCCAGCCTTCCTTTCGATCCCGAGCTCCTTTCCGGCATGGGCGCTCAGCCAGAAGGTGACCGGCCCGCGCGTGGGCGCCCCCTTGATCGCGAGCTGGCCCCGTTCATTGGCCTGGTTCAAGGCCACCCGGAACCGCCCCAAGCCGGCCTCCCGGTCCGGGCGGACCTGAACGAAGAGGCAGCCTGCGGCGCCCAGCTTCCGCGCCCATTCCAGCTTGGCTTCCGTGCGGCTCACCGCTTCCCATTCCTTCGAACGCGGGTCCGCCGGCCGGTCGGGTCCACCCTCCCACATGGCCAGCCAGCGCCCCTTCAGGCCCTCCCCTGCAGGGTCGTTCCAGCCCAGGTGGGGAGCATGGATGCCGTAGCCGATGAAGATCACTTCGCCGGCCAAGGGCTGGGTGGCGGCCGTGAGCACGTCTTCACCGGCCTTGAAGGAGAGGCCCCCAATTTGGAAAGCAGTCGCGGCTTCATTCCTGAGGCTGCGCGTGAGGGTATAGGGCAACAGGAAGGCCCCGGGACCACCACCGGGATTGAACGCTACAAGGCCCGCTTCGAGGAATCGCTGAGCCAGGTATTCAGCGGCCTTCCGCTGTCCTGCCGTGCCGGTGGCGCGGCCCTCCATGGATGGGTCCGCCAGGGCGTAAACATCCTGGCGCAACCGCGCGAGATCCGGTTCCTGGGCGGACAATCCCGAAGCGAACAGAAACGCCCCAAGGCAAACCCGCCCGGTCACCACGATGTTCAACGGTGGGCTACCGCTGGCGGCCCTTGAGCGCTGGATTGGGAATGCGGTCCTTGGTGTAGACCGAGTGGGAGTCGCAGTCCACCATGCAGCGCCAGCCTCGGTCCTCCTTGGGCATGTGGAGTTCCACCTCCCAGCCGCAGGATGCGCCGTTCAAGGGGACTCGGCGCGCGCTCACCGCCACCCCGCCGGTGTCCTGTTCGGCGATGGCTTTGGCTTCCTTGGCGGTGTTGACCGGGCCGCCCCGATGGCGGGGGTTGCGCGGGTGGCGGTCGGTGGCGGCGAGCAGCCCGGGCACGAGGAGCAGTAGGGCAAGGCGCATGGGGACCTCGGAGGAAGTGCCACGAGTTTAACGACCGCAACGAAATAATCAGTCCTTTTCTGGATGATTGCCTTGCGGCGGCCAGTGCGGCGCTTGCCAGCAGGACGCAGTGATCAATTTGCACGTCGGGTCAGGGGGTGGCTTCCGGGATGCCAAGGTCCATCAGCCAGGCCGCTTGTTCGCTGGGACGCTCAGCCCTACGGTCGCCCTTCCGAAGGGCATGGAGCCTGAGCGAGCCGGCCCTGAACCCGAGCAGCACCCCTTCGGGAGTGGCCCGAAAGCATCCAGGCTCGCAGTGCGAGGCCGTCGGCAACGCCCAGGCCACCCGAACCACCCCCACCGCAGTCTGGAGGAAGGCATTGGGCCAAGGGTCCGCCACGGCGCGCACCAGGTTGAAGGCCTGCCTCGCCGTCATGGAAAAATCCAGGCGGCCGTCCTCTGGGGTGCGTCCGCCAAAGTACGTAGAGGCTCCCAAGGTTTTTTGGCGGATCCGCCGGGCGGTCCCGGCCACCAGCCGGGGAACCGTGTCCAGCACCAGTTCACGACCTGCGTGGGCGCTCTTCCAGGTGAGGCTGAGGGCCGTATCATCCCACTCGATGGGCAGGACCGTTTGGCCCACGATCTCCCCATCGTCGGGTCGGGGGGTCATTTCATGCAGCGAGACGCCCGTCTCGGTTTCGCCCTGCACCAGCACCCAGTTGATGGGCGCCCGGCCCCGGTAGCGGGGGAGCAGGGACCCATGCAGGTTGTAGGCTCCCAGGCGGGGCAGCGCGAGGAAGCGGGCCTGGATCATTTCGCGGAAGTAAAAACTAAAGAGGAAGTCTGGTTTCAGGGCGCCCACGGTCTCGAATACGCCATCAGTGTTGAACCTAGGCTCCATGAATACCGGGATGCCCCGGTCCCCGGCCAAGCGAGCGGGGGACTCGAACCAGTCTTCAGAGGGCCCCTGCTCATAAGAATAGAGGGCGAGCACTTCAACGCCCGCCTCCAGGAGGCCCGCCAAGGCCTCCCGCCCGACGGGGGAATAAGCGCATACCACGGCAGTAGGACCCATGCTTCCAGCCTCTCACGGCTGGGCGCCCTGGGAACCCTCAAGGCTCTGGGTTTTGAATCCACCTCTGTGAAACAGCCTTTCGCCACATATATGTGAATTTCACCCCAGCAGGTGGCGGCTCACCCCTTTCTTTGTTGAACCGTAGCCAGGGGAGCGTATGTTGCTGATGCCCGGCGAAAACTGCCTGGACCCTTCAATTCGGGAAAGTAGAGGCCAGGGATGCTCACTCGACTGCTGGTGGCGACGCTGTTTTCCGCGGGAATGTTGGCGGGGCAGGAAGCGGAGCTGCCCATTCCCGCCATGCCTTTGACCATCCCCTTCCCGCAGGCGCCCGACGCAGACCCCCTGGCCGCCCCAAAGGAACTGCTCCCCCTCATCCGCCGAGCCACCTACCGGGACTCGAGCATGAGGGGCAAGCTCCAGGGGATCCTGGATGTCATTTTCCGTCCTGAAAGCGAGGGCGGCCTCGGCATCACCTATGACAACTCCCACACCCGCACCATCGCCGAGGTGATCCAGGATCGGAAGGCCAACTGCATCTCCCTTACGGCCTTGTATGTGGCGTGCTGCAACCTCGTGGGCATCAACGCCCACTACGCCGAACCCCTCAACGTGAACCACTGGCGGCGGGACGGGCAGCTCATCCGGATGGAACGCCATGTGGTGGCCCTCGTGCCCATGTTCCCCCAGGAAGATCTCGTGGCGGACTTCCTTCCTCAGCTGCGCCGCCATCAGGGAGTCTATTTTGTGAAGACCCTCAGCCTCGAGCGGTTGCGGGCGCTGTACCACAGCAACCGGGCCGTGGAGCTCTTAGTGGACGGGCGCAAGGACGAAGCCATGGCCCAAGCCGAGACCGCTGTGAAAGCTGATCCAACTTCCAGCGTGGGGTGGAACATCCACGGCGTGGTGCTGAAGAATTCTGGCCAGACGCACCGGGCCGAGGCCGACTATCTGAAAGCCCTAGCCCTGGACCCCAAGGACACCGCTGCCATCGGGAATTTGGAGTCCCTTCTGCTGGAATCAAACCGACGCGACGAAGCCCAGCGGTATCGGCAACTGGGCCTGGAACTCCGCAAGAAGGACCCCTATTTCCAGGCTTTCCTGGCTGAGGAGGCTTTCGAGGCCGAGCAGTGGGAGGCCGCATCGAAACTCATCTCCCACGCCATCAAACTGCTGCCCTACGAGCCCGATTTCTACCTGCTGAAGGCCCGGCTGGAGCTGCGGGACGGCCACCACCGGGACGCCATTTCCGACCTGGAACTGGCCAAGCGCTGGGCCATTCCCACTGAGCGGGCACGCTACGACACCAAAATCGCCCTGCTGAAGAAGAGCTGAAGCACTGATCCCAGGAGTTCAGTCCATGCGGGGCTTCCAGCGATGGGCTTCCAAGTCCAGGGTGCCATCGTTGGCCACTGGAATGCCTTCGACGCGAAGCCGTTCGATCTGCACCATGGCGCCCCACCAGCGGCCCTTCGAAGGAACATAGCCCTGGTTGTTCACCACCCGGTGCCAAGGCAGCCGCGTGTTTTCTGGCAGCCCCCGCAGCACCATGCCCACCTGTCGGGGGCGCCGCGGAAAACCCGCCAGTAGGGCCACTTGACCGTAGCTGGCGAGGCGGCCTTTGGGAATTTTCCCGACGATTTCCAGCACCTGATCCCGAAACTCTGGCCCCAAGTCGAACTCGGGCCCAGAGGCTTCGTCCGGGCCAGGGTTCATACCTGGGGCACGGGTTTCATGTGGGCGGGCACGCGACTGCCGAAGCCGCCCTCGTAGCTGTGCCAATGCTCCAGGTTCTCTTCCGGATAGGCCCAGCACCAATAGCCGTCGCCACTGTCGAAATCCACGAGCCAGAGTCCTTTGACATCGGCGCCCAGATCGCGGATGCCGTCCGCCCAACTCTCCACCAGCATCTGCAGCCGCTCCCGCAGTTCTTCGGCGCGAGTTTCCTCTTCGTTCTCCTCGGCGGCGCTCAATTCCTCTGCGAGGCTCGCGGCCAACAGGAACACGGGGCCCGTCATCGACCGCACCGCGGGCATCATGGCCTGCGCTTCTTCCATACTGAAAACTCGGGCCATGCCTTCCTCCGGTACTTCATGATAAGCCCATGCGCTTCATTCCCTTGATTCCGTCCAGCTCCGGCCCCGAAATCTGGGCGGGCTTCCGGGATGTGGAACTCCGGTGGGAGTCCTGTCCGCATTCTGGATGGGAAGCGGCCGCCCAGCGGGGCGTGGGCATCCATGCCTTGCATTTCCAGGCCCTGCCCTGGGGCAATGCCCTCCTTGAAGCGGCCCTGGAAGCCTCCCGGCATCGCCTCGGCGCGGATTTCCTCGTGCTTCCCGCCATGGTCCCGTCGGGGCGCATGGCCACTTCCACCTTCCTCCAAACACTCGAAGCCTTGTTGGAACATACTTCGGGGCGGGGCGTGAAACTGGCGCTGCGCCCCGAGCCCGGCGCGGTTCCGGCGCTCATCACCCTGTTGAAGGAAGTCCGCGCCGAGGCCGTGGGCTTCTGCTGGGACGCGCAAGTGGGCGGGGATCTGGACCTCATCGCCGATCGGGTTTACACCGCGGTGGGGATGGAAGGCGCGGACTATTCGGCGTTGCAGCGGACCGGCTACCGATGGAACCTGGCCCTGGAGGGAGAACTTGGCGCGCTTCAACGAAGAATCGAATCCCTCGAAGAGCAGTTCCCAGGTGTCCTTTTCCCAGCGGTGATGCCCGCCACGGCGCTGGGCCGGCCGGTGCTTCCTGATGACAGCCTGCGGTTCGGGTCCCATTGGGGCGAGGCGCGTGAGGAGGGCGGGCGTTGAGCGGCAGCCTGCTCGTGGTGGCCGGGGAAGCCTCCGGGGACCTGCATGGCGCCGAGCTGCTGCGTGCGATTAAGGCGCGGCGGCCCGACCTGCGCATCATCGGCATCGGCGGGGATGGCATGGCGCCCTACCTGGACCGCCAGCTGGCACACGTGCGCGACCTGGGCGTGGTGGGCTTCATCGAGGTCATCAAACACCTGCCTTCCCTCAACCGGCTCTTCAATCGGGTCTTGTCGGCCGCGCGGGAGGAGCCCATCAGCGCTGCGCTCTTCATCGATTACCCGGGTTTCAACTTGCGCTTGGCCAAGGCCCTGCGCGGGGCCATGCCGCAGGTGAAGCTGCACCAGTATGTCTGCCCCCAGGTATGGGCCTGGAAAAAGGGGCGCATTCCCATTTTAGGAACAGTCCTGGACACGCTGTATTGCCTGTTCGATTTCGAGCCGGCGCTGTTCAAAGACCTTCCGGTGGAAGCCCTCTGGGTAGGGAACCCTCTGGTAGAGGCCGTCCAACCCGAGCTGGACCGGGAGGCCTTCTTCCATCGCACGGGGCTGGACCCGGCCAGGCCCCTGGTGGCCCTGCTCCCCGGCAGCCGCGAGGGCGAGATCCAACGCCTGCTGCCGTCCATGGTGGAGTTGGCCCGGCGATGGTACCAGGATGGAAAGCATGGCGAGGTGCAGTGGGTGCTGCCCGTGGCCCCGACCCTGGCCGACGACGTGATCCAAGCCCATCTCGGCGCCGCGCCGATCCTGCCGGTGCGGGGCTTGAGCTATGCCGCCCGCGCCTATGCCAATGCGGCGCTGGTGGCCTCGGGCACCGCGACCCTGGAGACAGCCTTGCTGGGAACCCCCTTCGCCATCGTCTACAAGCTGAACCCCCTGACCTACCTCCTGGCGAAGTCCTTCGTGAAGCTGCCTTATTTCGGCCTGGCCAACGTGGTGGCCGGCCATCAGGTGGTGAAAGAGCTGGTGCAGGGCCAAGTCAATGCCCGGGCTCTGTCGGACACCCTGGACGACCTTCTGGATCCACTGTGCGGGGAGAAAATCCGCCGAGAGCTGGGCAGCATCCGCGCCCACCTGGGGGAGCCAGGGGCCGCCGGCCGCGTGGCCGACCACCTTCTGAGCCATCTGGAGCGACCATGCGCAAACCCATCCCGATGATCGCCTCCCTGCTCACCGCCGGAAGCCTGTTGGCTGCGGGGGCGCCAGCCACCACCTCCCGGTTCGACCGGCTGATGGAAGACTTTTGGCAGCACACCCTCCGCCAGAGCCCGGAGTTCGCGACCGTGGTAGGAGACCCGCGCTACAATCACCGCCTGACGGACTACTCCGAGCCCGCCCTCCAGGCGGATCTCGCCTGGAAGCGCCGCTTCCTGGACAAGCTGAACGCCCTGCCCCAGATCGCTCTATCGGAAGACCAACGCCTGAGCCTCGACCTGTTGAAGGAAGTGCTTCAGTCGCAGTTCGACGCGGCGGAGTGGCGGCCCTGGGAACAACCCCTGAACCAGATGGATGGCCTGCACATCGATTTCCCCCAGCTGTTCAGCAGCCAGCCTTTCAAGACGTCCAGGGATTTCCAGAACTACCTCGCGCGGCTGAAGGCCTTTCCCAAGGCCGTGGATGACACGATCGCCAACATGAGGTCGGGCATCGCCCATCATCAGGTGCCGCCACGGCTCGTCGTCGAAGCGACCCTGGCCCAGGTGAAGAATCTGAGCCACGGCGACTCCGCCCGGGAGCCCTTCCTCCTGCCCCTGAAGGCCCTCCCCGCGGCTTTCCCGGAGGCTCAAAAAAGGCGCATTTGCAAAGCCGTGGCGGCCGCCATCGACCGGACCGTGACGCCTGCCTACGCCCGCCTCGCAAGATTCATCGCTGCGGAGTACCTGCCGGCGGGACGGCTGGAGCCGGGACTCGGATCAGTGGAGAAAGGAGAAGCCAGGTACCGGGAGCGCATCCACTTCCACACCACCACGAGGCTGGACGCGCGGACCATCCACGCAACAGGTCTGAAGGAAGTCGCACGCATCGAAGGGGAGATGGCCGCCATCGGGCAGAGATTGGGCTTCGCGGACCTGACCGCCTTCCGCGCGGCCATCGCCCAGAAGCAGGACCTGCACCCCAAGGACGGAACGGAGCTGGTGGCGCGCTACAAGGGCTACGTGGACCGCATGAGCTCCGAACTGCCCAAACTCTTTGGCCGCCTGCCCAATGCTCCGTTGGCAGTGATCCCCATGGAGAGCTTCCGGGAGGAGGGTGCCGCCGCGGCGGACTACAACGCCGGCACGCCGGACGGTTCCCGGCCCGGGCGCTTCGCCGTGAATACCTTCAAGGCGGAAACCCGCACCATGCTGACCTGCGAGAGCACCGCCTACCACGAGGCCATCCCTGGCCATCACATGCAGATTTCCATCGCCCAGGAGCTCACAGGCGTTCCGGAATTCCAGAAACACGCACCCTTCACCGCCTTTGAAGAAGGCTGGGCGCTGTATTCGGAACGGCTGCCCAAGGAGCTGGGCTTCTACCAGGACCCCTACTCCGATTACGGGCGGTTGAACGATGAAATGCTGCGGGCCATCCGCCTGGTGCTGGACACTGGCGTCCATGCCCTGCGCTGGACGCGTCCCCAGATGGTGGATTTTTTCCGTGCCCACGGTTCCATGGACGAGGTGGACATCCAGAGTGAAACCGACCGCTACATCGCCTGGCCCGGGCAGGCCCTGGCCTACAAGATCGGCCAGATGAAGATCCTTGAATTGCGGGAAAAGGCCAAGGCGAAGCTGGGCCCCCACTTTGACATCAAGGGGTTCCACGACTGCGTGCTGGGCGGTGGCGCGCTGCCCCTGGACCTGCTGGAGCGCCGCGTGGACGCCTGGATCGCGCAAACCCTGGCCCCGCATTGATCAGCGGTATGGATCGCGCGGTCCAGCGCCTGCGCAGACTGTGCGAAGGCCGGTAGGATTCAAGCCTCGTAGCGGGCCAGAATGCCGGCCCACTGCCCTTGGGCCTTCAAGATCTCTTCGGCCACGGCCCGCAGGACTCCACGCCCCCCTCGGTGGGGAACGGTCCAATGGGCCATGGCGAGCACTTCCTCCGCGGCGTCCATCGGGCAGGCCGCCAAGCCCACGCGCCTGAGCAGCGGCAGGTCCTGCAGGTCGTCGCCGATGTGCGCGACTTCCTCGACTTTCAGTCCGTATTCCGCGCAGAGCTGTTCGAGGATCGGGAGCTTGTCCAGGCTGCCTGCGAAACAATCCACCACCTCGAGCTGCGCCGCG
>JANXPB010000081.1 GCA_025357545.1 Holophagaceae bacterium
CCGGGGGCAGCAGGCTCGAGTGCCCATTGCTGTTTGAGCGAGCGGGCGAGTGCCGAAATATCGGAGGTATAAAAAGGGTAGCTAGTAACCGCAAAACCCTCCGGATGATCTTCGTGCTGGTGGATGCCGAAGTGGGCCCCACCAAACTGGACCTTCAGACCTTCGACTGGTTGCGGCACATGGACCTGCCGTATCGCATCGTGGCCACCAAGGCCGACCAGGTGAAGCCCAGCAAGGCCCTCAAGCAACGCAAGGATGTGGCGGCGATCCTGGACGTCCTGCCTCCTGACATCGCCTGGGTCAGTGCCGCCAAGGGAACGGGCATCCCGGAACTGCGGTTCGAGGTAGCGGCCTTGCTGGACCTCTGACGGCGCTGAAAGACCTGGCCGTCGCGCTGAAAGCCCTGGAACCGCACACGTGAAGGTCGTGGATGGGTCGAAGGTCGCGAGCCAATGCCCTTTCAGGGCTTGAGGCGGCGGGCTGCCTCCCCAAGCAGGAGCAGCGAGCGGTCTGTGCTGGTCTGAAAAAAGCAGTATTTCAGTCCACCCGGTAATCCGGTCTGTAACGGACTGTGTTTTTACCCCCAAAGCATGGAAAATTGCTCGGAAGCGGCCATGATGAGGGGTCATGAGTCTTATCCTCCACCTGGATCCCGAGGCCCCGAGCCCCCTCTATCTGCAAGTGCAGCGGCGGATCCGCGGGCTCATCCAGGAGGGTGAGTGGCGCCCGGGTGTGCGACTGCCAGCTGTTCCTGAGTTGGCCCAGCGGTTTGCTGTCCACCGCTTGACGGTGCTGAAGGCCCTGTTGGGGCTCAAGCGCACGGGCTGGGTGCAGACGGTGCCTGGCCGAGGGAGCTTTGTGGCACCCCGTCTGCCTGAAGCCGCAGCCCATCGGGTGGCCGAGGAGCCCTTTCCCTTTGAAGGCAGCGGCGTTCCGGTGCGGGACGGCGAACTGGGCCCCTGGCTGGGTGAAACCCTGGAGCGGGCCCAGGACCGCCAATTGGTGAGTTTCTCAGCGGGCTTCCCACCCTGGGATTTGCTTCCGGGGGATGCCCTTCGACGCCTCCACATCGAAGTGATGCGGGATCTGGGGCCCGAGGCGTGGAGCTATGCGGCTCCGGCGGGCCATCCGCCATACTTGGAAGCCGTTTCCCGGTGGCTCGCCTCCGAGGGCGAACCTATAGCTCAAGGCTGGGGAATCCGCGCCACCCAAGGCGCGCAATCGGGCTTGGCTTTGGTACTGGAAGCACTGACGGTCCCAGGGGACGCGGTCCTGGTGGAGAGTCCCTGCTATGTGGGCCTGCTGGCCCTCATCCGAGCGATGGGCCGCGAGGCCCTGCCGGTGCCGGTGGACCGGCAGGGTTTGGACCCAGACCGCCTGGCCTCGGCCCTGCAACGGGGCGACGCCAAGATCCTGTTTACAGTGCCCTCCTTCCATAACCCCACTGGCATGACGCTGACCAAGGCCCGGCGGGAACGCATTCTGGCCATGACCCGGCGCCATGGGGTGGCAGTGGTGGAGGACGAAACCTATGGTGATCTCAGGTTCGCTGGGTCGCCCATTCCGAGTTTCCGTTGCCTGCCAGACTCCGACCATGTGATTCACATCGGGAGCTTCTCCAAGTCCCTGGCAGCGGGCTTGCGCCTGGGCTATCTGATCGCTCAAGGGAACCTGTTGCGGCGCCTGGCCCCACTCCAGGAAGTACATTCCATCGCCCTGCCCACCCTTTCCCAGGCGGTGGTGGCCAGGTTCCTGGATTCCGGGGGCTTCAAGCGCCACGTTTCAAAGCTGCGCCGGGCCCTGAAGGAACGCCGGGACGCCATGGTGGAGTCCATCCTGGCTACCTTCCCCCACGGTACCCAGGTAACTGAACCCAAGGGCGGGATGCATCTCTGGGTGGTGCTGCCAGAAGGCTTCTCGGCTCTGGACCTGCACCGCGCTGCCCTGGACCAGGGCCTCAGCTTCGCGCCAGGTCCCCTCTTTTTCAAAGATGGCCGTGGCACCAATTGCCTGCGGCTAAACTTTTCCACCCACCCTCCCGCCACCACGCGCGAAGCCATCCGGCGCCTCGCGCGAATCCTGCCGGTGCACGAGCTAACCTGCGGCCCGGCGGCCGTCTGAACTAAGGAGTCCCCGTGGCCCTCGCAGTCCTATCCCACATCGATGTCCGCCCTGTTGAACACCGCGTTTCTGATGCGGAACGCGCAGAGCGCATGACCAATCCCGGCTTCGGCAAGGTGTTCACCGAGCACATGGTGACCGTGCGTTACGTGGAAGGGAAGGGCTGGGAGCGGGGCGAACTGAAGCCCTACGGACCCTTGCTGCTGGATCCCGCAGCGTCGGTGCTGCACTATGGCCAGGCCATCTTCGAAGGCTTCAAGGCCTACTACCAGGCCGACGGCAGCGTGAAGACCTTTCGCCCCTTCGCCAACGCCCAGCGCTTCAACCGCAGTGCCGAGCGGCTGGCCATGCCGGCCCTGCCTGAGGAGATCTTCGTGGAAGCCGCGGATGCCCTGATCCGGGAAGACCGTGCCTGGGTGCCCGCGGCCATCGGCGAAAGCCTCTATTTACGGCCCCTGATGATCGCGACGGAAGCGGCTCTGGGCGTCCGCCCCAGCAAGGAATACCTGTTCGTGCTTTTCGCGTCCCCGGCGGGCGCCTATTTCTCCGGTGGCGTGAAGCCGGTGACGGTCTGGATCAGCGAGGACTACGTGCGCGCCGCCCCTGGAGGCACCGGCTTCGCGAAGTGCGCCGGCAACTACGCCGCCAGCCTCCTGGCGCAGAAACAGGCCCAGGCGGAAGGTTGCGACCAGGTCGTGTGGCTGGATGCCATCCACCGGAAATATATCGAGGAGATGGGCGGCATGAACATCTTCTTCGTGTATCAAGAAGGCGGCCGCTCCGTGGTGGTGACGCCGGAACTCACGGGGTCGCTGCTTCCCGGCGTGACCCGCCTCAGCATCCTGGAACTGGCGCGCGAGTTGGGATTCGGCGCCGAGGAACGGAAGGTCACTGTGGATGAATGGGACGCCGCCCTGAAGGAGGGCCGCATGACCGAGGCCTTCGCCTGCGGGACTGCCGCGGTCATCACGCCCATCGGGCGGGTCAAGTCCAAGGCTGGTGAGTGGCTGGTGAACAGGGGAGCCACGGGTCCGGTGGCGGAACAGTTGCGGGAAGCCCTGCTGAATTTGCAGCACGGGGTCACTGCGGATACCCATGGCTGGATGCACGACGTCTGCTGATGCCACGGTGAACCCAGCCTTCCAGTCTCTTCCGGTCGCGCGATGATCGCCGTGGAACTCATGCCGGGCTTCGTGCGCTGGGGGCGGGCCTTGGGTCCCCTGTTGGAAAGGCCAGAGCCCATCTGGGTCTATGGGCCCTTGGGCAGCGGTGTGAGCACCCTCGCCCGCATCCTGGCGGACCGGCGCGGTTCGACCTGCCTGGATGATGTGGAGCGCCTGGACCCGGTGGCCTTGGAAGCCTGGCGCATCGCCCACCCCATGGGCATCATGGCCTCGCACCTGTCGCCGGAATCCGAGGCGCTTGCCGCCGTGGCCAGCCATTGTCTTCCTCTCCGGTTGGAAGGGTTGGAAGAGGATCTGGCTTCGGTGGACTTTTGCCTTCAAATATTGGCCGCGGAGGAAGGGCTTGCGGGCCTGCTTCCCGCCAGTCTGGGGGCCCTCCCCTGTCCCGGCAATTTGCGAGGACTCCGCAACCGCTTGGTGCGATGGAAATTGCTTGGCCAGCTGCCCGACCCGATGGAGGCTCAGCCTCCGCTTGTGTTGGCAGACGCTGAAGACCTGGCCACCAACCTTCATCACCTGGAACGGTTGTTATTGCACCGGGCCCTTCGAAGAAGTTTGGGCAATCGGGTAGAAGCTGCCCGCAGGCTGGGGGTAAGCCACCGTCAGATTTACCTGCTGATACGTAGACACGGGGATCCAATGCGTGGGGAAATACCGACCGACCCGGGCCCCAAGAGGTGGTTGAAACGACAGGTAAAAACTTCCTAACGGCAAGAGATTCCGTAACAATGGTGCCTAAAGAATCCCGGACACGGGGGAAAGGGCGACCACGGCCATGGCGAGTTCTCTGCGTGTTTTGGTGATCGACGAAGAACCCGGAATTCGTGATGGGATGGCCTTCAGCCTGAAACGCGCGGGCTTCGTGACTGAACAGGCCCGCAATGGCGAGGAAGCCCTTCAGTTGCTGCGCCCCGGGGCCTTCGACGCGGTGGTCACGGGATCCAAGTGGAACCTCTCTCCGAAGGGTTCGCGGGAATCTTCCCTGGACGGCTTGATGCTCACCTGTCGCTTGACCTCGGTGATCCCAGGCTTGCCGGTGCTGCACGTTCAAGCTCCCCAGGCGGTGGGGCGGCCCATCGAACATGCCCACCTGGCTCTGGTGGTGCCCGTCATCGTCAAGCCTTTCAGCCCGGACATCCTGGTCACGGCCCTCTGGCGCGCGATTCGCGGCGACGACCACCTCAAAGCTGAATCCTGGGGTGATGGACTTGTCCTCATGACCCAGGACCGGGCCTATGCGGAACATCTCCACCATGCTCGCCGTGCCTCCGAAAGCTGGGCGAATGTGGTGATCGAAGCTGAGGCAGGCTCGGACGGGGAGCGTCTGGCACGGCTCATCCACGTGGCCGGCAAACGGAAAGCGGGGCCCTGGGTGACGCTGCGTTGTGGGGCCAGCGACGGCCCCGATGCCCTGCCGACCACCGCCGAGGGCATCGCCGACGCCTTTGACCGGGCCGAGGGCGGCACAGTCTTCCTGGATGAAGTGGACGCCCTTGTGAGCGCCCAGCAGGAATGGATTTCCAGGCTGCTACGGGAACGCTCGGAACGATCCCAGGGCCGGGGCGCGGCCCGGAATTTCCGCGTCATCGCCCTGGCGACCCGCAACCTGCTGGAGGAGACCCGGGCAGGGCGGTTCAACGATGAATTGCGGTATCTCCTGGAGGTCGTGCCCATCCGCATCCCGCCCCTGCGGGAGCGCCCGGAAGACCTGCCCCTGCTCGCCGCCCACATCGCAGAATTCTTCACGCGGGCCAACGCACGGCCTGCCATCCGCCTGGCGCCGAGTTTCCGCACCGCTTTGACCCTGCATTCCTGGCCGGGCAATGCGCGTGAACTCGAAAGTGCCGTGAAGCGTGCGGTGGCCCTCTCTGCGGGCGCCTATCTATCCCAGCGGGACCTTGCCTGGCTATTGCCGCCGGAAGCACTCGCCGCCATTCCGCCGGACCCCGTGGAGCTGCCCGTCCGGAGCCTGGGTGACCCACGCCTTCCCGCCCGGCGGGGAGAGCCGGCACCCCCGAAACAGGAACCGATCTTCGCCGATCCTAAAATTCCGGTCACCACCGCTCCGCTGGGAAGTTTCATCGCCCTGCCATTGGGCCTTTCACTACCGGACCTGGAGCGGTTCTGGTTGTTATCGACCCTCGCCGCCGTCGATGGCAACCGCACCCGTTGCGCCCAGCAGATGGGGCTGGCCCTCCGTACAATCCGCAACAAGCTGAATGAGTACCGGGCCCAAGGGTTTTCCATTCCGGCCAGCACCCGGGACCGTGACGATGACTAGTGGCTGCCAGTGGGCCGCCCTTTCACACTGGCCTGGGATTGCGCAGCCCTTCGGGGACTTGGATGGCACCGGTTTCATGGCGGTAGAAGGCTGCGGTGATCTCGGCTCCCAGCAGGAAGATCGCACAACTGTAATAGAGGAATATCAAGGCCGCGATGATGCTGCTCAGCGATCCGTACATGATGCCGAAGGTGAAGGTATGGGACAGATAGACCGCGAAAAACCGCTTGGCGACCCACCATAACGACGTCGACACGAAGGCTCCGAGCAGCGCGTGGCGGAAGCGCACGTGGCACCTGGGCAGGTGCTGTAGGATCATCGTCACCACCACGAGACCCAGGCTGGGCGTCAGGAGCGGCAGCAGCAGCATCTTGGGCAGGCCCATCAAACTGCTCACGAAGCCGCCGGTCAGCAGCGCCATGAAAATCACAAGCAGCAGCACCGCACCCACTACGAGGGTGGCGCGGCGCACGAGGTTGAAACGCCGCGTCTGGCGGTGCCTGCGGGTGCGGATGCCGAACACATGCGCCAGGCTGGTGTCCAGCTGGCTCACGCTCCAGTATCCGCCGGTCATCAGCACCACCCATGAAAAGCCCAAACCGCCGATCTTCTGGCTGCTCTGGATGGTGTCCCGCAGGAATTCCGTGGGCAGGTAGGGGAATAGGTTGAAGAGCACCACCAGCAGGGCTTTGCCGTGCACCTTCGATCCCAGCACCAGGCCCAGCAGCTTGAAGAGCAGGGTGGTGATGGGCACTAGGCTCACAATGAGCCAGAAGGAGAGGCTGGCGGCGTAGCTGAAACAGTCATCGTGGTGGTACTTCCGTCCCACTTCCCAGCTGAACCGTCCCATTGCGCCCAGGCGGGGGAAGCGGCGGACAAAGAGCCGCCACAGGGCTTCGCTGCGCTTCGCAGCTCCCTGGATCAGGCCCTCCGCCCGGGCGCGCAGAGCCTCGATCATGGGCTAGAAGCGGACGGGGTGGCGGGGCAGGAGGTACATCACCCAGGCCAGCACCAGGCCGATGCCCACCAAGCCTCCCAGATGCTTCAGGATGCTCATGCGCGTGCGCTCAGGATGGGTGGTCGGCGTGATCATCCCCAATACCACGGAGATGCCTAGGCCCATCAGGAAGAAGTGGATGACATGGCTGGCGAGAAACTTCATGGGTCCAGGTTATCAGTCATCCAGGCCTAGGGCGGAAGTCGGTGCGGAAAACCCTGTGCCTTGAGGGGTTCGTCGCAGGAGGAGGTCGAGCCTTGAACCCCATCCCATCCCCAGGAATTTCTGGCTTGGTCCAAGCATTGATTGGGAAGGCACCCGCCGCCGTCCAGGAGAACTGCATGTGGAAGCTGCTACGTCTTCTGCTCGTGCCAAGCCTTCTCGCGGCTGGTCAGCCCCTCCATGACCCCAATGCGGCCTTGCGCAATCCGGCCATCGACATGAAGGGATACCTTGCCGTCGCGCAAGAGGCCGCAACCCATCGTGAACACCGGCGGCTCACGGAGGCCGATTTCATACGTCTGAGCGCCGCGCCCGGCAGCTTGGTGTTGGATGCCCGCAGCGCCCTAAAGTTTTCAGAGTTGCACATCAAAGGGGCTGTGAACCTAAGTTTTCCAGACCTCACCCGCGAGAGTCTCAACCGGTTGATTCCAGACAAAAAAACCAAGGTGCTCATCTACTGCAACAACAATTTCAAAAACGCTGAAGGCCCATTTCCCGGGAAGGCGGCCGTGGCTTCCCTGAATCTTTCCACTTACATCGCCCTATATTCCTATGGCTACCGGAACGTGTATGAACTTGGGCCTCTGTTGGATCTGGAGCGCGCAAAGCTCACCTTCGAATCCTCGCCACGAGGCAGGTAGCGGGCGCTTTCATTTCTCCTATTGGGGTGGTGGTGGCGCCGAGGGGCCGATGGGCGGGGAAGGTATCGCGTCCTGGGCCTCCAACGGCGTGGGCATGCGCAGGAGGGCCAGTTGGATGACTTCATCCATGTGGCTGACGAGATGGATGCTCAACTGTTCGCGGACTTCGGCGGGGATCTCTTCCAGATGCCGGGCATTCTCCGCAGGGATCAACACTGCCTTGCGGCCGAGGCGGTGCGCGGCCAGCAATTTCTCCTTCAAGCCACCAATGGGAAGCACCCGGCCGCGCAGGGTCAATTCGCCGGTCATGGCGATATCCGACCAGGCGGGAATGCCCGTCAACACTGAGATCAGCGCGGTGGCCATGGAAATGCCAGCGCTGGGACCGTCCTTTGGGATGGCGCCTTCGGGTACGTGGACATGCAGGTCCACGGTGTCGAGGAAATCCTTCTTCAAGCCCAAGCGCTCGGCCCGGGCCCGCACGAAACTCAGCGCAAGATTCGCGCTTTCTTGCATCACTTCGCCGAGCTTGCCCGTGAGCTTGAGGTTGCCCTTGCCCGGCAGCACCGCGGCTTCGATGGTAAGCAGGTCGCCGCCGGTGGGGGTCCAGGCCAGGCCGTTCACCACGCCCGGCAGGGCCTGGTCGTCCGGCCTTTGTTCGGTGATTTTTTCAGGGCCCAGGAGTTTCGGGATGCGCGTGGCGGTGATGATCGGATCAAAAACTTCCCCGGCCTGCTCTTTCATCTTCTCGGGCTGCAGGCTGTGGCGGGCCAGCTTGCGCAGCACGCTCACCAGCTCGCGCTCCAACTGCCGTACGCCCGCCTCCCGGGTGTAGCTCTGGATGAGTTTTTCAACGGCTGGGTCCTCGAACGCGATGCCCATGTCCTGCATCCCATTTCGCTCCAGGGCCTTGGGGATCAAGTGCTCCCGGGCGATGGCGAGCTTTTCTCGCGTGGTGTACCCCGCCAGGTCGATGACCTCGAGCCGGTCGTCGAGCGGTTCAGGAATGTTGTGCCGCACATTGGCCGTGGCGATGAAAAGCACCTGGCTCAAGTCGTAGCCAAGGTCCAGGTAATGATCCTGGAAGCTGGCGTTCTGTTCCGGATCCAGCACCTCCAGCAGCGCGCTGCTGGGGTCGCCGCGGTAATCGCTGCCTATTTTGTCGATCTCATCCAGCAGCATGAGCGGATTGCGGACACCGGCCTTCTTCATGAGCGACACGATGCGCCCCGGCATGGAGCCGATGTAGGTGCGGCGGTGGCCACGGATCTCCGCCTCGTCGCGCACCCCGCCCAGGGAGAAGCGCACGAAGGGCCGGTTCAGGGCCCGGGCGATGCTGCGGGCCAGGCTGGTCTTGCCGACCCCTGGCGGCCCCACCAGACAGAGGATGGGCCCCCTCAGGGGCAGCGGCTCGGGCCGTTCCGCGCCGGCCTCGCCTTTCGGTTGGGACTCCCGCAATTTCCGCATGACCGCCAGGTGCTCGAGGATGCGGGCCTTCACTTTCTCCAGGCCGGCGTGGTCCTCGTCCAGAACGGTTTCGGCTTCATCGAGGTCCAGGCGTTCATCCGCCAGTTTCTTCCAGGGCAAGGCCAGCAGCCAGTCGATGTAGGTACGGCTGACGGTGGCTTCGGCGCTCTGGGGGGGCATGGCCTCCAGGCGGTCCAGCTCCTCCAGGGCCTTGGTTTCGGCCTCGTCGGTCATTCCGGCGGTGAGGATCTGCTTCCGCAGTTTCTTGGTTTCGCCCTTCTCGTCCTGTTTGCCCAGCTCTTGCTGGATGACCCGCATTTTTTCATTCAGCACGTACTGCTTGTGGTCCTGGTCCAGCCGTGCGCGGGTCTTCTCATCCACCTCGCGCTCGATCTTGAAACGGGCGGAATCCATCTCCAGCAGTTTCTGAACGGCATCGAGACGGGCCTCGATCTCCAGGGCATCCAGGATGGGCTGCTTCTCCTTCACGTCCGCAGGAATCAGGGCCGCCACGGTATCGATGGCCTTGCCCAGGGGCAGCTCGCGGATCTGGTCCATGCTCAACAACCTGGAGGCATCGGGATTGCGGCCCAGGAAGGCCTCCACCGAGCGCCGGAAGGGCTTCAGCAGGGCGGCCTCGCTGGACACCGAAGGCGGCTCCTGCAGGATGGAGATCTCGGCCTGGATGGCCTCGCTGTCGGTGATGAAGCGCTCGAGTTTCACCCGGGCGATGCCCTTGACGCCCACCTTGAAGTAATCCTTGGGCAGCGCGATGAGGGACTCCACCAGGGCCAAGGTGCCTATGGCGTACAGATCCTCGGTTTCAGGGTCCTCGTCCTTGGGGTCCTTCTGGGTCAACAGGACCAGATGATCACCGGCCTTGATGGAGGATTCCAGGGTCTTGACGGAACTGCGTCGGCCCACCACGAAGGGCACGCGGGCATTGGGGAACAGCACCATATCGCGGATGGGGATGGCGGGGAGGGTGATTCGTTGTTCTGGATGGGACACTGGCACTCCGGCGCCCGGATCGCTTCAGGCTCAACTCCATTGTAGGAACCCCGTGCAAGCCCCATGGCAGGTACCTTAAGCACCTCTCGGTGCACCTGTGGGCAGGCCGAGGCCCCTGACTTGCTGCTGCTCACAGTCCCATCGAAAGGACCAGGGGCCCTATCAGCCTGCGGCGGAAATCGGCAGGCTCGGAATCCCCAGCAGTTCTTCGACCTTTTTGCTCGTCAGCCGCAGGGACTCGCGGGTCTCACGCTCTTCGCTGGGCAGCTCGTACATGGGGTCGAGCAGCACCTGCTCCAGGAGGTTCCGCAGGCCGCGGGCTCCCAGCTTGCGGTTCATGGCCTGGTCGGCGATGGCCTCGAGCGCGCCATCTTCAAAGGTGAGGTCCACGTCGTCCATCTCGAACAGGCGGATGTACTGCTTGGTGAGGGCGTTCTTGGGTTCGGTGAGGATGCGTTTGAGCGCAATGCGGTCCAGGGGATCCAGGGCCGCCAGCACCGGCATGCGGCCCACCAGTTCGGGGATGAGGCCGAATTTGATGATGTCCTCGGGCTCCACGAGCTTGAGTAGGTTCTCGGCGCCCTCCTTGGAGGTCACCGCGGCCCCGAAGCCCATGGCCTTGGCGCGCACGCGCTGTTTGATGAGGTCCTCGATGCCGATGAAGGCGCCGCCACAGATGAACAGGATATTGCTGGTGTCCAGCTGGATGAATTCCTGGTGGGGGTGCTTGCGGCCGCCTTGGGGCGGCACGTTGGCCACGGTGCCTTCCACGAGCTTCAGCAGGGCCTGCTGGACACCCTCGCCGCTGACATCGCGGGTGATGCTGGGGTTTTCGCTTTTTCGGCCGATCTTGTCGATCTCGTCGATGAAGACGATGCCCTTCTGGGCCCGGTCCACATCGTAATTGGCGGCCTGAAGCAGCTTGGTGAGGATGTTTTCCACGTCCTCGCCCACGTAGCCTGCTTCCGTCAAGGTCGTGGCATCGGCCATGGCCAAGGGCACGTCCAGCATCCGGGCCAGGGTCTGGGCGAGCAGGGTCTTGCCCGTGCCAGTGGGCCCGATGAGCAGGATGTTGCTCTTGGCCAGCTCCACGTCGTCCTTCACGGACACGGTCCGCTTGGCGACCAGGATGCGCTTGTAGTGGTTGTAGACGGCCACAGCCAGCCGTTTCTTGGCCAGGTCCTGGCCGATGACATAGTCATTCAGGAAGCTCATGATCTCCTTGGGCCGGGCCAGCCGCGTTTCCACGCGGCCCGCGGTGCGCCCCTGGCGGCTCATGCGCATCTGCAGCTGGCCCGCATCCACGCACTCATTGCAGATGAACGCGAACCCGAGGGCTTCGGGCCCCGCAAGCAGCTGCTCCACATCCGAGGATGCCTTGCCGCAGAAAGAGCAGCGTTGGTCCTTCTTGATTTTATTCATGGGGCCTCCCCCGGGACGACCGTACTACCCAGTGCTTCATGTGTCGCCAACAGAATGACTATTACTACTTTTTCTTTTGATTGGCCTGGTGATGGATGGTCACCAGGGTCAGCACTTCATACCGGCGGGTGCCAGCGGGGATGCGCACCCGCACCTCGGCGCCTTCTTCCATGCCCACCAGGGCCAGGCCGATGGGCGAGCTGATGCTCAGCTGGTCCTTGCTGGCCCCCAGCTCTTCGGGGAGCACCAGGTGGAAGGTGACCTCCTGGTCCGTGTCAAGGTCCAGCAGGGTCACTCTGGAGCCATAGGCCACCCGGTCCTTGGGCAGCCGCGTGATGTCCAGGGTGGCGACTTCGGCGATGCGCTTCTCCATGGAGACGACTTTGGATTGGAACATGTCGCGTTTGGCCAGGGCCTGTTCGTACTCCGCGTTTTCGGACAAGTCCCCTTGGCTCGCCGCGCTGGCGATCTCCTTGGGAATATCGATGAGGAGGGCTTGCTTGAGTTCTCTCAGCTCGGTTTCCAGCTTGGCGAGGACGTGCTTAGGCATCTCGTAAGTCCAACGATGAGAGGCGGCGACCCGGAGGGGTCAGGCCTGGGGTGGAAATGCGGCGGAGTAGGATTCTACCCACTCTTGGGGCGGGGCGGGCTGGCCGTCCCGGGGTTGGGTCTTGAAGCGGCGGTGCATCCAGAACCACCAACGCGGATCGCGGCGGACCTGGTCCTCGATCCGGCGGGCCATGAGTTGGGTCGCAGTCCACACATCGCGGTCCATGTCGCCGGTCCGCGGCGCGTGGAATGGGGCCTCAAAGCGCACGGTGATGGTGCCATCGGCTTCGGGCCAGCTGAAGACCGGCAGGATGGGCAGATCCAGTTTGATGGCCAGGGTTCCCGCCGTCAGGAAGGTCGAGGCCCAGCGGCCCATGAAGCGGACGAAGGCGCCCATGCCCAGGGCATCCTGGTCCAGGAGAAAACCCACGCCCCTTCCGGCCTTCAGGGCCTTCAAGGCGCCCCTCACGCCGCCGTCCTTGGGGATCACTGCATTGCCGAACCTCCTGCGGAGCCGCACCAACTCAGGCTCCAGCAGGGGATTGTCGAGTTCCCGGGCGATGACGGCCAGAGCGCGCCCATGGCGGCTTTGGGCCAACGCGATGGCCTCCCAGTTGCCATAGTGCCCGGTGAGCTGGATGAACCCCTTGCCTTCTGCGGCGGCGGCATCGAAATGCTCCAGTCCCTCCACCCTGACCTGGGCATCCAGATCCGAGGGTTCCGCGTGCATGAGGGGGATGCTGGACAGCAGCAGTTCTCCGAAATGCCGGAAAGAGGCGCGGGCCACCTTGTGCGCCCGCCGGGCATCCAAACCCAGATCCGAAGCGAGGATGTTGTCGATGGCGACCTGGCGATGGCGCCGGTCCAGGTGGAAGGCCAGCTCGCCAAGGCCCTGGCCCACAGCCTGCACCGTGGCCAGCGGGAAGGCCGAGAGCAGGCGGTCGAAGGCCCGGTAGAGCCGAAACTCGACGCGGTGGCGGAAGGTGGGTTGGGGGGTGGGTGGCATAAAAAAGGGCGCCTCGGAGAACCGAGGCGCTGCAGATAAAAGGATACCAGATCAGGCGTCTGAAAATCGCAGCCTCGTTCCCGGGACCCGGGCTAAGAAAGGGCCGCCCGGGTGGGCGGCCCTTTCAGGAGCAGTGCATCAGTCGCTAGCGGCTGACGGTGAGGTTGTAGGGGGTGGTGGTGCTGGAGCCGGCGTAGCGCTGGACGGAGACGTACACCGTGGTGGCGGCGCCGGTGTTGGTCCAGGAGGCGTTCTCCGTGGTGGTGGAACCCAGGCTGGAAGCCAGCGTGGTGCCCGCCGCGTTGTAGAAGTACAGGTCGTAGTCGTAGGTCGAACCCGTCGGGCCCGTCATGCCGACCGTCAGGGTCTTGCCCGCGCCCACGTTCACCGCGAAGTAGTCGTTGTCCGTGGCGCTGCTGATGTAGCCGACGATCTTGGTGGCGGTGTCGGGCACGGCGTTGGCCGCGGCGATACTGTTGTTGGCCTCCACCTCGTTGTAGGTGACCGAAGGCGGGGGCGTCACGTAGCTCAGGGCCAGGGTGTAGGGCGAGGCGCTGGCGGTGGCATACACGATGACGTTGGCGTACACGGTCAGGTTCGTGGCGCCGGTGTTGGTGTAGCTGAGG
>JANXPB010000145.1 GCA_025357545.1 Holophagaceae bacterium
TAGGCGATGGCGATGAGGTTGCGGGTGGTGCGGTAGCCTCGGGCCTTGGATTTGGCGGCCTGGAGGATGGAGTTGATGCCTTCGAGGAGGCCGTTGGTCAGGCCTTCCCTGAACCAGCGGAGAACGCCAGCTGAATGCTCCTTCAGGGTATGAGCGACTTTCTTCACGGGCTCCAGGTCACTGGCCGTCGCCATCTCGCACCAATCCCCAAGGAAGGTCGCTGCGGCCCTCGGATTGGCCTGCTCGTAGAAATCCTGGAGCGTGAGCTTCATCTGGTAGGCCTGCGAGGTCTTCAGGTTCATCGCCTGCAGTTCGCGCAGCCGCGTCCGCTGCTCCCCACCGTTCGGGTCCTTCAATGGTTAAACTTGGGGCAACCCTTTCTGGAATGCTCATGCCTCCCCTTTGGGACCTCCACATTCCACTGGACCCGGAGCTGCCCAAGCCGCTCTATCTTCAGCTCGTTGAGGGGATCATCTCCCGCATCCAAGGCGGTTCGCTAAAGCCCGGCGATTCCCTCCCTGGCACCCGGGCCTTGGCAGAACACCTTGGCATCCACCGCAACACGGTGCTGGCGGCATTCCGCGAACTGGTCGCCGAGGGCTGGATCGACACCAAGGTAGGAGAAGGGACTTTTGTGAGCCTTACGCCTCCCATCACCCAGACCACCCGCGCCCCAGTGAAGCGCGCCAAGACTTGGCCGCCCGCAGCGACGCCTCCATCGCCCTTCCGCGTGCAGACCGGCCTTCCCGACGGCCGCCTGATACCGACGGACGCTTTTGCCCGCGCCTATCGCTGGGCTTTGCGAATGGTGAACCGCGATAGCGCCCCCCAGGATGCCTTTGGCACCCTGAGG
Source organism: Holophagaceae bacterium (assembly GCA_025357545.1). Classification (GTDB taxonomy): domain Bacteria; phylum Acidobacteriota; class Holophagae; order Holophagales; family Holophagaceae; genus JANXPB01. The sequence goes on from JANXPB010000145.1 coordinate 854, forward strand.
CTGCGCCTGGCCCTGCTGGATATGCTGGCCTACAGCCGGGGACTCCACTCGGAACCGGAATCCCTGATGGTCACTCCAGGCGGGGGCGCGGCCATGCGCCTGGTGGCGGATGCATTGCTGCAACCCGGCGACATGGTGGCGGTGGAAACGCCAGGCGCTCCAGCAAGCTGGGATGTGCTCCGGCGCCGGGGCATCACGCTGACGGGCATCGGCGTGGATTCCGAGGGAATGGACACGGCGGCTTTGGAGGAAGCCTGCCAGGCGAAACCCATCCGCGCGGTATTCACGACCCCTCAGCGCCAGTACCCCACCACGGTTCCCATGAGCCGCGGGCGCCGCGAAGCTTTGCTGGCCCTCGCGAAAAAGCACGGCTTCCTCATCCTCGAATACGACCACGACACGGAATTCCAATTCGATGGCGTGCCTCCCCTGCCCCTGGCCAGCCAGGAAGGCGCGTCTGTGATTTTCGTGGGGGCGCTCTCGAAAATTCTGGCGCCGGGGATGCGGCTGGGGCTGATCCATGGCCCACAGGATCTGATGCTGCGGATCGCGACGTCCCGTGAGAGTTCCGATCTGCCGGGCGATCCCGTGCTCGAGTGGGCCATCATCGATTTGCTGGAAAGCGGTGAGCTGCTGCGGCATCTCAACCGGACCCGCCGCGTGTACCATGCTCGCCGGGATCACCTGGCCAAGGAGTTGCGCAAGACTTTTGGTGATGATCTTTCATTCTCCATGCCCTCCGGCGGCATGGCCCTCTGGTTACACACATCCGAGAATATGGACGTGGATGGCTGGTCCTCCAGGGCGGAAAAAGAGGGTGTCTTTTTTCGTCCCGCCAAGGCCTTCGACCTGGCGAAAAAATCGGCGCCCGCCGCGCGCCTCGCCTTCGGCGCCCACGACGAGGGCGAGCTCAGCGAGGTGGTGAGGCGATTGAAATCGAGCCTGGCGGCGCGCTGATTCAGGACCAAACGGCTTCGGGCCGACCGGCTCTCTGCCACACCACCAGATCCGTTGCGGGCATGTGGAAACCCAAGGCCACCATGGCCTGGGCAAGCTGCCCGCGGTGGTATTGGCTGTGGAGGGGCAAATGGAGCATCAGGTCTCCCAGGGGCTGGGTGAAAGTCTCGCCGTGGATGTTCTGGTAAGTGACGGGCAGTGGGAGATCGGCTTCACTCCGCTGGGAAAGATAGGCCTTCAGCGCGGCATGGCAGGACTTTGCGAAGGGGAAAAGGTCCTCTACCTGGGGGTAATCCTCTGGCCTTGGGAATTCCAATTTGATTCCCTGCCAGCGGGCCAGCCAGACCTGCTGGACGGCGTGAATATGGAAGAGCCGCGACTTCAGCGCCTCATCCGCCAGCGCCGGCGGGAACGCGCGAATGGCCCCCCAATGCTGAGCATCACCCCACTCCTGATGGATGAATAATTCCTTGATGGTTTCGCGCATGGAGACCTCGCCAGGACTCTTCATGAATCAGGAATGACTTTCAAATGCCTTGAGTTCCCTCAAGTCTTCGTCCAGCTCGGCGAGGCGGGGATTGAGGGCCTTCGCTCGGCGCATGGAGGTCCGGGCCAGGGCCAAGGATTTCGTCTCGCTGCGCCCATTGACGCGTTTCCAGCGCGCGGCGACCAGAGCCGTCCGACCCTCGGCTTGATACAGTTCATGGAATTGCGGCGCCAGTTTGAGGCCCTGCGCGATGAGCTTTTCCGCCTGGTCCAGTTCTGGGCCGGGGTCCTGTTTGAGCTTCACCAAGTGGCTCGCCCGGATGCGATGCACCTCGGCGCAGTCGCTCAGAACTTGGACATTATTAGGAGCCGTTTTCAGGATCTGCTCGAAGCCTGCTTGCGCGCTTTGAAGCATCGGGGATGGATCGCCTCCCAGGCGGTCCTCGGCGTCCGCGAGCTGCATTCCGAGGTTGGAATTTATGCCAATGGTCCTCATCGCGTGCGGATCCCTTAGGAGCAGCCGTTGGACCGAAGCGATCGCATTCCGGAAGGAGGGGCGCCCATCTCTCCCGTGGTGCATGTCGTTCTGCCCTTTCATCCCAAAGGACATCACCTCCTGCACATCGAAGGACTCGGCGTCCTCGACGGCTCCAGAGCTCAATACAAAGGGCTTGGCTTTCGCCAGGGAAGACACACACCGGTCCAATTCAGCACCGGCTTCCTGACCGGAATCCACCATGGCATCCGCTTTCAAGGCCAGGGCCCGGGCAAGTGCCACGTGGGCCCGAGGCTGATCGGAGTTGATTCGCAAGGATGAATCCGCGTCCTCGATGGCTCGCTGGATCCACGCTCCGGGATCCTCACCTTTCATCTGGCTGATCGCAGCGAGCCGGCACTGGGCCTCGGACCGGTTGTTGAAGGCTGAAACCCACAAGGGGCTCAAGGCAAGCGCGTGATCATAGTCGGAGATCGCATGGTGCAGTTCTTCGGCCGGCTGAAGAACGATGAAGGCTGTTTTGCCTTTCGAGCGGTCCAGCCACCCGGTGCCGTGAAGCATCCAGAGGATGGGGTGGCTGGGAGCGATCGTGTGGGCCCTGTCGAAGGCTTGTTCCATCCGCATCCGGGCCTCCGCGGCGAGGCCAGCGTTGCCCAAGGATATGGCCTTCTGTTCCCGCCCAACCCAGATCTTGATTTGAATGATGCAGGCTTCGAAGCGCCAGGGTTCCGCAAGAAGGGCGGCCTCGCATTCCCGGAGCGCATCGTCCTCGCGCCCCTCCAGAAAGGAGATGTTGGCAGCGAGGAGGGCACCGGCTCCAGGTAGAGCCCGGGCCCGGTGAAGCATGTCCAGGGCAGGCCTTTTGAACCGAGTCTCGAGCCTCGCCAGCTCATCCTGGCGGCGTTTCTCGTCCTGAATCAGATAGAGGCCCTCGCTACCATCGACGAATTCCTGGAGCAGAATCCTGCCCCTGGTGAATGCGGAAGCAGGAGTCTGGAATCCGGCAGCCCAGGCTTTATCCAGGCAACTCATGGCCCTGTCCGTCTGGCCCAAGGCCATGTGGCCTTCACCCAAGGCCCAATTGCCAGGCCCCACGGCGATGGGCCCGCTCTTGCGCATGTCCTCCTCCAGGCGCGTCATTTCCAGGGACACGGCATCTATCTGAGGCTGGATGGGGTGCGGGGGTGCCATGAAAGCGAGGCGCAGCTGCGTCTCCATGGCCTGGGCGCGCTGGCCGAAATCAGCGGCCAGCTGGGCTTGCCGGCGAGACCGGGAAAGGGAGGCGAAGGACCAGGTCCCAAGAGCCGGCAAGGCCAGGAGGGCCAAGCCACCAAGAGCCGCCAGATTGCGGTGCCGGGCCAACCCCCGGCGCAGCCGATAGCCCAGGGTAGGCCGCCGGGCCCAGATCGGCTGGGCCTGGAGATAGCGATCCAAGTCCTCCGCCAGAGCCTGGGCGGAGGGATAGCGCCGCCCTGGCTCCCGGGCCATACAGGTCTGCACGATCAACGCGAGATCCTCGGGCACCGAGGGCGCGGCCCGGCTCAAGGGGTGGGGATCCTCTTTCATGATCCGGAAGAGCAGATCCACATCGGAGATGTCCCCGTACACCGGACCGCCTCCGAAGACCTCGTACATGGTGGCGCCCAGCGCGTAGACATCAGCCCGCGCATCCACCAGGCCGCTTCTCCCTTGAACTAGTTCTGGGCTCATGTAGCGGGGTGTGCCGAGGGCGGTGCCGGTCTCCGTTAGGCCTTTGCTGTCCAGGTCCTTCACCAATCCGAAATCGGTCACGTAAGGGTGAGGCAAGGTTGATTCCGCGCCCTCGATCAGGATGTTCTGCGGTTTGAGGTCAAGAGCCTCAAGAGTTCCGGCCTGAACCCCCAAAGCT
>JANXPB010000147.1 GCA_025357545.1 Holophagaceae bacterium
CCGAGAACTACGCGAAAAAAATCTGCAAGGTCATGGACCTGGCCATGAAAGTGGGCTGTCCCGTCCTGGGGCTCAATGACAGCGGCGGCGCCCGCATCCAGGAAGGCGTTGTCTCCCTGGGCGGCTACGCGGATATTTTTCTGCGCAACACCCTGGCCTCGGGCGTGATCCCCCAACTCTCCCTGATCATGGGCCCTTGCGCCGGCGGCGCGGTCTACAGCCCCGCCATCACGGACTTCATCACCATGGTCCGCGGCACGAGCTACATGTTCGTGACGGGCCCGGACGTCATCAAGGCCGTGACCCACGAAGAGGTCACGAAGGAGGAATTGGGCGGCGCCACCACCCACAGCGCCAAATCCGGGGTCGCGCATTTCGTCCAGCCCAGCGACCTGGCAGCCTTGGCCCATACCCGGGAACTGCTCTCGTTCCTGCCGAGCAACAACCTGGGGGAAGCCCCCCGCAAAGCCCCGAAATCACCCCAACCCCTGGAGAATCCAGCCCTCGACACGGTGGTGCCGGACGATCCCAGCAAGCCCTACGACATCCGCCTCATCATCAAGGGCATCGTGGACGATGCGCATTTCTTCGAGGTGCATGAGGCCTTCGCGCCCAATCTCGTGGTGGGCTTCGCCCGCATCGAAGGGCGCTCGGTGGGCATCGTGGCCAACCAGCCAGCCTTCCTCGCGGGCGTGCTGGACATTTCGGCCTCCGAGAAAGGCGCGCGTTTCGTGCGCTTCTGCGACGCCTTCAACATCCCGCTCATCACATTCGAGGACGTTCCAGGCTTCCTGCCGGGCATCACCCAGGAACACGGTGGCATCATCCGCCACGGCGCGAAACTGCTCTACGCCTTCTGCGAGGCCACGGTCCCGAAGATCACCGTCATCACCCGCAAGGCCTACGGCGGCGCCTACTGCGTGATGGCCTCCAAGCATATCCGCACGGATTTCAACTTCGCCTATCCCACGGCGGAAATCGCCGTCATGGGTGCCGAAGGCGCCGTGAAGGTGCTACACGGCAAGGCCGTCGCGAGCGCCACGGATCCTGCGGCCAAGCGGGCGGAGCTCATCGCCGATTACAACGAGAAATTCGCCAACCCTTACATCGCCGCGCAATTCGGCTTCGTGGACGAGGTCATCCTGCCCCGGGAAACCCGGAAGAAACTGATCCGCGCCCTGGCGCTTCTCGAGACCAAACGGGATAGCACCCCCCCTCGAAAACATGGGAACATCCCTCTCTGATCCCACCTATCGAACGGAGCCGCCCATGCGCCTAGTCGCATTCCTTCTGTTGTCTGTTCCACTGTTTTCGCAGGTTCCGGCCGGCGTCGACCAGGCCTATTTCCAAGGCGATCCGCGCGGCGTCATGGCTGGTTGCGCGGACCGCGCCCGGGCCATCAAACCCAAGGACAGCCGCCTGTTAGCGGAGTATGGCCGGGCCTACCTGGCCAGCGGGGCCCGCGCGAAGGCCGAAGAGGCTTTCGCGGCCGCCATCGCCAACGATTCCAAGGATGGGGAGACCCACCGCCTCATCGCCTATGCCTGGCTGAAGAATGGCTTCAAGCCTGAGGCGGCGGCTGCGCTCGACAAGATGGTGATCATGGACCCCAAGGCCAAGAACGCCTTTTCCAAGGCCGCCGTGAATCTGCTGGATGCCGGGATGGCCGACAAGGCCGTTGAATTGATGAGGCGCGCCTGGACCCTGGACCCCAAGGACTGGCAGAACTGCGCGGACTTCACCCGCGCCGCGGTGCGCAATGGCAAGTTGGATCTGGCGGCGGAATGGGCAGTGAAGACGGTGGAGGCCAAGCCCAAGGAAGAGCGCATGTGGAATGAGCTGGCGCTGGTCTATGCTGACGGCGGCGCCGAGCACAACTAAGATTTCCCTTCGGCCTTAGCGGCCCATTTCTGGAGGTCCCATGCTCCGCCCGCTCGCCCTCAGCGCGTTCTTCCTGAGCACCCTCGCCCTCCCGGCCCAGACCCCGTTCAGCGAGTCCTTCTTCATGGGAGACCGGAGGAGCATCCTCAAGGCCTGCGCCAGCCAGGCCCGCACCATCAAGCCGCGGGATTCCAAGGTGCTCGCCGAGTGCGGCCGTTACTACCTGGCGGGGGGCGACCCCAAATCCGCCGACGAGGCCTTCCTCATCGCCTCCACATTGGAACCCAAGGATGGCAAGGTGCTGCGCCTCATGGGGCTCGCCTACCTGAAGCAGGGCCTGCGGAAGGAGGCCCTGGCGACCTATGATCTCGTCACCAGCCGGGATCCTGGGAACCGCGAAGTGCTGGGCCTCATCGCCATCGATTTGGCGGAGGCGGGCCTCGCGAACGAAGCCAACCGCTACGCCTTGATCGTGGCCACCTTGGACAGCGGCGACTGGCATCGCTTCATCGAATTCGGCCGGGCTTTTTTGGTCGGAGGCCATCGCAAAGAGGCCGCGGCCTGGTTCTCCCGGGCCTGCATCCTGAGGCCCAACGAGGAGAAGGCTTACCTGGAAGTCGCCAAGGCTTTCGCCGAGGCCGGGCATTAAACCGTGCTGAAGTCGGCTTTCCTTGATTCCCAGGGTGCGCTGCGCAATGGGTGGAGGATCCTGGGCTTCGCGGTTCTGTTCATCGGTTTCAGCTTCGCCACCCGGTCCCTCGGCCTGTGGGAACTATTCAGGCCCGAGTGGGCTGAAGCCCTGGCTTTGCTTGCCGCCACCCTGGTGTGCCTGCGCCTGGAGCAGGAACCGCTGCCCACCCTGGGGCTGGCGCCCGCGCTCCGCTGGGCCCGGGAATTCAGTCTGGGGGCCGCCGGGGGCCTGACGCTGATGCTGCTGGTGGCGGTTGCCATTCTCGCCTTCCATGGCTTCCATTGGCAGCGGGGCACCGAGACCGGATGGCGGGACCTGCTGCAAGGGCTCTGGCTGTACTTGGCAGTGGCGGTCAACGAAGAGTTGCTCTTTCACGGCTACCCTTTCCAACGCCTGGCGAAGGGGACCGGCACCTGGATATCGCTGGGCCTCATAGGCCTCTGGTTCGCCCAGGCCCACTGGGACAACCCGGGCATGGCGGGCGCCACCAAGATCTGGGCCACCCTGAACATCTTTCTCGCGGGCCTTCTGTTGGGGCTCGCTTATTTGAAGACCCGGCGGTTGGCCATGCCCATGGGGATCCACCTCGGTTGGAACTGGGCCCAAGGGAGCTTGCTGGGCTTCGGAGTCAGCGGCACCATGGATACCCGCGGCTGGCTGAACCCAGTCTTCAACCATCGCCCGGAATGGCTCACGGGCGGCGCCTTCGGCTTGGAGGCAAGCCTTCCCTGCGCCTTCTTTAGCCTAGCCGCCATTGTGGGCCTGGCTATTTACCGACCCCTACCCCAGGAGTGAGCCATGCCCCGCAGCCTGCTGATCACCGGAGCCTCTCGAGGCATTGGCCGTGCGGTGGCTCTGCATTTCGCGGCGGAAGGCGGCGATCTGCATCTACTGGGCCGCGATGAGGCGGCCCTGGCCGCTGTGGCCGAAGAGGTGGCCGCCGCGGGCGGGAAGGTTCATCTCCACGCCGCCAACGTCACGGACCGGGCGGCCCTGCAGGCCGTGAGCGCTCGCATTCCGCAGTTGGACGGCCTGGTGGCTGCGGCGGGCATTTCCGGCGTGACCCCCGTGGACGATGACTCGGATGAAGCCGATGCCGCCTTCGATGCGATCCTTCAAACGGATCTCACCGGCTGCTGGAACACGGTGCGGGCCTTCGCGCCCAGGCTCGGCACGGGTGGGCGGATCGTGCTGGTGTCGTCCGTGCTGGGCCGATTTGGCGTGCCCGGCTACGGCGCCTACTGCGCGGCAAAACATGGTCTGCTGGGCCTGACCAAGGCACTGGCCCTGGAACTCATCCCCAGAGGCATTTTTGTGAATGCCGTGGCCCCGGGCTGGGTGGACACCCGCATGGCGCAAACGGGCATTGCCGCTATGGCTCAGGGTATGGGTCTTTCTGAAGCCGAGGCCCGCCGGAAGGCGGAAGAAGTAGTGCCCGTGCAGCGCTTCTTCCAACCCGAGGAAATCGCCCACGGCATCGCTTGGCTCCTGAATCCCGCCAACACCATGCAGGTGGGCCAGTGCCTGAACCTCGACGGCGGCGTGGTGCAGGCCTGAGGCGCGAGGGCTGAGGTGGTGAGGTTCAAGCAGGTGGCGGTCAAAGGCTGCATCGGCTAGTGCGCCGAAGGCGCATCCCTCATACCAAGTTGCATTCAATAAAATAGAACTACCAAGACACCAAGAACCACCACATGTGCCAGCTTCGCGGATCAATTCAGGCGGTTCGGCGGTGGACTCACGCTCTGTGTGATCCACGCCGGACCGCCTGAATTTGCGGGCCTTCAGTCCGCAGGCGCTGCGCGCCCCGCGAAGCAAGTTCGAACAGGGATCAAGGGCGGCGGAGCTTGGTGCTTTTCTTGGTGGCTTCGTGCCTTCTCGGTATCGGCTTGGCCGATACACGAGACGTAAAGATAGATGGTGGTGAATCTTTATCTTTTTGAATGCAAATCAGGTAGCAGGCCTCGCCCCTCATATCCCCGACTATCGCCGTTCCTTCCACTGCCCGGGCTTCTGGATACCCGCATCAAGGATGAGCCTGAATTCAGGGGTCGGCTCAAAGCCCATGGACCGGTAGAGGGCCTCGGCGTCCTTGCTGGCGTGCAGGTCCACGATGCCGATGCCCTGGGCCGTCGCCACCTCCAGAAGGGCATGGGTCATCCGCCGTGCCAGGCCCTGGCCCCGAAAGGCGGGATCAGTGTAGACATTGAACAAGTAGCCCCGCACGGCCTGGGGACTGAGTGGGTTGGGCAGGGCTTCCTTGAATTGCAGCAGGGCCCCTCCCACCTCTTCGCCCTCGGCTTCGGCGAGCACGCCGCGCACCTCACCGGTGCTGAGCCAAGTGCGCAGGCGATCCCGGAAGGCCCCGGCCATGGCCTCTCGCCCCACCCCATCGCCGTAGTCCATATCCGTGAACATGGCCACCCGGTGGCGCACATGAAGCTCCAGATCAGAGAGGAGGGTGGGACGCAGCGTGAATTCCATGCAGCATCATCGCGCCATTGGACCCGGGAGGCTATGCTGGCCTATGCGTTACGCGGCCTTGGCATCGGGTTCGAAAGGCAACTGCCACGCCTTCTCCGATGGCGATCGCACCCTGCTCATCGATGCGGGCATTTCCCTTAAGCAGGTGCGACTCCGCATGGAATCCCTGGGCCTGGATCCCGACAGCGTGCGGGCCGTGGCGCTCACCCATGAACATTCGGACCACATCGGCGCGGTGGGCGTGATGCTGCGCAACACAGACTGGGCCTTCCTAGCGACCCCGGAAACCAAAGCGGTGGTCGAGGCCATCCAGCGCATCGAAATCCCGCCCCAGCGCTGGATTCCGCTACGGGCAGGCTTCGCCGTGGACTGGGGCGGCTGGCGCGTGCACCCTTTCACCCTGCCCCACGATGCCGAGGACCCGGTGGCCTACCGGGTGGAATGCAACGGTTTCAACGCCGCCGTCGTCACGGATCTGGGCCATCCCACCGCCCTGGTGGCGGATCACTGCCGGGATCTGGACCTGCTGGTGCTGGAGGCCAACCATGACGTGGACATGCTCAGGGGCGGTGACTACCCGCCACCTTTGAAGGCCCGCATCCTGAGCCGGGTGGGTCATCTCAGCAATGCCTCCATGGCGGAGTTGCTGGCCTCGGTCCTCTCGAAGCGGCTTCGAACCGTGGTGATGGCCCACTTGAGCGAACAGAACAATGACCCGGACCTAGTGCGGGTGGTCGCTTCCGAAGTGCTGAGAGGATGGAGCACGGCCCTGCATCTGGCCCATCAGAGGGACCCTTTCCGGCTGGAACCACCCGAGGTGTTGGCGGCATCCCTTTGATTGAACCTGCTAAGGACCCTGCATGAAACCGATCCACATTCTCCTCGCCTGTTTATGGCTGCCCCTGGGCGCCCAGGCCCAGCCCACCCTCAAGGAATTGGTGGAGCGCTTCGATACGGCCCAAGCCAAGGTGGACACCCTGCAGGCCCCTTTCACCCTTACCATGCAACGCGCCATGCTCAAGACACCCACGGTGGCCAAAGGGACGCTCTTCCTCCAAGGCTCGGAATTCGCCCATTTCAATTTCGCGGCGCCCGAGGACCTGGTGCTCCACCTCACGGCAAAGGCCCTCATTTCCTACAGCCCAGCCGCCAAGGAAGCCGAGTTCCTCAAAATCGGCGTCATCAAGAATTCCAACCGAAAATTCCTGGGACTGGGACAGAAACTCTCCTTCCTGGGGGAATATTTCGAGATCGGCCTCGGACAGTCCAAGGATGTCGCCGGAACTTATTTCTTAACCCTCGCCCCACGCACCCTGGGCATGAAGCGGCGCATGCAGAGCCTGTATCTCTGGGTGGACCGGGACTCCAATCTGCCCCGCCAGGTCCAGTGGGTCGAGCGCAGCGGGGATACCTGGCTCCTGGAGTTAGGACCCATCCAGGTGAACCAGGCCTTGCCCTCGGGGGTCACGGGCTTCAAGCTGCCCGAAGGCATCACGGTGAAATCGCAGTTCAGCTTTTTCGCGACGCGGAAAAAATAAAACTACACTAGGAAATCTGATTCCGAGGAATTCCATGATCGTGGTGTGCCCATCTTGCTCGGCCAGGTTCCAGTACGACGAGGCCCGTTTCCAAGGGTCGGTCAGCAAGCGCTTCCGATGTCCCAAGTGCAGCCACGTCTTTGAGGTCTTCAATCCCATCCGGGGCTCGGCCGATACGGATTCCGAGGCGCTTTTCGATCCTGGAGTTTTTGTCGATGTCCCGGTCCCGCCTGGCACGCCCATCGTCCAACGGACCCAGGCCTTCGTGCCGGTGCCGGTGGATCCCTTCGATCTGTCCTTCGATTCCGCTCCAGCCCAGCCTTCCTTCAAGACCCTTCCCCAGGAGGACATGCCGGTCCCGGCTCCGCCACCGGCTTCATCTTCCTCCACCGCGCACTCCACGGCCCGAAGGGACCGCCAAGCCATGCTGGAAGGCATCTCTTCGGGAGTGATGCCCAAGGGGATCCGCTTCAGCCTCGCCTTCCTCACCGGGCCTCTGGCCTCGACGGTGCGCGTCATCGAGCGCCCCAGCCTCGTCATCGGTCGCGATCAGGGCGACATCATCACCCACGACCCCGAAACCTCACGGCAGCACGCTTCTTTGGACATCCATGCGGATGGAACAGCCTGGTTGACCGACCTTCAGAGCACCAATGGCACTTTCGTTGATGGACAAGCCATCCAAGGCACCGTCTCCCTCATTGATCGCCAGGAATTCACCTGCGGGAAGAGCACGTTCATGCTGCTCATCCGGCCCGAAGACCAGTTCTCCCTCGAATAGCCCATGTCTGAGACTTCTGATCCTTTTGCCGCGCACCTGCAGCGCGCCCAAGACCTCTTTCAGGCCGGAGAGGTCATGGCGGCCGGGCAGATTTGGCAAGCCGTGTTGCGGAAGGACCCCACCCATGCCGGGGCCCGGGCCTGCCTGATCCACGTCAAACACTGGTTGAATGAGCGACAGAAGGCCGGGGATCCCGTGGTTCTGAACCCCCAGAACCAGGCCCTCCTGGATCTGGACGCCATCCCCACCGCCGCCTCGGCGAGTCCGCGCCCAGTACCTGCCCTGGCGGCTTCAGTAGTCTCCGTCCCCCCCCCTGTGCCCATCGCACCGCCGACACCGATGGCTGAACCTCATCAACTCCTGTCAGAAATAGCCTCCGGGGCTCCTCTCCAGATCCCCCTCGAGGATCTCGACGTGGATCAGCTCATCCGCCAGGGATGCACACTCTTTGACATGGGCCAGGTGGAAGATGCCATCGGCCGATGGGAGCAGATCCTGCGGGTTGAGTCCAACCATCGCATGGCCCTGGAGTACATCGCCAGCGCCCGGCAGGAATTGGCCCGGCACGCCGCCACGCCGCCCGTTCCAGAGCCGGTTCCCGCAGCTCCGTCGGCTGAAGTGAGGGAGCTGGCCCGGGAAGACACCGGGGAAGACATCCTGGAGGCGCGCCTCTTCGCCATGCTGCAAGAAGGATTGAACCGCTACGACCAGGGTGATACCGAAGGTGCCATGAGCCGCTGGCGGGATATGCTCTCCCTGGACCCGGACAATGAGGATGCCAAGGCCTATCTTTCCATGGCCCAGCGCGACACAGGGGCCTACGCCATCCAGAACGAAAACGGTCGAGGAATCGGCAGTATGCCGGTGTTGCTCAAGGGCAAGCCCCAGTCCGTCGACGCCCTGGAAGAAAAATGCCGCCAAGGCGAACGGCTGATGCGGCTAAAGCGGCTGGAGCAGGCTGCCTTCGATTTTGAATTCGTACTGGCTCACGACCCTACCCATCAGCGGGCGACCCGGGGGCTGGAACAGACCAAGGCCCTCCTGGCGGAGCAATCGCCGGAACCTGGCACCGACGCGCTATCCGAAGCCCAGGAAGTCACGCCCCCCGCCTCGGTCACTGCGCCCGGGACCCCCGCCCGCAGCGGGCCCGCCATGCCCCGGTCCGTGACCGAGATGACCCGAGAGCATCCCTGGATGAAGTCTCCCGCAGTCTGGGGCGGAGTCCTGGCCGGCGTGGCCCTGCTGGCGGGCGGTGGTGTGTTTTTCCATCAGCATCAGTTGGATGCGAAGCTCGCCTCGGAGCGGGCGGCCTTTTCGGCGGAGGCCCTTGCGAAAGTGTCCCGAGGCAATGAACCTCCGAACCTCGCCGAAACACCCGGCTCCATCCGCTCTGAAGCAGAACAGGCCATTGGCGACGATCCGTTGCGCTCCTACCACCGGGCCAAAGAGCTCGTGCGCCTCAATCCGGGCGATGCCGCAGCAGCCCAGTTGATGGACCGGGCTCGCGCCGCGCTCATGGAAGGGAGTCCCAAGCCCACCACCCTCGGGGACTACCAGAAGCATGTGCAGCAAGGGGACCTCGAATCCGCCGAGCGGGACATCGACTTCCTGCTGCGGGCCGACCCCGACGACCGGGAACTGATTCAGCGAGCCTCCCGGCTCTACCTCCTGCTGGCCCAACTCCTGGCTTCCAAAGAGCGCTGGGCCGAAGCCAAGGACGCGCTCCGCAAAGGCCGGGCCCTCAATCCCTCAGACCGGGCCTGGCAAGGCCGCCTCAAGCTGCTGGACAGAATTCCTGATCAGCCCAAGACCGATCGCGCTGGGTGGATAGCTTTCCTGGGATGACGATGAGCTCCGGCCTGCCGCGCAAGACCTGCCCCAGTTGCGGTCACCGACTCTCGCCTTTGGGTGTGGAATGTCCGGTGTGTGGCTTGAACCAGGGCAGTCGTCCCCTTCCGCGCCCCCTTTTGTTTCAAGCTTCGGCCTTCTCGCCGAAGGGCACGGCGGTTCCAGCCGCCGGCGCACCACCCATGCAGGGAATTATCTCCCCCGCCCTGGGACGCGTGTCCCCGGTGCCGCTGGAAGAGCCCCTGCCCTCTCCGGCGGCGCCTACCCATGCCCTTCGCCTACCCACATCAGAGACCCTGGACGGCGGCGCGGAGGTCACGGATTCCAGTTTCTGGTCCCTGGTGAAGTTGGAATTCTTGGAGGCCGGCACTTTTTTGCTGCTCAATGCCTTCCTTGCGAAGCTGGCCAGCTGGCAGGCTGGCGTGCCGATGGCCCGATGCTACGCCGAGCTTTGGCCCTATCTGCTGGGGATCCATCTCGCGCTTTCCTGGACGGTGGTATTTGTTCCCATGGTCCTCACCGGCCAATCCATCTTCATGGCTCCCATGGGCCTGGTGCTGGCCTCCGAGCAGCCCGAACGCCGGCTGGCTTTCTCGCTATTTCACCTGGCCTCGGTGCTGGTCTTTCCCCTCTCCTTCCTGTGCATGGTGCTGACGCCCAACCACCGCACCCTCGCGGAGCTGCTCACTGGACAGGAGATCTTGTTGAGGCCCGCGCCCCGGTACAACTAGGTTCAAGGGCAATGCTATCGAACCGGGCGAAACGACCCTTCGCATCGGCCTACGGCCGACATAAGGGGCCGTAACGCCACCGCCAGCTTTCGCTGGCGCAACGGTCCCTAATCAAGCACAGGGTCCAGGTGGTAGGGGACCGAAATGACGATGACCTTGGGCTTGAGGAGCAGGGAACCTTTGATGCGCAGGGCGGTCTGGTTGTGGAGGAAGTTCTCCCACCAGTTGGAAGTGACATATTCAGGAATGATCACGGTGAGGATGTACTCGGGCTCGGCCCGGCGCATGCGATCGATCTCGTCCAGGATCGGCTCGACGATCTTCCGGTAGGGGCTGCGGATGGCCCGCAGTGGCACGCCCTCGCAGTAGTTGGGCCAGTCGGAGCGGAGCTTTTCCAAAGACTGGCTTTCGCGCCCGTGCTCATCGGGGAAATCCACCGTCACCGCTTCGATTTCTCCGTAATCCGCGATGGCGCGGGCGTAGGAAAGGGCATGTACGACCCCGTGGTGGATCCCGGAAACCAGCACCAGCACTCGGTTTTTATGCGGGTAGACGATATCGGTGCGACTGGCGGCCAGCTTGCTGCGCACCCGGATGTAGTGGCGGTGAATGTTGAAGAACAAGAACACCAGGGAGGGCACCAGCAGCACGACCACCCAGACGCCGTGGGTGAATTTCGTGAAGATAATGATCATCATCACAGTGAAGGTAGTGATGGCGCCCAGGCCGTTGACACCCGCCTTCAGCTGCCAGTGCCGACCCTGCTCTTTCCACCAATGGAGGACCATTCCCGTCTGGCTAAGGGTGAAGCCGATGAAAACGCCCAAGGCGTAAAGGTCCAACAAGTGGCCTTCCCGCGCGTGAAAGAGGATCACCAGGGCAGCCGCCGCAACACTCAGGATGATGATGCCGTTGGAGAAGACGAGCCGGTCTCCCTGGCTGTTGAATTGGCGGGGCAGGAAGCCGTCCTTGGCATGCAGGGCGGCTAAGCGGGGGAAGTCCGCATAGGAGGTGTTGGCAGCCAGGGCCAAAATGGCCGTGGTGAAGAATTGGGTCACCAGGTAGGCCATCTTCCCCGCGCCGCCAAATCCGAAAACCTTGTGCCCCAGCATCGAGAGCAGGGTTTCTTCGGTGGTGAAGGAGTGGGAGAGGCCGAAGTGGTTCGATAGGTAGGTGATGCCCAGGAACATCGTCGCGAGCAGCGCCACCATCCAACGCATGGTTTTGGCCGCATTGTGTGAGACCGGATCTTTGAACACTGGCACGCCGTTGGAGATCGCTTCGACTCCGGTCAAGGCGGTGCAGCCGGCCGCATAGGCCTTCGCGAACAGGACGATGGCCGCCCACTTGGTCATATCGCTGAGGTGGGGGACTTGGCGCTGCACCTGATCCAGCAGTTCCGCATCAGTGTGGGTTAGAGCCCGGTACATCCCCACCGCAAGGAGGGAGAGGATGCAGACCACGAAGCCGTAGGTGGGGATGGCGAAAATGACCCCGCTCTCCTTCACCCCGCGAAGATTCATCATGGCCACGAAGGCGATGATCAACAGCGCCAGGGCCACCCGGTGGGGATCCATCGCCGGAAAGGCCGACGTGATGGCACTCACGCCCGAGGATACGGACACCGCCACCGTCAGGATGTAGTCGATGAGGAGGGAAGCCCCGGCAGTCTGCGCGGCCACCTCGCCCAGATTGTCCTTGGCTACGAGGTAGGCCCCGCCGCCGTTGGGATAGGCATGGATGGTCTGGTTGTAGCTGACCATCAGGATCAGGAGCAACATGGTGATGCCAAGGGCGGCGGGCCAGGACCAGCCGATGGCGCCGAGGGCCAAGGCGCCGGTCAATCCTGCGGCCGGGGCCGCCAAGGTGATGGTGTTCATGATCGATTCCGTGCCATAGGCCACGGAAGAGAGCGCATCGGAACTGAAGACAGCCAGGGCTACCGGGTTGCTGATCTTGGTGTGGTGGATCTCCTCGCTGGCCAAGCGCCGGCCCAGGAGGATGCGTCGAAAATTGAACATATAGAACCTGTCAGAGCGCGGGGCGAGCCCCCACGAAAACCATCAATTTGAATCGAGGGCTTTGACGATGGCGCCCGGATGTGGAGCCTGGAACCAGCCGCCCACACCACAAATGAACCGCCCCTCCTGGAAAACCCAATCCTGCCTCGTCCCCGACTTAGGGAATCCCGGATTATGAAGGCATCCTCACCAGGAGTCACGCCCTCCCTTCAGCCCCGCAGAAGGGGATTTCACCCCAATCCGCTACTTGGCCCTTGAGTTTCTGGGTGATCTTCGTCACATTTAGGCGCGATCCAACACCCTAAGTCAGTCACCCACTCAGTTGCAGTGGCCCCCTTTCAACCTGGACCCCGCTACCGGGATGTCCCCGCGGCGTTGCCGCAAGGAGCAGAACATGAACCGAAAGCTCACCACCCTCGCCACCCTCTTCGCCGCTGGCGCCGTCGTGGCCACCTCCGCCGCGCCCCGTGCCACCGCCGCCTCCGCCAAGTCCAGCTCTGACAAGACCCTCCTGGAAGTTGGCTGTGGCGCCGACAAGAAGGATGGCAAGGATGCCAGCTGCAGCGCCGACAAGAAAAAAGACGGTAAGGATATGAAGGACCACAAGTGTGGCAAGGACATGAAGGACGGCAAGTGCGGCAAGGAGCACAAGTGCGGTAAGGATATGAAGGATGGCAAGTGCGGCAAGGACAAGAAGGGCGCCAAGGATTCCAAGGACAAGAAGGATGCTTCTTGCGGTAAGGGCTCCTGCGGTTCCAAGCACTGAGTTCGGCAGCTTTTTAATCCAGAGGGGGGAGGCATCACGTCTCCCCCCTCTTCCATTCAAGGCGCCCCATGACCCCCTCCGGGACCCCCTCCGGGACCCCCTTCAGCGGTGTTGGCGTCGGACTGCGCCGCCCCCACCTGGCCCAGGTGGCGGCCCTGAAAGCGAGTCCGGTGCCCTTCTGGGAGATTGCGCCTGAGAACGTGGTGGGCCAGGGTGGCACCCGCCATCGCCAAGTCATGCAGATCCTGGAGCGGGATCCGGTCCTCACCCACGGGCTCTCCATGTCCATGGGGGGCTTCGACGCCTGGGAGCGGGACGTCCTCGACAACCTGCGCGGCTTCCTGAAGGCCACCCAGTCGCCTTGGCACTCCGAGCACCTGTGCTGGAGCAGCTTTGGCGGCGCCAACACCCATGAATTGCTGCCCATGCCCTTTACCCGGGAGGCCGTACAACACTCCATATTGCGGACCCGCCAGCTCCAGGCGGAACTGCCCGTGCCCTTCCTGTTCGAGAATGTCAGCTACTACGCGGAGCTGGGCGCAGCAGAAATGTCCGAAAAACAGTTTCTCGCCGAGGTCCTCGAAGGCGCGGATTGCGGCTGGTTGCTGGACATCAACAACGTGTATGTGAACAGCCGCAATCACAGCTTCGATGCCAAGGAATGGCTGGAGGGGATGCCGCTCCACCGGGTGCAGCAACTTCACATCGCTGGGCATGCCTGGTTCGAGGAGGACCAGCTCGTCATCGATACCCACGGAGCCCCGGTCATCGACCCGGTCATCGAGCTGATGCAGTGGGTGTTGCCACGGATCGGCCGGGCCGTGCCGGTGCTGCTGGAAAGGGACAACGACATCCCCGCGCTGGAGGAGCTGCTGGCTGAACGTGCAGCGCTGCAAAAGGCCTATGACGTGGCCTTGGACCCACTATCAGTATCTGGGCCGGGGTCTGGAGGCTCCTCCCGTGGTTGAACCGGCTGAACGTACCTCGGCCCTGCAAGGCTGTCTGGCCGACCTTCTCCTGGACCAGGACGGGCATTCCCTCTTTGGCGCAGATCCAGCTGCCTTTGGCGCGGCCCGGCAACTCCATATGGAGGACCAGGCGGCTCTGGCCCATTACAAATCCCGCCTCCTCACCTACCGCAGCTTGGTGCGCTCCGCCCTGGAAGACCCCCTGCCGGACTGCTTTCCCTTCACCCACGCCCTGTTGGAAAAGGCTGGGCAGTGGGCAGCTTGTGTGGATGCATTCCTGGGCAGCAGATCCATCCAGAGCAGCTATTACCGGGACGTGAACCCCGCCTTCGTAGCGTGGCTGGCTCAGAGCGGTTGGGGGCAGGACCGTTGGCCCTTTCTACTGCAGCTCGCCCACTACGAATATATTGAGGTTGAGATTCTCCGTTGGCCCGATGAGGCCCCTCAGGTGGATCTAGGGGCGCTTCCCAAAGCGGACCTTTACGTGGTCTTCGACGGCACCGTGCGCAACCTCGCCTATGCCTATGCGGTGCAGGACGCCAGTGGCGGCAACCCGGAACCCGATGCCGGCGAGACGTACCTCCTGGCCTATCGGGATGGCGCGGGCGATTTCCAGGCCTCGACCTTGAGCCCCCATGCCTCGGCCTTCCTGGCCCGGTGCCTGGAAGGGGAAAGGGTTGGCGAAGCCGCCCGAGCCCTGGGCCTGCCCTTGGAGGATGGCTTGGAGTTGCTGTGGTCACTTCACGCGAAGGGCGCCGTCCTCGGCTTCCGATAGTCCGATAGTCTGGAAGTCGGAGTGCCTGACCATGCCCCGCTTCCCCAAACGCACCGGCCGCGAGGCTTTGACTGACCATCCGCGCCTGCCGGACTGGATCACTCAAGAGCGAGTGAACCTGCGGGAGCTGCATGAAATGAAGGCCGCCCTGCGGGACAGCCACCTGCACACGGTCTGCGAAGAGGCCCGCTGCCCCAACCGCGCCCACTGCTTCAGCCACGGCACCGCCACCTTCCTGCTCATGGGCGACACCTGCACCCGGGCTTGCGGCTTTTGCGCCATCCAGAGCGGCAAGCCGAACCTGCTGGACCCGCTGGAACCCGAAGCGACCGCTTCCCAGGTGGAAGCCCTGGGCCTGCGCTACGCGGTGCTCACCAGCGTCAATCGCGATGACCTGCCCGATGGGGGCGCCGCCCATTTCGCCGCCACCATTTTAGCCATCCGTCGTCGCTGCCCCACCACCCAGGTGGAAGTCCTCACGCCAGACTTCCTGGGAGACCTCTCGGCCGTGGCCCAGGTGGTGGCTGCGGGGCCCGCGGTCTTCAACCACAATACCGAAACTGTGCCCAGCCTCTACGCCGAGGTGCGCCCGGCTGGCCGTTTCGAACGCAGCCTTTCCGTACTCCGCGAAGCCAAAGGCCTGGGCTCAGCCCTTTTCGGCGAAGGCTTCCGCACCAAAAGCGGGCTCATGTTGGGCCTAGGGGAGACCGAAGCCGAGCTGTTGTATGTGTTCGCAGCCCTGGTGGAGGCTGGCGTGGACATCCTCACCTTGGGCCAATACCTGCGCCCCACCCGCTATCAGCTGCCCGTGAAGCGCTATGTCACCCCGGAGGAATTCACAAATTTTGGAGCCAAGGCCAAGGCACTCGGCTTCAAGACCGTCTATGCGGGCCCTTTGGTGCGCAGCAGCTTCAACGCCTACGAGGTGAGCGAGATGGAAGGCATCGCCATCGCCTGAGGGCCGGCTCAACGCACCCAGCCACCGCCTTCCAGCACGGCAAGATTGCGCCTGGGCATTTCGTAGTCCGGTTTCAGACGGAGGGCTTCGCGATAGGACCGCATTGCCCCCTCATAGTTCCCAGCCGCGCCGTAGGCGGTGCCCAGATTGTTGAGGGCTCGGGGATTGTCGGGCTGGGCATGGAGGCTGCTCTCCCAGAGCGCGATCTCCGTGCGGTAGTCCTGGTTTCGCACCACCGTGAGCAGCCCCAGAAGCAGAATCAGGCCTCCGATGGCGGCCCGCCCGAGCCGTGAGGGCCCCATTCCAGACAACCCGATGGAGAGCACGAGGAGCGGCCCCACCGAAGCGAGGTAGAGCTGCCGCTCATTGACCAGGTCCAAACGGGGCACCACGGAATTGGTGGGAACCAGGTGCAGGAAGGCCCACAGGATCCCAAAGGCCAGCCAAGGACGGCGGCGCACGCTCCAGATCCCCAAGGCCAGAAAGCCCAGGAGCAGCGCCAGCTCCGCCGCAAGACCCCAGGTCCAACGATGAAACACGGGCAGCACTGGATCGATGTTGAGGGGGTGCGGCCAGGGCAACTTCACCAACAGCCAGGTGGCCCCATGGATCTGGCTACGCAGGTTGTCCAGCAGGCTCCGCTGCTGGAAGCCGAAACTCAGTAGGCGGCGGTAGTCCCCATGGAGGGCCAGGAGCAGCCCCACCCCCCCCAACGCTACCCAATGTACCGCGGGCCCGCGGAAGGGACGGGGCTTCGTGGCGCCCGTGAGTTCCCACAGCATCAAGGTCATCGGCAGGGTGACGGCGGTTTCCTTCGTCAGGAATGCCAGCAAAAAAAGGAGCGGGGAGACGCCCCATTGCAGCATCTTGTCTTGGGTTACCCGGCCCCGGATATAGGCCAACAAGCTGCCTAGGTAGAAGGTCGCCATGAGCGACAGCGATCGCCCCGAAATGTAGGTGACGGCTTCGGTCTGCACCGGATGAAGGGCCCAGAGCAGCGCAGCCAGGAAGGCCGCTTGAGCGTTCGGCTTGGACACCCCCTCGTTGGGTTGAGGCGCTGTCCAGCGACAGAGTACGTGGTAGAGCAATGCCGCATTGGCCGCATGCAGAACCACGTTCAGAAAATGGAAGCCGAGGGGGCCTTGATCCACAGCCCAGTTCAAGGCGTAGCTGGCCTTGAGGAGGGGCCGGATGCCTGCGGCGCCGGCCAGCCATGCGGATCCCGAGCGGATGGCGGGGTTGTCCACGATCACTTTGAAATCATCGAACTGGAAGGCGCCTCGCAACGCATTTGCGTAGGCCAGCAGCACCGCGCAGATCAAGACACCGAGGTGCCGCGAGCGGGTGCCTTCCCCGCCGGGGGCCATCAGATGGGCTTGGGTTTGGGGATCGGCGCAGGTTTGGCGATGGGTGCGGGCTTCGCCATGGGCCTCGGGCCTGCAGGAGGGGTGGCGCCATTTTCATGGTCGGAGGTAGGACCGGTCGTGTGGTAGGAAGTGCCATCCCGCTCCAGTACTGGCTTCTTCCCGCATTCTTTCAACAGCCTGGCCAGTTGCTGGTCCACGAACTGGACCTCCTGCGCATAGCCCCGAACTTCCTCCAGGATGTACTCCGCCAGCGTGGCCTTCCTCCAGGAGAACCGATCTCCCTCTGAGTCACCCCACATGTTCCCCAGGACGGTCTTCATGTCATCAAAGGCCGCCTGTTGGTGCACCAGTTCATGCTGCCGGATGCCCTCCCGCAGGCAATCCGTCGGGGCCTTGATGTTCATGACACCCACATTGGAGGTTTCGCCAGTGGCATGGGTGGATCGGCCCCTCTGGGTCGCCAGATCGTTCAGAATTTTCTGCACTTCAGCCTTGAGGAAATTCTTGTCCCGGATTGTATAGGGTGTCCGCGCGGCCAGCTTCACCCTGGAAGCAAAGGCCTGCTGGGCCGCTAGGACTTCTTCCCGCCGGAGCTTTAGATCCTCGATGTCCTTGCAGCCGCATTGGGCCTCGGCCCGGGCCGGCGCCAGCAGGAGGAGCAGCGGCAGAGCGGAATGGAACCATCGGGCCAAGGGCATCAGAACCTCCATGAACGCGCACTTCAGAATCAACATCCAACGCCATGCACCCATCGCCCTGGGATCTCAACCCTCCAAGGCCTTCCGCGCCACGTCCATCAACTGGGCCACGAAGGCTTCGCTCGGTTCCAGGAATTCCGCACCGATCATCAGATAGCCGGGCCTTGCGGACTGGCCTCGCATGGAGGAAAAAGCGATGCGCGCCCGGGTGGGTGGCGCGGGCAAACTGGGATCATCCCAGCGGAAATACTCCAAGGGGTGGCCGGGTTCGAACTGGAAATGTTGGGCGTGCCGCTCCTCCACCCACGCGCCAAAACCCCCGGCGCCGATGGTGATGATCTCCACGTTATCGATCCACATGCCTTCGGACATGAAGCGAGCCTTGAAGGGGCTCGGCAGATTCAAACGCTCGAAACGTCTCGGGTCTTCAGTATCGGACATGGGCAACCAGGGAGTGGACCCAGCCTACTCGTCCTTCCCGGCGAGTGAAAGTCCCGACCACCCGGGCACACTAAGAGCCTGGAGTCCCCATGCGCTGGTTCATTCTTCTTCCCGGAATACTGGGTGTCGCCGCCGTCGTACAGGGCGGCCTCAACCGCCAACTTTCCAATACCTGGGGCCTCAGCAGCACCGCGCTTTTCAATACTTTGATTCTGCTGGCCGCGGCCCTGTTCCTCTTCGCTTTGGCCCGGGTTCGGCCGGACCTGCTGCCGGACTTCTTCCGCATCAAGGGGAGTCTTGACGCCTTCCGCTGGTGGTACTTGATTCCCGGCCTCTGCGGGTTGGCCTTGGTAGTGGGAATTCCCTTCGCCATCCATCGCGTGGGAGCCTTCCCTGTCTTCCTGGGAATCCTCGGCGGTCAACTGGTGATGAGTCTAATCTGGGACGCGCTGGTGGAGCACCGGCCCGTCACAGCCATCCGCATGGCCGGGGCTGCGCTGGCGATTGTTTCCGCCTGGATGGTGGGTCGTCAGGGCTGAGCAAGGAAGGTTATCCAGGCCTCCGGGGTGTTGAGGTTCAGCACCACCTTGGGATCCACTACCGGCACCCGATGGATTGGGACCAGTCCCAACTGATGGTCCAGCCGCGCCCCAGGGCTTGCAGGATCCACCCTCCGAAGCCTCTGGATGAGGGCCTTGGACAATAGTACTGGATGGCCTCCACGCCCTTCGAAGGTCGGGATGACCGCCTCCGCTCCCTGATTCAATACCCATTCCAGCGCCTTCAGGGCTCCAGGCACCGGCACATCGATTGGATGGATCCAGGCGGGTCCAGCCAGGCCCTCCAGCCCGATGAGCAGCGAAGAGAAGGGGCCGCGCTCCGGCTCCTTGTTCAATCGGGTTGCGACCCACGGAAGCCCTGCCAGCACGGGGTTGTAGGCATTTGCATCGGTGCCCAGCACCAGGATGATGGTCTGGAAACCCTGGTTGCGGATCACCTCGACCTGGGCCCGGAGCCAAGGTCGACCCCGGTAGTCCAGCAGGCCTTTGGGCTGGCCCATGCGCGTGGAGGCCCCGGCCGCCAGCAGCACGAAGGCCGGGCCCTTCAAGATTGAGCCACCCGCAGCAGTTGCGCGGCGATGCTGATGGCCACTTCCTTGGGCGCCTTGCCGCGGCCCAGATCCAGGCCGATGGGACAGTGCACCCGCGCTAATTTGGATGCACTAACCCCTGCCTTCTTCAGAATGGATTGAAAACGGACCCATTTGGTCTTCGAGCCGATGAGCCCCAGAAAGGCCAAATCGCGCTCGACGAGGTCGGCGAGGATCTCCCTATCCAGCTCATGGCTGTGGGTGAGCACCGCCGCATGCACTCGACTGGACCATTCAGCCGTTTCGACGAACTCCAGCCAGGTTCCCGGATGCTTTTGGACTGAAGCTGGCAGCTCTGCATTCCCGATCCATTCCGGGCGGGAATCGACGAGGTGAACCTGAAATGCCGTGCCCTCCAGGGCTTGGCAGAGGGCCTGCCCCACATGGCCTGCGCCAAAGAGGTACAACAGCGGCCCGGCATTCAGCACCTCGATGAGCACGTCGGTGCTGCCGCCGCAGCATTGGCCGGCGCGGATGCACAGAGGGTAGTGCCGCACACAGGCCTCGCCTTTGTGCAAGGCGGCTTGGGCGTCTTCGGTGACCAGCAGTTCCAGCTTGCCGCCACCAATGCTGCCATGGACGCGGCCCGTGGCGGTCACCAGCATCTTGGCGCCCAGGTCCCGGGGCGTGGACCCGTCCACCCGGATGACCGTCACCAGGGCCACCGGGACCCCTTGGGCAGTCAGGTCCCGAAGGGCCTCAAGCCATCCGGTCGAAATGCTCAACCATCTCCTCCAGTAGTTGTCCCAGCACATTGGCGGCCACGGTGCGCCGATACTTCGCCGTGCTGCGGATGTCGTCGATGGGCCGGATGTCCTCCATCAAAGCTGTCCGCGCTGCGGCGATCAGCAGGGTGTCGACCACACAGCCCTCTACCATCAGTTCCACGGTTCTGGCGCGCACGGGCACGGGCGCCACGCTGCCGAGCCCCAGGCGGAACTCCACCACCCGGCCTTCCTCCACCCGCGCGTAGGCCGCCACGCAGACTTTGGCGATAGCCTGGGCCTTGCGGGTACCCACCTTGCGGAAGAAGTGGAAGTTATTGCCCTTGGGACGTCGGATACGGATGCGCGTGATCAATTCCTCCGGCAGCATCACGGTCTGCTTGTAGCCCGTGTGGAAGTTCTCGTAGGGCACCCAGCGGGATCCGGCGATGGATTGGAGCTGCACCTCCGCACCATAGGTCAGCAGGCTGGGCGGCGTATCTGCGGCGGGGCTTCCATTGGCGAGATTGCCCCCCAGGGTGCCGCGGTTCTGGATGGCGATGGCTCCGGTCACCCAGGCACTCTGCACGAGGTTAGGAAACTCCCGCTGCAAGAGGGAATGGTTGCGAATCTCCGAATAGGTGCTCAGCGCCCCCAGGGTGATGGCGTCTTCGGAGATTTCCAGACCTCGCAATTCTTCGAGGCCCCACAGGTTCAGGAAATCCATGAAGGGCAGCTTGCCAGCAGCGAAAGGAACCATTAGATCGGTGCCCCCAGCCAGGGGCCGCCAAACACCCTTCTCGGCCGCCAAGAGCTCAAGGGCCCCTGCGAGGGAGGCGGGTGTGTGGACCCGGCAACCGGGGGCCTGGCCCTTCATGGATTGGCTCCAGCGCCTGCCTGGAGGGCCTGTTCCGCCACTGCCACCGCGCGCTTCGCAGCCGATGCAACGGAATCCACGATCTTCACATAGCCCGTGCAACGGCATAGGTTGCCCGCGAGGCCATCGCGGATCTGGGCCTCGTCGGGCTGCGGGCAGCGACGCAGCAGGTCCACGGCAGCCATGACCATGCCCGGTGTGCAGATGCCGCACTGGGCCCCGCCGCACTCAAGGAAGGCTGCCTGCACTCCATGGAGCTGTTCGCCATCGGCCACGCCTTCGATGGTGCGCAACTCCGCGCCCTGGGCCTGCGCCGCGGGCACCAGGCAGCTGTTCACCAGCTTGCCGTCGAGGAAGACCGAACAGGCCCCACACTCGCCTTCGCCACAGCCTTCCTTGGTCCCCGTCAAGTCAAGCTCTTCCCGGATCACATCCAGAAGGCGCGCCATGGGCCAGGCCTGAACTCTGCGAGCCACTCCATTTACTTGTATAGATAATGTCATTTTTTCAGGCATTGGATGGCTCCAGAATCTCCATGAGCCGCTCGGGCGTCAGGGGGATCTCCCGCGGCAACGTGGTGCCCAGGGCGTGCTGAACCGCGTTGAGCAGGGCCGGGGCGGGGCCATCCATGGGCAATTCGCCGATGCCTTTAGCGCCACCAGGGCCCAGCGCGTAGGGATTCTCTTCAAAATAGACCCGGATGCGGGGCAGGTCCGCACTGGTGGCCATGATGTAGTTGGTCATCTGTCCGTTGGCCATTCGTCCATTGTTCCAAACGACCTGCTCTGAAAGTCCATAGCCGATGCCCTGGGCCACACCGCCTTCGATCTGTCCTTCAGCCAGAACGGGGTTCAGGACCCGGCCCACTTCCTGGAGGGCGACGAAATCCTCCACTTTCACTTCGAAGGTGCGGGTATCCACAATCACCTCTGCGGCGTAGCAGGCCCAGGCAAAGGTCGTGTAGGCGTCCCCCTTGTACAACTGGTCATCCCAGACGATGTGCGGCGGAGTGCTGTATTGAGAGTAGGCCTTCAGCCGGCCGAATTTCTCGAGATAGGCCTTCACCGCTCGCGAAAACGCTTCGCCATCGTAGGGCTCTGGCAGCAGGCCGGACTGGACCAACGTCTGGCGCAGGCCCTGGGCCGCGTCCTGCACTAGTTTGCCCACCACCATGCAGGTGCGCGAAGCTACGGTGGGACCACTGTTAGGAACCACGGCGGTGTCTGGCTGGGCCACCTCCACGCACTCCATGGGCACCCTCAAGGCCTCGGCCACCACCTGGCTGAACATGGTGTTCGTGCCCTGGCCGATCTCCGTGGAGGCTGCCAGCACATATACTTTCCCATCGGAACGGCCCTCCACGCCCGCGACGGAGGCCAGATAGGTTTCCCCCGCTCCAGTGAAGCCGCAACCATGCATGAAGACCGCGAAGCCGACCCCCTTTTTAATGGGCGCCGAAGCGCGGTTGGTGATGTCGTATTGGTGCTTTTTTGATACGTAATCCAGCTTCTCCAGGGCCCGATCCAGGATGCCTGGTAGATCAAGAGTCTCTTTGATGATCTGGCCCGTGGCGGTGGTGTCGCCCATCTTTAGTAGATTGCGCTTGCGAAGCGCGATGGGGTCCATCCCCAACTGCGCTGCGGCTACGTCCATGTGCCGCTCGATGGCAAAGAGGCTCTGGGGGGCGCCGAAGCCCCGGAAGGCGCCGTGGGGTGGTGTGTTTGTGGCCACTGCCCGCGCGTGGATGCGGGTGTTCGCGCAACGGTAGGGGCCACCGGCGTGGATGGCGCCACGGCTCAGCACCACCGGAGTCAGAGTTACGTAGGCGCCACCGTCAATGGCGAAATCCAAATCGAGGGCCAACAGGGTTCCCTCGGTGTCGAAAGCGCTGCGGATGCGGGTGCGGGAGGGGTGGCGTTTGGTAGTGGCCACCATGTCCTCTTCCCGGTCGTAGATGATCTTCACCGGGCGTCCACCGGCCTTCATGGATAGCAGGGCGGCGTGCCCCGCGATCAGGCTGGGGTAGTCCTCCTTGCCGCCGAAGCCGCCGCCGGTCTCCATCTGGATGATGCGAACTTGATCATCTGATAGGTTAAAGAGTGATTTAATAGCTTTGTGTACATAGTATGGGCACTGCAAGGAGCCCCATACAGTGACCCCGCCCGCGTCCGCCACAGCGATGGTGCCATTGGGTTCGATGTAGAGCTGCTCCTGGGCCCCGGTGCGGTATTCGCCCTCGACGATGTGCGCGGCGGTCTTCCATACGGAATCCACCTCGCCCTTCTCGATCAGCAGCTCCTTGAAAAGATTGTCCTGCCCCCAGACCACCTCTTTGCAGGCCAGTGAATCCTCCAGGTCCAGCAAGGGCGGAAGCGCCTCGATCTCCAAGCGCACGGCCGCGCGGGCCCGCTCGAGCAGGAACCGATCCTCGTGGGCCAGCAGCAGCACGGCTTCCTCGGCGTGGTTGATCCGGTCCGCCACCAGGAAGGGCTGGTCATGCTCGATGAGCGCCACCATGGGATCTCCCGGCACGTCCTTGGCGGTGACGATGACGAATTCATTCCAGGGAATCCCATCCCCGAACTGGATCCCTCGGAGAATGCCTCGGGGGACCGGCGATCGGACCGTCGCACCATGCAGGAGCCCCTCCATCCGCACGTCGTCGGTGTAGTGGGCAGCGCCCGTCACTTTGGCCCTTCCCTCTTTCCGGGGTCGTGAGTGTCCGAGGTGGAGCGGCTGGGTCATGCAGATCCTTGAGGCTTCGCAAAGCTAGCAGGGATGCGGCCCTGACGCAATTCTAGCGGCGCGGTATCACGGTGATCGCCGGGCTGGGTGTGGGACACCCGAACACACAGAGCCCGCAGCCGGTGCAAAATTCCTCCATGACTTCAGGGTGGGGAATGCTGCCATCTGCGGTATCCACGACCTGGATCGCCACGCCGGGATAGGGACAGCGGTCCACACAAGTGCGGCAGGCCTGGGCCTCGTGGTCCTCCCGCTGGAAGGTCAGGCAGAGCTTCTCCAGGATGTGCGCCGTACCCATCTGCACCGCCCGGGGGCCATCCAGGGCCTCTCCGGTCTTCGTGGTGCGCGATGGCCATAGCAGCGCGCCGGCCTCCTCGGGGCAGGCTTTGATGCAGGGCAGGTCCGTGCAGAGGAAGCAGGGCATGCCGCGAGGATCGATGTACGGGGCATTGAGCCCCAAGCCCATGGCCGGGCCGCCCTTGAGGATGGCATCCTGGGGACAGGCCGGGATGCAGTCCCCGCACCGGGTGCAGGCCGTCAGAAAGGCGAATTCATCCAGCGCCCCAGGCGGGCGCAGCGCCCGAGGGCTGGCCTTCGTGATGGCCTCTTCCACCTGTTCCGCCATGAAGCCAGCCACAAGCGTCCCCAAGGACTTGAAGAAGTCGCCGCGGCCTTGAGGTTGATCGAGTTTTTTTGCCATTAGGGTTCGGGTATCAAAGACCCAGTAGACGCAGGGTGGGCCTTAGCACGCCCCAGAGGATGGGATCGAAGCCGAGGATGATCGTGCCCCGGGTGTTGCCGTCTGAAAGGGTCAAATGCACCAAGGCATCGGAGTTCACTGCCACCTCGCGGCTGGTGGGTGGGTGCGCGGCCCAGGCTACGCCAAGCGGCGGTGGGTTCTGTGCGAGAACCTGGCCAGGGGCGGCTTGCAGGTTCAGCACCAGCAAATCCCCGTGGAAGGTCGGTGTGCGGACCTCCACTAGGCTCCCCCTGGGGACCTGCGGCACCAACTCGAAGGCGGCGCGGTAGCCCAGGTCGGTGGTGTCAGGATCCTCGCCCTTGATCACCGCGGTGGTCTGCGCCATGAGGCCATCCAGCCCCTCGTCTCCCAGGTGGGCGATGGAACGAAGGTGGGTGCCGGAAACGGCACCCAGGCCCGCCACCAAGGACGGCAGCAGGCTCAGCACCTGGTCCAGAGCGGGGCGCCCTCGGAATCGCAGGGTGCCCGCGGGCCACGCGTCGATGAGCGGCATGGGTTCACCCGAAACCGCGGGGTCTGCATCTGCGCGCAGGTCGAGGATGCGGCCGGGGAAATGATCCAGGAGGTGGGGATCCGAAGGCGTATCAGCCAGTATGATGACGTCCAGGCCTTCCAGCAGCGTGGGTTCCGGCGCGAACACGATGAGATCGCCTTCCTCGTCCTGTTTCGTCATGGGGCCCGTGGTCAGGGGCAGCACCGAGCATTCCTGGGGCTCCAGGGAGCCCACCAGTTCGCGTCCCAGGAGGGTCTGGGCACCGATCACCGCAAGCTTGAGCATGTTCTTCCTTTAAACGCGAATTTCGGCGGCTTCTGTCGACTCATGATTCTGTAAGGCAGCCATGACTTCCTTGTCCAGGAAGGCTCTCACCTGGTCCCTGGCCCGCCCGGTGAAGCGCTGGGGATTCAACAGGGACTCCAGCTCAGGCTCGGCCATGCCCCAGGCCGGGTCCGCCGCAAGGAGTGAGAGCAAGTCATTCCCCCTCCCCTCCTGTTTGATCCTCCGCCCTGCTTCCAGCGCCGCCACCCGGAAGCGTTCGTGCAGATCCTGGCGGTCCCCGCCGCGCTTGACGGCCTCCATGAGCAGCACTTCGGCAGCCATGAAGGGTAGTTCCTGGTTCAACCGGGCTTCGATCATCTTCGGATAGACCACCAGGCCCGAGGCCACGTTGCGGTAGAGCACCAGGATTGCGTCCACCGCCAGAAGGCCTTGGGAGATTGTCAGGCGGCGATGGGCGCTGTCATCCAGGGTGCGCTCCATCCACTGGCTGGCGCTGGTCTGATAGGTGGATGGCATGAGACCCAGGACGAAGCGGGCCAGGCTGTTGATGCGCTCGCTGCGCATGGGATTGCGCTTGTAGGGCATGGCGCTGGAGCCGATCTGCTGCGTCTCGAAGGGCTCTTCGACCTCTTTCAGGTGCTGGAGCAGACGCAGGTCGCAGGCGAATTTGCTGGCGGAGGCCGCTAGGCCGCAGAGCACTTGGCCGATGCGGTCTTCAAGTTTTCGCGTGGCTGTCTGGCCGCTCACAGGAATGGCCGGGAAACCGACCTTTTCGCAGAAGCTCTTCTCCAAGGCATCCACGAGCTCCCCACGGCCGTTGAACAGCTCCAGGAAACTGGCCTGGGTGCCCGTGGTGCCCTTGACGCCCCGCACGGGCGTGGTGGCGATGAGATGGTCCAGATCTTCCAGATCCAGCAGTAGATCCTGGATCCAGAGGGTGGCGCGCTTGCCCACGGTGGTGGGTTGGGCGGGCTGGAAGTGGGTGAAGCCCAGAGTCGCCTGGTCCTTCCAGGTGTCGGCGAAGGCCGCCAGAGCGGCAATGACCTCCAGCAAACGGCGTCGCAGCAGGGCCAGCGCTTCGTGGCCGATCAACAAATCCCCATTGTCGGTCACAAAGCAGCTCGTCGCGCCCAGATGCAGTATGGGCCTCGCTTTGGGCGCCTGGTCTCCCCAGGCGTGGATGGCCGCCATGACATCGTGGCGCAGCGCCGCTTCATGGATGGCGATGGCCTCCAGATCCACCTGGTCGCGGGTGGCTCGCAGTTCCTCGATCTGCTCGACCGAGATCGGAAGGCCCAATTCCATTTCACTTTCCGCCAAGGCAATCCAGAGCCGCCGCCATACCCGCTGGCGGTAGAGGGGTGAAAGCAGGCGCACCATGGCCTTGCTGGCATAGCGCTGGGCCAAGGGATGCTCGAACCGCTCGAGCTCCGGGTCCTGGCTGGGGGGAAGGAAAGCTGCGTCCATGGCTGTAGTTTGGCAGATCAGCCCGTTCCCGAGTCCGGCATGAGGCCCGTAGGGGGTGATTCCGCATGTACAGGCTGGAAACCTGAGGCAGGAATGTCCGGCCACCCTGGGGTCCGATTGGCCATCCCATCCAGGTCATCCACGAAGCCCGACACCCAAATGTCGATGTCCCAAGGCCGACCGGCCACATCCACAGAGAGGGCGGCCTCGAAGGCATGCCCCACCCGCTTTGGCAGCCCAGGCACCAGCTCCGCCAGGGGCTGGTGCTCCCCCCGGGCAATGAGTGAGAAGACGTCCCCCACCGCATGAGGGACGATGAGGCGGTGGCCCGTGAGGGCTTCGTACCCATTGGCCGCGAAAGCATAGACATCGCTTCGTGCGTCCAAGTTGTGGCCCCGCACCTGCTCTGGGGACATGTACTGGGGCGTGCCCACCACCATGCCCGTCTGGGTGACTCCACCCTCGGCCGCTAGAGGCTTGGCGAGCCCGAAATCGAGAATCTTCACCTGAAAACCATCAATTCCCTGAATCAAGAAAATGTTCGCGGGCTTGATGTCGCGGTGGATGACCCCCGCCCGATGCGCAGCGGCCAGTCCTGCCCCGCCTTGGCGCAGCAGGCGCGCCACCTGGGCGGGGGTGCCAGCCCCATGCCGGGCGATGATTGTCCCAAGATCCACACCTTTCAGTAGCTCCATGACCATGATGGCCGAGCCATCCTCCAGCTCCCCGGAATCGAAGATCGAAATGACGCCAGGATGCTCGATGCTGGCCAGGGCCCGGGCCTCCTGGGTGAACCTGGCCCGGATCTCGGGGATGCCATAGAGCTCTGGCTTGATGAGCTTCAGGGCCACTTCACGGTCCAGCCGCAAGTCCTTGGCCTCGAAGACCAGGCCCATGCCCCCTTCCCCCAGCAACCGGAGAAGCTGGTAGCGGTTCTCGATGAGGTAGGGCAGCACCCGGGGGGCTTCCAGGAGCGTCTGGTCCCAGGCACACTCCCGCACGGATTCGTCGTAGCAGCGCTGGCAAGTGGGGCAGATCTGGAGCAGCGCCACGCCCTTCTCCCGCAGGCTGTCACGGGTGTGGGTTTGCAGCTGGCGCGCGGCACTCAAGTTCCGCCGCGTCTTCTGCAATTCCAGGATGGCGCCAAGCTGAGCCGCAAAGACCCCCACCAATCGCCGTTCCGGTTCTCCCCAGGCAAAGGGGCCTGACAGCACCATTCCCCCCAGGATCTCGCCACTGGGGCCTTCGACCGGGATGGACAGTTCCCCCCGCCGGTCCTCAACGACTGGAACCGGATTCTTCCGGCGGTCCAGCTTGGGGTTCAGGTAGGGCTTGGCTTGCAGCTCCTGGAGTGTGGGGATGCGGGTAGCGCTTTCGCCGAGCGCCCGCAATTCCTCCCCCTGCACCGTGTAGATGCCGATGCTGGTGGCGCCGATGGTCTGGGCCAATTCCTCGGCGATGGCCCGGGACCAGCTGATGATGTCTCTCTGAGCCAGGCTGCTGCTTTCCATGAGCCTGGCGATCTGCCGGTTCTGGGACTCGATGTGGTCTTTGGCTGCTGCGATCTCGTGGGTCCGAATCCGGATCCGGTCCTCCAACTCCTCGTTCTTGCGCTGGAGGAGCCCCAGCCGGGTCCTGACGGCTGCCCAGGCGACCCCGGCCATGGCGAGCAGATACAGTCCATAGGCCCAGACCGTGCGCCAGGGCGCGGGATGGATCTCGAAAGCCAGGTCCACCGGCCCCGCCACCTGCCCCCGGTAGTTCCGGGCCCAGACCCGGAACACGTACCGCCCTGCACCCAGGCCGGGGAATTCCCGGTGCGCTTCTGGCGACCAGGCGGAAGGCGCTTCCTCCAATCCCAGAAGCTGGCTCTGATACCTCGTTTCGCTGGTCCTGAAGAAATTCAGCAGGGCGAACCTGAAATCCAGGCGCCGCTCCCGATGACCCAGGCGCACGCCTTGAGGAAATTCCCGGGTCTCCCCGTTCACCTGCACCTGCTCAAGCAGCAGCCGGGATACTGCTGGAGCAGGGAGTTCCTGGGCAGGATCGAAGACCGCCGCGCCACTTATGGAGCCGCCCCAAATCCGGCCGAGAGGGTCCTTCATGGAAGCCCCACCATTGAATTCATTGCTCGGCAGGCCACTGTCGGTGTTGAAGGCCTCGATATGAAGCGCGCCCAAGGTCCCAGCGACCCGGGCCACGCCCCGGTTGGTGAAGACATACAGCCGCTCCCGCCCATCCACCTGCACCTGGTAGACCGTATTATTGGGCAGCGGTGGGTCGGTGGTCTCCGACAGTACGTGCCACACCGGTTCCTCCAAGTCTGGATCGCACCAGGCCAACCCTCCGCCTTCGGTGCCCGCCCAGAGCTGGTGCCCTCCACCCCAGTGGGTTTCCGCCAAACTCATGACCGTGTTGTTCGGCAGGCCTTCCTGGGTGGTGAAGATTTTCAATTTTCCCGCTCTACGGCGGGCCAGGCCCGCGCTCTCGGTGCCGATCCAGAGCGTACGGCCACCCAGGCTGTCCAAGGTTTCCAGGGCCGAGTGAATGTTGTTCGTGGGCAGGCCATCGGCCATGGTCACGCTCTCCCAGGTTTCCCCAGTCCGGCGCCACAATCCCGCCCCGCCACTCATGAGCCAGAGCACCCGCCGGCCTTCTGTATCCTGGGTCTCCCGCAACTGCCGGATGTTGGCATGCCGGAGGGTGACCGGCGTGGAAGCCGGCCTCCATCGCCCCCCCGCGAATTGCGCGAGGCCCTGGGCCTGGGTACCGGCGTAGAGGACCGCAGCTCCTCCCTCAAGCGGCCATTCCAGTAAGCTGAATACCGTCACGTCAGGTAACCCATCTTTGGGGGTATAGAAGCGCACTCGGCTCGGCTCGATCCGGGCCACCCCGCTGCTGCGGGTCCCCAGCCAAAGGGAACCTTCCATTCCTTTCCCTTTGGTCCAGGCCAGCGCGTACACGCTGGGATCCGCGAGACCCTGGTCCCGGCCCAGGCTCTGCCACTGGCCAAATTGCAGATGCACCAAGCCCGCATCCGTGCCGATCCAAAGGGCTTCGGTGCCTGCCTTGGCTTCAACAGGCAGCAGGCTCCAAATGGCTCCGCTGGGAAGCCCGTTCCGAGCCGTGAAGATCCTCCAGCCCGCCGAGTCGCGAGAGGCCAGCCCCTCGCCACCGGTTCCTACCCAAAGAACGTCGGAACCATCCATGGCCCGGGTCTGGGCCAAGGCATGGATTGATCGTCCTTGTATCTCCATGGGCAGCGGAAGCGGCTTCCAGGCCCCTTGGGATTGCTGGAAAAGCCCACGGGCGGTTCCTGCCAATAGCCCACCATCCTTGAGTCTCAAGAGGGATTCCACACTGACGCCAGGTAACTCTGTCCGCGCCACCCGGTTGTTTTCCAACAGGACGAGGCCTTGCCCGGTGCCCACCCATAGACCCGCACCCTCCGCAGAGGCCAGGCATTGCATTGGCGCGGCGGGCAATCCCTCGTTGGCACCCAGCATCGTCCAGTGCTGGCCATCAAAGCGGCCCAACCCCTGCCGTGTCGTCGCCGCCCAGACCGCTCCTTGGCAGGCCAGCAGGGCATTGACCCGGGTGCCGGCCGCCCCCATGAGGCCCTCAGGGCGATCCCACCGCCCAGACTTCAGATGGGCAACCCCCCCATCCTGCCGCCCGAACCAGAGCCCGCCATCAACATCTAAAACCATACAACGAAGGAAGTTGGAAAATTTTCGTTCAGGCATCGCCTCTGCCCGCCAAGCCTGCCCGTCAAAGGTGGCCACGCCATCCTGGGTAGCCACCCAGAGGCGGCCCGAGGAGTCGTACAGCAGGTCCATGGCCGAGTTCTGGGGCAGACCTTCCCGACTGGTGATGACCTGGAAGGCGGGAGTGGTAACCCGCATGGGGTCCACGGCGGCCGGGGCGGACATCAGCGCCACCCAAGCCCACAGCAGAGCTCGGCCGGGAATCCCCAGGGATCTGGAGGGACGGCTCAGGGTGGGGGAATTGTTCCACATGGAACAGGGCTCTCAGGGGGGATCGATGCTTGAGGCGGGTTCAGCTTCGAGTAGACCCCAGCAGGACCATTCTAAGAAGCGCAAAAACCTGGTCCCCGTGGCAGAATTTTTCCTTTGGGGGGACTCCATGTATGAAGTGCTGCGACAGGCGGATCCGGCTGTGTTTTCAGCGCTCGAGCAGGAGATCGGGCGCCAGCGTCATCATCTGGAGCTCATCGCCTCCGAGAACTACGCCTCTGTGGCCGTGATGCAGGCCATGGGCAGCCACTTCACCAACAAGTATGCGGAAGGCTACCCGGGGCGACGCTACTACGGCGGTTGTGTCAACGTCGACGTCGTGGAGAACCTGGCCCGGGACCGCGCCAAACAACTTTTCGGTGCCGAGCATGCCAACGTGCAGCCCCACAGTGGTGCCCAGGCCAATATGGCCGTCTACTTCGCCATGCTGAAGCCCGGCGACACTGTGCTGGGCCTGGATTTGGCCCACGGCGGCCACTTGACCCACGGGCACCCCCTCAACAGCAGCGGCGTGCTCTACAAATTTGTGGGCTACCACGTGCGCAGGGACAATGAGCGCGTGGATATGGACGAGGTGCGCAGCCTCGCACTCGAACACCGTCCAAAGATGATCGTGGTGGGCGCTTCGGCCTACCCGCGGACTTTCGATTTCCCCGCCTTCCGGGCCATCGCGGATGAGGTCGGCGCCCTCATCCTGGTGGACATGGCCCACATCGCGGGCTTGGTGGCCACCGGCCACCACCCCAGCCCGGTGCCCTACGCTGATTTCGTCACCACCACCACCCACAAGACCCTTCGCGGACCCCGCGGCGGCATGATTCTCTGCAGAGAAGCCTACGCCAAGGACCTGGACCGCGCCGTCTTCCCGGGCATCCAAGGGGGCCCGCTGATGCACGTCATCGCCGCCAAGGCGGTGGCCTTCGCCGAGGCGCTAGAGCCCTCCTTCAAGGTCTACAGCGGCCAGGTGGTCGCCAACGCCCAGGCCCTGGCCAAAGGCCTCCAGAAAAAGGGCTGGCGCCTTATCAGTGGGGGCACGGACAACCATTTGCTGCTGGTGGATGTCTTTGCCCAGGGGATCCTGGGCAACGAAGCGGAAAAGGTGCTGGACCGCGCGGGGCTGACGGCCAATAAGAATGGGATTCCCTTCGATCCCAATCCGCCCCTCAAGCCCTCGGGTATCCGCCTGGGCAGCCCCGCCCTTACCAGCCGGGGCATGAAGGAGGGCGAGATGGCCCTGGTTGCCGATTGGATCGACCGCGCCCTGCACTTTAGGGCCGATGAGGCTGCGATCTCTGGTATCCAGGCGGAGGTTTTTGCCCTCGGGGAGCGATTCCCAATCCCGGAGTAAGCGAGGACTCAACTGCAGGTCCCGAAACCCTCACATCGACTCATTCCTCGAGGGCCTTGACCGCGGCGAATAGCCCCTGCACTACCTGGGCCATGGGGGTGTAATCAAGGCGTTCCGGAGTGCCGCGATCGGTGTGATACCCCCGATTCCGGTAGAAGGCTGAATCCGTAACCATGACCGCCGGGATTCCTTTTCCCCAATAGCTTAAGTGATCGGAAAAATCGATGCCAGTCAGGTTCGCTGGCACATTCATGGACCAGATGGGTAGGGGTGAGGCTGATTGCATGGCCGCCTTTACTGCGGAAGTGGGACGCCTGACACTGAAGCCGTCGCCCAACCCAGGTGCAGTAAACTGATCCTCATGCGATCCACACACCTTGCTGCCATTTTGACCTTTCTCGTTCTCGGCTGTGGAGGCGGTTCGGGAAATGGATCCGACCCGGGCCCGAGTGGTCCGTTGGGTGCCACCACCGGCAATTTCGGCGCCAGCCTGGCCTCAAGTGTGGCTCGGAACGGCGTAGCTGGCTGTTGGGGCTACGTCGCCCCCGACGGGGGCCGCTATGGCCTGATGGGCACCGCCAAAGGTGTGCTTGTGGTGGACTTGAGGAATCCAGACCAGCCACGGATTGTTGATGAGGTAGACGGCCCCACCAATACCACCCTGCCGGGGATCTACTGGCGGGAGATGCGGGTCTATGGCCACTACGCCTACATTTGCAGCGAACACACCAACGTGCGGGGCGGCGTGATGGTGCTGGACCTGGCGGGCTTGCCGGACCACGTGAACTACGTGCGCAGCATCGTCCCCCACGATGGCCGTTTGAACGCCCATACCGTGGACATCGACCCTGGCACCGGCCTGCTCTACCTTCAGCGCTACACCCAACTGGACCCGCCAGGGTCGCAAGAGGGTCCATACCTGTCCCATCATGACGAGGAATTCGGCACCTCGGGCCAAGGGTCCGTAGAGCTCTGGGACCTCAAGACCGACCCCGAGCAGCCAGCTTACGTGACCACCTTCAACCAGGGCCATTTCGTTCATGACATGACCGCCCGCAATGGCCGCTGTTATGTGGCAGAAGGCTCCGACAGCACCTACTCCATCTGGAACATCAGCAATCCCCGTCATCCGGCGTTAATGGTCCGCTGGAATGTGGCACCGGGACATTTTGCCCACAATATCTG
Organism: Holophagaceae bacterium; assembly: GCA_025357545.1. Taxonomy (GTDB): domain Bacteria; phylum Acidobacteriota; class Holophagae; order Holophagales; family Holophagaceae; genus JANXPB01. Next base: position 32,997 of record JANXPB010000147.1, read on the forward strand.
GCCCGCTGAGGATGGCAGCTATGTCGCCACCACCGAGGAGGTCCCACGAGGGCTCCCCATGCGCCTCTGGTCCTTGGATGGCAGCCACCCCCCCACCTCTCGGGGCAGCTTTAAATACGAGGACGCCACTCCCCACAATGTTCAGATTGAGGGCCACCGCGCCTACCTGAGCCACTACAGCCAGGGGCTGGTGGTGGTGGACCTCAGCAACCTGGACCAACCCACGGCGCTCGCCCATTGGGACACGAGCCCCTTCTCTGGCAGCGACTATGAAGGGTGTTGGGGGGTCTTCAAGTTCCCTGGACAACCCTTACTACTGGGCAGTGACATCGACCAGGGCCTCCAAGTGGTCCACATCACGGTGCCCTAGACCCATGGAAGCCGACGGCCTCTTCGTGTACGGTCCGCTGCGCGAAGGTGGGGGGAACCACGCCTGGTTGAAGCGGACGAATCCTATCGGCCACAGCCTGGCCTATGCTCCGGGACGCTTGTTCCATTTGCCCGAGGCGGGTTGCCCGGCCATGACGCCGGGGCCCATCCCGAGTGAGCTGCCGCCGGGGGCCGGTTGGGTGGTGGGTGAGTTCAGCGGATATGAAGATGACCGAGATCTCGAGAGCGCCCTGGACGACCTGGACCAGCTTCAAGGATTGGAAGAAGGTCGTTTCGAGCGACGGGTGATCCCTATCCTGTTGTTTGGCGGACAAAGCTACGCGGCCTGGGCTTATGTGTTCCCGGTGGACTGGCTGCCGCGGCTGGAGTGCGAGGGTGTCGAACTAATGGGCGGCGACTGGGAGGCGTATTTATAAGCCACGAGGCTGCAGTTGCAACCCCTTGCTTCTAAGTTGTTGCGAAAAAATAACTTGAACATTGAGCTGGTGGACCGGAACTCATACCCCTTAACGAATCGCCTGCGCTTTTGTGACGGTTCGGTTAGGGATCTTTATATCCTTGAGATTGATAGGGCTGTAACCAACCAACCAGGACTGCCCTGGTTATTTTGTAACGAAGTCTAAAGTCCGAGCTTGGCCTGTTCCCCGCTTTCGTCGGGGCCCGGCGTGGCCAGTTCCGCGTCGGTGACCAGGTCCTCTTCTTCGTCGAAGGCCATGGCGCTGCCATCGATCTTGGCGATGCCAACCACCTTGTCCTGGTCTGAGCCCAAGTTAAGAAGTTTCACACCTTGCGCGGCCCGGCCCGTCTTGCGGACCTCGTCGATGAGAAACTTGATGACCATGCCTTCCTGGCTGATGAGCAGGCAACCCTCGCCTGGCTTCACGAGCTTGAAACCCACCACCGGCCCATTGCGGACGCCAGCGCGAATGTTGATCACGCCCGTGCCGCCCCGGCCCTGCAGGCGGTAGTCCTGCAGCAGGCTGCGCTTACCATAGCCCTTCTCGGTGACGGTCAGCAGCATGCCGTGGTCAGCGGTGGATTCGTCCGCCTGCACGCCTTCGGGCAAGTCAGGGAGAGCGTCGGCCACCTCCATATCCACGATGCGGTCCCCGGAACCCAGACGCATGCCCCGCACGCCGGTGGCCACGCGCCCCACGGCACGGATGTCCTCTTCGCCAAAGCGGATGGCCTTGCCCTGGGCCGTGGCCAGCAGAATCTGCTGGGCGCCATTGGAGCGGCGCACGGCCACCAGGCTATTCCCATCGTCAATATTGAGGGCGATGAGGCCATTGGAGCGTATATTCCCGTAAAGACTGATAGAAGTACGTTTGACTGTGCCATCGCTGGTGGCGAAGACCAGGAATTCGCCTTCGGGGAATTCCCGGATCGCCATAAGGGTGACCACGTTTTCGCCATCTTTCAGGCTGATGAGGTTCTTGATGTGCTTGCCGCGGGTATTGGCGGCGGCCTCGGGCAGGTCGTAGACCTTGAGGGCGTAGACGTACCCACGGTCCGTGAAGGCCATGAGCGTGTCGTGGGCCTTGGTCATGAAAAGCTGCTCGACGAAATCTTCGTCCTTGGTCTTCATGCCCAGCTTGCCCTTTCCGCCGCGCTTCTGCTTGCGATAGGACTGCAGGTCCGTTCGCTTGATGTAGCCGGTCTTGGACATGGTGACGACCATCGGATCATCCGGCACCACGTCTTCCATCCGAATGCTGCCGGAGTAGCCCACGATCTCCGTACGGCGGTCCTCACCGAATTGCTCCACGATCGCGTTGAGTTCTTCCCGGATGACGCCCAGGAGCAGAGCTTCGTCCGCCAAGATGGACTTGAGATGGGCGATGGTCTTTTCCAGCTCGGCCAACTCGTCGAGAATCTTCTGGTGCTCAAGGCCCGTGAGGCGCTGCAGACGCATATCCAGAATGGCTTGAGCCTGGATGGCGCTGAGTTTGAGGGCAGGGTTTTTCTTGAGTTCCACCGCCGAAGCGAAGCGTCCCTCCATGAGACCTTGCTTGGCTTCATCAGGGGTCTTGGCGGCCCGGATGAGCTTGATGACGGCATCCAGGTGGTCCAGGGCGATCTTGAGCCCCAGCAACACATGATGGCGCTCCTCGGCCTTCTTGAGCTGGAACATGGTGCGGCGGGTGACCACCTCACGCCGGAAGCCCAGGAATTCCTGGAGCATCTCCTTGAGAGTGCAGACCCTTGGCTGCCCGTTGACGATGGCCAACATGGTGATTGGGAAAGAGTTTTGCAGTTGAGTCTGCTGATAAAGCTGGTTCAACACGATGTCGGAGGGCTCGTTCTTCTTGAGCTCCACCACCAGCCGGATGCCCTCCCGGTCGCTTTCATCCCGAAGGTCGCTGATGCCATCAATTTTCTTGTCCCGCACCAATTCCGCGATCTTTTCGGTCAGGGTGGCCTTGTTCACCTGGTAGGGCAGTTCAGTGAAAACCAACTGCTCCCGGTCGCCGGCCCGTTTTATCTGCTCTACATGGCCCTTGGCGCGCACCACGCAGCGGCCGCGTCCGGTACGGTAGGCGTCCACCACGCCCTCGGTGCCCAACATGAGACCACCCCCCGGGAAATCGGGACCCTGGATGTGGGTCATCAGGCGATCCATCCCGGCGGACGGATCATCGATCAGCACCATCAGCGCCGCGCAGCACTCGCGCAGATTATGGGGCGGAATGGAGGTGGCCATCCCCACGGCGATGCCCTGGGAGCCATTGACCAGTAGGTTCGGAAAGCGGGTCGGAAGGACCAAGGGTTCCACCTCGGAACCGTCGTAGTTGGGTCCGAAATCCACCGTGTCCTGGTCGATGTCGTCCATCATGGCGCTGCCAGTGCGGCTCAGGCGGGCCTCGGTGTACCGCATGGCCGCCGGGCTATCGCCATCGATGGAGCCAAAGTTGCCCTGGCCATCCACTAGAGGATGGCGGAGGGAGAAGGGCTGGGCCATGCGCACCAAGGTGTCATAGGCCGGCACATCGCCGTGGGGGTGGTACTTACCGATGACGTCCCCCACGGTGCGGGCGGATTTGCGGTAGGCCCGGTTCCACTCGTTGTTGGACGCCTTCATGGCGTAGAGCACACGCCGGTGGACCGGCTTGAGGCCGTCCCGCACGTCTGGCAGGGCTCGTCCCACGATCACGCTCATGGCGTAGTCGAGGTAGGACCTCCGCATTTCCTTTTCGATTTCAATGGGTTCGATTCGGGTCATGAGCTACTCGTGTTCTACGTGGAACAAAAAGGAAGGATGCCAAGCTACAAGAATTAAATATCAATATTTTCAGCAAGAAGCGCGTTGTCTTCAATGAATCGGCGGCGCGGTTCGACCGCATCGCCCATGAGGATTGTGAACATTTCGTCGGCTTCTACCGCGTCATCCACCCGCACCTGGAGCATGGTGCGCCGCTCGGGATCCATCGTGGTTTCCCAGAGTTGTTCCGGATTCATTTCACCCAGCCCTTTATAGCGCTGGATCATGAGGCCGCGCTTGCCCTCCTCCAGGATGGTTGTGAGCATGGCCTCGGGAGAGCTGAAGGTCATTTCCTTGCCCAACTTAGGGGCTTCGGAGCCGTCCTCTTCTTCTTGTTCGCCGCCCTTGTCCACCTTGAGGTCCTTGATGCGGCGCAGCTTGAGCTCCCCACCCACGAAGGCGGAGAGCTCGTGATGAAGGGCCACGAGCCGGCGGAATTCCCCCCAGTGGGCCACCTGGCTGTCGATCCAAAGGGTGATGGGACGGTTCAGGTGCATCCGGGTGAGCCGGAGGCGGTAGGTGGCTGTAGGGGTCACCGCCGGCGCATCTCCGATGGGATCCAAAGGGGGAATTCCTTCGACAACTTCCACCTCGGTCTTACCTAGACCGGCCTTTTGCAGGGCGTCCGCCAACTGCTGCACTGATTCCTGCTGCTCGAAACGGTGGCTGTCAAGCAGCCCTAGTTCAGTCAGTCCATCCACCAAGGCTTTGGCATAGCCGCGCCGGTCCAGCTTGGCGTAAAGCTGCTGCACTTCACCCCATTTCTTGAGCTCCCGAACGAGGGCGGCGCCCTTGTGGTCGCTACCATCCGGCAGGCTGAGGGTCCAACCGTCCAGGGCCTTCTGGAACAGGAATTCCTCCAGGGCCCGCTCATCCTTGAGGTACTTCTCGGTCTTGCCCTTTTTTACTTTGAAAAGCGGCGGCTGGGCGATGTACAGGTGCCCCCGCTGCACCACCTCGGGCATCTGGCGATAGAAGAACGTCAAGAGCAGCGTCCGGATGTGGGAACCGTCCACGTCGGCGTCGGTCATGAGCACAATCTTGTGGTAGCGCAGGTTGGCGATCTTGAACTCGTCCTTGCCAATGCCGGCGCCGAGGGCCTGGATGAGCACCCGCAGTTCGTTGTGGCTGAGGATCTTGTCGAAACGGGCCTTCTCGACGTTGAGCACCTTGCCCTTCAGGGGCAGGATCGCCTGGTTGGCGCGGTTGCGCCCCTGTTTTGCGGATCCGCCTGCTGAGTCGCCCTCCACTAGGTAGATCTCCGACAAGGCGGGATCCTTCTCTTGGCAGTCCGCCAGTTTGCCCGGCAGGCCGCCGCCATCCAGCGCGCCCTTGCGCCGGGTCAGGTCGCGGGCCTTGCGGGCGGCCTCGCGGGCCCGGGCGGCTTCGATGGCCTTCTCGAGGATGGCCTTGGCCTCCCTGGGGTTTTCTTCGAAGAAGCTGGTGAGCTTGTCGTACACGATGGTCTGGACCACGCCCTTGACCTCGGAACTGACCAGCTTGTCCTTGGTCTGGCTGCTGAATTTGGGATCGGGGATCTTGGCTGAAAGCACCGCGGTCAGGCCTTCCCGGACATCTTCGCCCGAGAGGGTCACCTTGGCGGACTTCAATAGATTGTTGGCTTCCGCGTAGGTGTTGATGACTCTCGTCATGGCGGCCCGGAAGCCCTCCAGGTGGGCCCCGCCGTCCCGGTTGCGGATGTTGTTGGTGAAGCAGTAGAGCGTCTCCTGGTAGGTGTCGTTCCATTGGAGGCTCACCTCCACCGTGGTGCCGTTCTTGGTGTCTTCGATATGGATGGGCGGCTTATGGAGGACGGTCTTGTTGCGGTTCAGGTGCTCCACGAAGGCATCGATGCCACCGGCGTTCATGAAATCGTGGGTGTCGCCGGTGCGCTCATCGGTGATGCGGATGTGCACACCCTTGTTGAGGTAGCTGAGTTCCCGCAGCCGCTGGCTCAAGGTCTCGAAACTGAAGTCGAGCACGTTGTTGAAGACTTCGGGATCTGGCAGGAAGCGCACCCGGGTGCCGCGCCGTGCGGTTTTCCCGCCGGGCGCGAGGGGCTTGTCCGCCTTGCCCTGGCTGAAGGTCATGGTGTACTCGGTGCCGTCCTTCCAAACCGTTAGCCAGAGCTTGCTGGACAGCGCGTTCACACAGGACACGCCTACGCCATGGAGGCCGCCGGAGACTTTGTAGGCATTCTTCCCATCGGTGGACGTGTTGTCGAATTTCCCGCCGGCATGGAGCACGGTCATGATCACTTCCGCCGCGCTGCGCCCTTCCTCCTTGTGGATGTCAACGGGAATGCCGCGGCCATTGTCCTCCACCGAGCAGGAGCCGTCGGAGTGGAGGATCACGTCAATACGGGAGCAGAAGCCCGCCAAAGCCTCGTCGATGGAATTGTCCACCACCTCGTAGACCATGTGGTGGAGGCCGCTGCCGTCATCCGTGTCCCCGATGTACATCCCGGGCCGTTTACGGACGGCTTCGAGATCCCTAAGGACCGTGATATTGCTGGCAGTGTAGTCGGAGTTGGGTTCCTGGACGCGTGCGGAAACGACTTCTTCGGACATCAAGACTCACTTTGCTAGGCGGACGAAAAACAAGGGCCCTGGGATACCACTCAAACGGCGGCGGGGCTCGCAAAACGGACGGGCATGAGGATGTAGCGGAAGCTCAAGTCTTCCAGGCTGGGGCTCATAAAGATGCCCTGGCCGACTTCATCCTTGAACTGATAGACGACTTCCTCCCCTGGCAGTCGGTCCAGTAGTTCGGTCAGGTAGTCGATATTGAAGGCGAGCTCGAAAGGGGCTTCCTCACCAGAGAAGGAGAGCGTGCCCTGGTTGAGCCCTTCGTCGGGATGCTGGAAGAGCACCTTAAGGTTCGGAAATTCAAAAAAGAGCCGGACATTCTTGTTGTAGTCGTCTTTTTTGAGGCCCGCGATGCGCAGGGTGCGCAGAAAGTCTTCGCGGTCCAGGATCACCCGCTTGGGGAGCTCCGCCGGCAGCACTTTTTCATAGGCGGGGTAATTCCCGGTCACCAGGCGCGAGGACATCTTGAGCCCTGGCTGCTCCATGAATAGGCTCGTGCTGTCCCACTGCAGCGTGATTTCCCCCTCTTGGGAAGGGAAGGAGTGCAGGAGGTCAAGTGCGCGCTTGGGAACGATCAGCCGGACATCCTCTGCCAATCCAGTGGGCTGCTGCAGTTCGGCGACCGCCAGCCGGAAACCATCGGTGGACACCACCCGGACGGAAGTCTTGGTCAAGTGGAGCAGCACCGCCGAAAGGGTCGGTTTGGTGGCGTCGCGGCTCACTGCCAACGAGCCTAGTTGCACTGCCTGTTTCAGGAGTGAGATGGGAAGCTTCAGGCTAGGCAACGAGGCCTGCGGGGCGGGCAGCTCCGGAAACCCTTCGCCCGGCTGGAGGTTGTGTTCTGAGTTGTAGCCCTTGGTCCTTAGCCAAAGCCGGTTCGAGTTGTCCGGCCACTCCAGGGTAAGGACGCCCTCCGGGTAAGCCTTCACCGTCTCAATGAATTTCTTTCCTGGAATGGCGACGGTTCTCTCTCCGGCGCCCTCCACGGGAAGGGTCGCATCGAAAGCCAGCTCCATGTCGGTGGCTCGAAGCGTCAGCTCACCGTGCTGCAAGTGCATCAACACGTGCTGGAGGATGGGCAAAGTCACTCGCCGGTCCAGCGCATGTTTCAAGATCCCAAGTGTGCGGTCGAGGCGATCCTTGGAGACCTGGATTTGAATACTCATGGTTCACCCAAGATAGATGGTGATGAGGGAGAGGCAATTCGGAGGATACGACCGGCAAAGCCTTAGTCTACCTGGAAAACGAGCTGCGCGGAGGGTGTGGACCGGCCGTGGGAACGGGCTCTCGGAACGATCCAAAAGGTTAAGGCGAGTTCCGGTTCGAGGCCACTGCACCGAGAGTGAAGCGAATCGCTGAGAGCCTCGGTGGAGAACAGGGTTATACCCGCATGTTTTCAATGAATGCTATTCAGCAGAGCGTGCACAGTCTTGTGGAAATCGGGGTCCCGATTCATGCGTTGGTTCACGGAATCGATGGCGTTCATCACGGTGCTGTGATGCATGTTATTGAACGTCCTCCCGATGTCGGCGAAGGAAGCTGCCGTGAGCTCCCGGGCCAAGTACATGGCCACTTGGCGTGGGACAAGAACATTCTGCTGGCGAGATTTCTTTTTCATCAGATCCGTGAAGGACAGGTTGAAGGTTTCAGCAGTCATCCGGTACACCCGCTCCAGCGGAATCGCGGCACTGGCTTCCTGCCCGCTCTGGCCCTGAAACGCGCTCATGGCCACCTCCAAACTGGGAGGGACCTTCAGAAAATCGCTCTGGAACATGACGCGGTTCAATAACCCCTCGAGATCGCGGACGCTCCCCTTGGCTTTATGGCCAATGAAAGCCAACACATCCTCGGGAACCGGCGGGAAATCTTTGAAAAAATCCTCTTCCAGCTTCTTTTTCAGGATGGCAATGCGGGTCTCGAAATCCGGCGGCTGGATATCGGCTGTGAGGCCCCATTTGCACCGGGTTATCAGGCGCTCATGCAATCCTTCGAGCTTCTGGGGCGCATTGTCCGATGTGATGACTATCTGTTTTCCGTGCTGGAGCAGGTATTCCAGAATGTAGAAGACCTCTTCCTGGGTCCGCTCCATGCTGCGGAGGGTCTGTACATCATCCAACAGCAATACGTCGTTCTGCTGGTACTTCCGCCTAAGTGGCTCAGTATTCCGGTTTTTAATGGCTGAGGTCACTTCATGGAAAAAGACATCGACCTTCAGGTAGGCGATGGCGAGGTGCGGGTGCCGGGCCTTCAAGGCTTGGCCGATGCCGATCATGAGGTGGGTCTTCCCGAGGCCTGCCCCGCCGTATATGAACAGCGGGTTCATATTGAACGAGGCGTTGGATTTGCCATGGTTGTCCACCACTGCCTTAGCCGCCGAAAACGCCAACTGGTTGCCCGGACCCACTACGAAGCGGTCGAGTGTGTAGCGGTGGAACAGGGGCGGGAACGGTGACGGGGTTTCGAGGACCGCATGTTCTCCTGAGGGCGCTGCTGCGGGAGAATGGCTGGGCGGGGTCTTCTTGGGCGTCCCTGCCACACTGAAGATGAGTTTCAAGTGGGAGAGTCCAGCCTGGCCCAGGGCGTCATGGAATTCCTCGGCCAACTGCTGCTCGATCCAGATGCGGTTCGATGGGTTCGGCACCTGGATGGATAGAATGTTCCCTTCCAGGCGCTGGGGCACGCAGGGTTCGATCCACTCGTGGAAACTGGCCGGGGAGAGCCGTTCCCGCAATCCGACGCACAGCGCCTCCCATTGGGATTCGTGCAGCTTTGACTCCATGGGGACCACCGGTGATGAATGCGCACCCAATCCAGCATGAGCAGCAGAGACGGCTGCAAGGGTCTGAGGGATGTATGCGCGGGATGGACACTCTAGCACTGCCACCCAACCTGGAATACCCCTCAGAAGGGGAAGGATTGGCAAGAATCCCCCTTGAGGAAATAGGCGATCTCCCATAGACTCGAAGGTTCGCCTGCGCCCTTGAGTTGGGCCGAGGCCACGAGGTGGACCATGAAACGCACATTCCAGCCGAACAATCGACGCCGCGCCAAGACCCATGGCTTTTTGTCCCGCATGAAAACAAAGAACGGACGCATGGTGCTGAAGCGCCGCCGCGCCAAGGGCCGCCACGTCCTCGCTCTTTAATTCCGCCATGCCCGCCATGCAGGTGGCATGCGAGTAGCTGGGTGTTTTCGTATCGTCCGCCACTCGGACCATGCGCTGCCGGCTCCGTCTGCACCGAGGGCCCTATTCGGGCCCTCACCCTTGGATGTGAGGGCTTGGCGTATTCCTCTCTCGGCTCCCGCGATTCCAGCACTCCTCGTCCATGCCCCCAGGCGATCAGGCAGCGCGGTGGAGCGGAACCGCTTCAAACGGCGCACCCGGATGGCCCTTTTGTGCATCCTGAAGGACACACCCTCACTGGATCTCGGTTCTACGGTCCTCTGGATCCGCCCTTCCAAAGGTTCACCACTGGGCTGCAGGCTGGGTTACGACGCCATCGAAGGCCAGCTCAGGCTGGCCCTTTCACGTTTTGGGATGGGCCCGCATGAAAAACCGTAACCTTGTTTTATTTGTGGTCCTCAGCATGGCGCTGCTGCTGGGATACAGCTATGCCATAGGCAAGCTCTATCCCCCGAAATCCGGCGGGGTTGCCACCCAACCCCCGGGCATTGGCGCTGCGACTCCCGCCCCGACCCCCAACAATTCAGATCCACGGCCCGCGTCCACTGCTCCTGTGGCGCTCTCCACCCCCATGGCTTCCACCACCCATTCCGTGGATGCAGACGAGCTGCACCTCACCTGGCGGGTCGAAGACGGAGCCTTGATCCAAGCCCGGTGGTCGGACGGGACGAAATTCTTCAACGAGGCTGAAAAGAACGATCGGGGCGAGGAGATCTCCAAAGCCTTTCCCGGTATTGGCGGGGTGCTGAACACCCGGTTCAATCTCGTCACGGAAGAAAAAACACCGACGGGCCTCAAGATCCACTTCCAAAACGCCGAAGGCGACCATCTGGTATACGTGATTCCCCAAAAGGGCCACACCCTCGAGGTGAGCTGGTCCACCCACCGGGGCACCCATCTGGACCTGATCCACCGACCGAGCGACGAGAAGGAGGCCCAATCCCTGGGCCGAGTCTTCACACTCAACGACAAGACGATCAACGCTGTGGCCTGGACCAGTGTGTTGAAGGACCCCTTTTTCAGCTTCCTGGGCTTCAAGCGCAAGGAAATGCCCCCCGCAGCCAGTCTTCTGGGGATGGATGCTGGTCTGGAAAAGGGCGTGACCGCCCAACGCACCCACTATTTCGCGGCCCTTTGGGACGTGAGCCCGCGCATCACTGAACGGGACGAGCGGGGCTACCACCTAGCCCCTGATGCGAATGGAAATCTCACTACGCGGCTCTACCTTGGCCCCAAGGAAACCGGCCAACTGGCTGCCTTTGGCGAGCCCTTCACCAACGTGGTGGATTTCGGGTTTTTCGGGGCTGTCGCCAAGTTGCTGTTCCTGGTGCTCCATTGGATCCACCGGTTCATCCCGAACTGGGGCTGGTCCATCATCTTGTTCACCCTCCTGCTTCGCGGCATTCTCTGGCCCCTGAACACCAAGACCACCGTAAACATGCTGCGCATGAAGGACTTCGAGCCTCACCAGAAGGCTCTGCAGGCCCGTTACGACAAGTTCGGCGGCGACATGACCAAGAAGGCCGAGATGCAGAAAGAGCTCATGGCGCTCTACAAGAAGAACAACCACAACCCCATGGGGGGTTGCCTGCCCATGCTGTTGCAGATGCCAGTGTTTTTCTCGCTCTGGTCCATGCTCTACGCAGTCTATGAGTTGCGGCACGCCCCCTGGATGGGCTGGATTCAAGATCTTTCCGCCAAGGATCCTTACTATGTGCTGCCGGTGCTACTGGGCGCCTCCATGCTGGCCCAACAGGCGGTGACACCCGCCGTGGGTGATCCAGCCCAGCGCAAAATGATGCTCTTTTTGATGCCGGCGATGATGACCTTCTTCTTCGCCCAGACGCCGTCGGGTTTGTGCTTGTACTACTTTGTGTTCAATCTCGTCGGCTTGGCCCAGACTTGGTGGATCAAGCGCAATTACATACCCCAGGAAATCACCGCCTAGGAGGCCTCATGCGCAAATTAGCTCTCGCGCTCGAGACGGTCCCCACTCAGGTCACCCGCTGGCTGGGCCTATTGGGGCTCACGGTGGACGCGGCTTTCGAGCCATCTGGAGACGAAGCCCTGTTCCCAAACCGGGTGCTAGTTAAAGGCGAAGATGCTGCTTGGTTGGCGGCCAACAAGGGTGCCGCCGTGGATGCCCTGCAATTCCTGCTCCACGAGGCCCAAGGCGAACGCGAGGACTCCCGGCTCGCCTACCTGGATCCACAGGGCACAAGGCTATTCCGGTTGAAGGAGCTGAAGGCCATGGCCGCCTTCGCGGCCGAAAAAGCCAAAGAGCTAGGCAGCTTCAACCTGTCAGGGCTCACGCCCCGTGAGCGCCGGTGGGTCCACTTGACTATCTCCAAGGAGCCGGGCCTCGGCACCGAGAGCGAAGGCATCGGCCATATCAAGACCCTGAAAGTCTTCCGCAGCGCCTGATGTCTGAACCCATCTGCGCCCCGGCCACCGCTCTTTTCCCCAGTGCTGTGGCGGTGGTGAGGGTCTCGGGAACAGGCTTGGCGAAGCTGCTGGGCCCCTTGGTCACCCTGCCGGCGGCCGGGACCGCCGTACTCCGTCATCTGGTCTGGGAGGGGCATCGAGAGCAGGCTCTTGTACTCTTTTTTTCAGCGCCCCGCAGCTACACCGGCGAGGATGTGGTTGAATTCCAGCTTCATGGAAACCCACTGCTGGTGCGATGCTTCCTGGACCATCTGGGAAGCCTTGGGATCCGTCTGGCCCAGCCTGGTGAATTCACCCGCCGGGCACTCTTGAATGGAAAACAGAGCTTGCTGGAATCCGAGGCTTTGCGGGATCTCATCGACGCCACCACCGATCAGCAAATCCGCCAGGCCCAGGCGCGCCAGGGTGCACTTCCTCTGTGGATCGTCGAGACCAAGGCGCGACTCGTCCCTTGGATCGCCCGGGCGGAAGCGGCCGTCGACTATGGCGAGGAGGAGGGCATCAGCTTTGACATCGCTTATTTAAGTAAAGAAATTATTTATCTTAACAAATTGTTCCATGTGGAACAGCGTAGGGCACAGTCCGCACGGTGGCTGAGGACGGGTATCCAGGTCGCCCTGGTGGGTCGGCCCAATGCCGGGAAGAGCACTCTGTTCAATGCCCTGGCCGGTTCGGATCGGGCCATCGTCACTGAGGTACCTGGCACCACCCGGGATGTGCTGGAGGTCCGTACTGAGTGGGCCGGATTGCCGCTGACCCTCTTCGATACCGCAGGTCTAAGGGACACGGTCGATCCCGTGGAACGCTTGGGTGTGGAGCGTGTCCGCGACGTTTTGGAACAGACGGACTTGATTCTTCACCTGGTTCCAGCGGAGGATGCGGGGCCCGAGACCACAATCCTAGAACTGTTGACGCCCTTCCAGGAAAAGGTGCTGGAGGTGCGCACCATGAGCGATCTGGCTCCCGTAATTGGGCTTGGAGTCAGTGCCCAAACCGGGGATCTGGGTCATTTGGAACAGGCGCTCAGATCCAGATTCCTCGGAGAATTCAGTCCCGACGCCTGCCTTGGCGCCATGGCAACAGCGCGCCAACTGGAGCTATTGGACGAACTGGGACGGCAGGCGAGGCTCCTCGAAGGGTTGCAGCCGGGAGGTCCCCCGGAATTAGCCGCTTCGGTCCTCCAAGGCATGTGGGGACTATTGGCTGCGTTGACCGGCGAGGACCGCGCCGAATCCACTTTGGACGAAGTTTTTAGCGGATTTTGCCTAGGGAAGTGAATTCCCTTCCGCTCAGAGGCCATAATCTCAATCAAGCGGGAGCTTTACATGAAGCCTGGTTTCGAAGCGGTCATTGGGTTGGAAATCCATGTCCAACTGCTTACCCGCTCCAAAATGTTCTGTGGCTGCCGGAACGAATATGGCGCAGCGCCGAATTCCCATACCTGTCCAGTCTGCCTTGGCTTGCCCGGCGCCCTGCCCGTGCTCAACGATCAAGCGGTGCGCATGGCGATTGCGCTTGGCCTGGCCATCGAAGCCACTATCCAGCCGGTCTCAACCTTCTACCGGAAACAATATTTCTACCCGGACCTCCCCAAGGGATATCAGATCACCCAGGGCCCTGTGGCAGCGGTGGAGGGTGGGTATCTGGACCTCTCGGGTGATCCGGCGGCACGGGGCCTGGTCGGCCCGGTGCGCATCGGCATCGAGCGGGCCCACCTGGAAGAAGATGCCGGCAAGAGCAATCATGAATTCTCGAAGGGGGCCAGTGGTGTGGACCTGAATCGGGCCGGGGTGCCGCTATTGGAAATCGTCGGGGCCCCGGACCTGAGATCGCCCCAGGAGGCCTACGACTATCTCCGGGCCATGCACCAACTGGTCACGTTCTTGGGCATCTGCGACGGCAATATGGAAGAGGGTTCCTTTCGCTGCGACGCCAACGTGAGCGTGCGGCGAGCCGGTGATACAGCCCTGGGGACCCGGGTGGAGGTCAAGAACCTGAACTCCTTCCGCCATGTCAAATTGGCTATCGAGCATGAAATCAGCCGCCACATCGCGCTGCTTGAAGGAGGCGAGACCTTCCTCCAGGAAACCCGTGGGTGGGATGCGGACAAAGCTGAGACGAAACCCATGCGCTCCAAGGAGGCGGCGATGGATTACCGCCTTTTTCCTGAACCAGACCTTCCTGCCTTGACCATCACCCAGGAAGAAATTGCCAAGACCCGGACCTCCCTTCCGGAACTGCCGGAGGCCCGAAGGGTTCGTTTTATGGCCGAGTTTGGTGTCACTGAATATGAAGCAGGCATGCTCCTGCAAAGTCACGGGTTTGCCGACTTCTTTGAAGCAGTGGCCAAGGCCGTTGGGGATGCCTGGGGCGGCAAGCAGGCTGCCAACTGGATGCTGGGGGAAGTGAGCCGGGTCCTCAATGATCGGCGGCTGGGCTTGGATGCGCTGGGCTTGAATGCCAAGCATCTGGCGGATCTCATCGGTTTGGTGGAAGCCCGGGTCATCAACCTGAATACCGCCAAGGACACGGTCTTTCCAGCCCTGCTCAGGCGCGAGGGCGATCCAAAACAAATCGTCGAAAGGCAGGGGTTGGCGCAGATCTCGGACCGGGGGGCAATCGCGACCCTGGTCCAGGGCGTGTTTGAGGCCCATCCTGAACAACTGGCCCGCCTTAAGGCCGGGGATGTCAAACTGAGAGGGTTTTTCGTGGGCCAAGTGATGAAGGCGGGCTCAGGAAAGGCCAATCCCCAACTCGTGAACGAAATCCTGGAGGCCGCCCTTGCCGAATGATCCCGAACTCCCCGAACCAGAATCCCAAGGCTCGGCCGAATCGGCACCAGAAGAAGGAGTGGAAGGCAACCTGGAGGTGCACCCCAAAGATAGTTTCCATCGGATCATCTTTGGCCAGGTGGAAGAACCACTCTTCCCGGCCCCGCACCCTCCCGTGGAAACCCCGGAAGATGAACTCACCCGCGCGGCCATGAGTGACCCTGCGGCCCACACCCTGCATGTCCGGGAGACGCCGCCCACCTTCTGGCGCTTCTTGGTCTTGACCGCGGTGGTGGTGGTGGCCCTGGGCATCGTGTTCTGGAAGCGTTGACCCCAGTCAAGTGGTTTATGCTGGATGGTCGAGGCCCGCGACCATGTCCAAGCCCACTTGGGGACCCACCACCACCGCCATTCACGCCGGCAAGCACCACAACCCGACCCGCGCGGTGACCACGCCCATCTTCCAGACCTCGGTCTTCGAACTTCAGGAGAATGCCGAAGGCGCAGAATTCTCCGCTGCCATCGAGCCGCCGAATTTCTACACCCGCTGGGGCAACCCCAATTTCAGCGAGGTAGAGGCGGTCATTGCCACCCTGGAAGGCACCGAGAGGGCCCTGGTCACCAGTTCAGGTATGAGCGCCTTCACCACCCTGATGGAGGCCTTCCTTAAGGATGGCGACCACGTCCTGGCCCCAGCCGCCATCTATCTGGGCACTGAACAATTATTGAAGCGGTGGGAGGAGCGGCGCGGCCTCAAAGTGACCTGGATCCAGAACACCCTCGATCTCACTGAGTGGGAAGCGGGGTTGCGCCCAGAAACAGCCCTACTCTGGATAGAAACCCCGTCCAATCCGACCCTGGCGATCACGGACCTGGTGGCCCTTGCTGAATTGGGTCAGAAGCACGGCATTCGCACCTTGGCGGACAATACCTTCGCTAGCCCGATCCATACCCGCCCCTGCACCCTAGGCATTGATTTAAGTGTAAGTAGTGCAACTAAATATCTTGGTGGTCATTCAGATCTCACCGCCGGGGTGATCGCCGGGAGGGACGCCGACATTGTGACTTGCTGGCAGGTGGCGAAGCTCCAGGGGCCCACGCTCGATCCCATGGCCGCCTGGCTACTGCACCGGGGCCTCAAGACCCTGGCGCTGCGCATGCGGCGGGCCTCGGACAACGCCCAGAGCCTGGCGCAATGGCTGCTCTGGCAAAATGCCGTCGGCCGGGTGGATTATCCGGGCCTTCCAACCCATCCTGGGTTCGACGTGGCCCGGCAGCAGATGACTGATGGTTTCGGCGCGATGTTGAGTTTTGAGTTGAGAGGAGGCCTGGACGCAGGAAAAAGGTTTTGTGAATCCTTGGAAATCATCACCCGTGGCGTGTCCCTAGGGGGCGTGGAGAGCCTCATCCAGCACCCCGCCTCCATGAGCCACTTGCGCACCGCACCCGAAGTTAAGACTCGCTTGGGCATCTCCGACGGCCTGCTGAGGTTTTCAGTGGGCATCGAGGACCAGCCCGACTTGCTCGCGGACCTGGAGCGGGGCTTCCAGGCCACTGGACTGGCCTGATGCGTCTGGTCATCAATGGTGAGGAAAAGCTTGCCCCAGCGCTTTCCACCGTGGCGGAACTGGCGGTCTGGCTGAATCTTCCTGCCTTCGGCACCGCCGTGGAACTGAATGGCGAGGTCATCCGCCGCAGCGCCCATCCAGACACAGCCCTGAAGGAAGGCGATCGCTTGGAAGTGGCAAGGTTGGTGGGGGGGGGCTGATCCCCCACCCGGCTTAGTTCACCGAAAGGGTGTAGTTACGACTGCCCACGATAGGGACTTGGGTCCGGAGGGCGTGCACCCGTACCCGCACTCGAGCCACATAGGCCCCGGGCGCCAAGTTGGCCAGGGTGACGGTCTGGGTGCTGCCCTCGGTGAAGCTGCCGGAGTAGTAGCCGCCGGGCCCCAGTACTTCGATCCACATGCCGGTACCGCCATTGAAGGTGATGATGCGGCTACCGGTGGCGGCCTGGGTGAAGCGATAAGCGCGGGACTGGTCGGGTTCGAAGAAAAACTCCGCGGAGGGATCGGTGGACTCACGGAAGATCAAAGCTCCAGCTCCCGGGAAGTAGCCCCACAGTTTGGTGCCCGCGAAATAGGCGGGAGTGGGTTCCGGGATATTTTCCTGCGCCAGTTGGGCCAGCGTGGAAGTCCATGCATTGGAACTTACGCGGCTCTTCACGCCCAGCAGGTAGCTGGGGTAGCACCCCAGGGTGCCAAAGGTGTATTCACCCGAGCCATCCGTCAATGCGGTATTGGAACGGGCCGCCTGCCAGAGGGTCGTCAGCGAGGGCGTATCCCCAGCCAAGGAATTCTTCCAAATGCCCCAAAGGGAGGTAGCGATGGAACCCCGGGTGAATTCAGATCGGTTGGCGTTCGTAATCTGGCTATGGAGGCTGAGGTCGAAGCTTTCCACTTGAAAGCCGCCGACGTCGTTCACATAGCTGTCCAGCAGCAGTGGAGTGTTTCGCAAGGCCCCGGCCAAGAAGTCACAGTAGCCACCCACGAAAGCGGCGGTGCTCTCGCTCGGCCGGTAGCGACTCACATAGACGTTGTCGTTGTCGCGGCGGAGTAGGGACAGGGCGCTGGAGCCATCCCCTTTGAAGCTGTAGTCCGCGAACAGAAGGTGGGCGCTGTTCTCCTGGATCACACCATCATCCCATTCGTCGGTTTCGGTGTTGGCCCCGCCATTCTGAAGGCCGTTGAAACTCTGCGCGAACACCGCGCGGCCGTTGCTGATGACGACCTGGTTGCTGCCATTCTTCAACACCGACGGATAGGTGCGCAGTTGGTGGACAGGATTGGAGTTGGTGGACCAGTAGGCGAAGAGGCTGGGCAGGCGAAGGGCCGGCTCCAGCCCCTTGAGCGCTAGGCCCTGGGACAGCATCTGGTCGTTGATGTTGAAGGCGCCCGCGATGCGGCTGGCGGCAGTGGCCGTCACAGTGAGTGTCCCGCCGGTGTTGGCGGTGATGTTGCTGCTGGCCACCGCCCACTCGTCGTTAAGGGTGAAGGCCGTCGTGGTATCATAGGGCTGGTTCAACACCCCGCCCCGCATGAAGTAATCATTGGTGGCGGTGCCCCCGGTGACTTCGTATTCCGCAAAGATCCGGGCGTAGAGCTGGGTGTTGGCCGCCACGTCCACAGCGGCGCTGCCGTCGCTGCCCAGGTAGCCCGAGGCGATGAGGGCGTCGCCGTTGGTCTGACGAACCTCGACATAGGAATGGCGGATGGGCTGGACCGTAGTGACGCCGAATCCCGATGGACTAAGGGTCCGCTTCTCAAATTGCCCCTGGACGGTCACTCGGACCGTCCCGCCACCCGAGCCGCCATCTGGGCCCACAGCGCTGGTGCAGCCCACCAGCAGGGCCAGGGGGAGGGCAAAGAGCCAAGTACGCCAATTCAATAGGCTCATAGGGGACCTCTGGCTTGAGAAGGAAAGAAGCGGGTGAAAAAGATCAGTGCGTCGAGAGTTGGGATTGGTTCAAAGGCCGTGCCAAGGAGTCGGGGATGAAGATGTCCCAGGTTCCAAAGTGGTCTCCTGCTGCCCATGGGGAGTGGGCCAAAAGATCCCAAGTATCTATTAATCTAACATTAAAAGGTGGTCCGCCAGCGGGGTAGGTGGATCGAAAAAGATGGACTTCATCCACCAACCCGGCCCGGAGCAAGGCTTCCGCGAGGATGGCACCACCCTCCGCCAGCACCCGGGCGACCCCCTTGGAGGACAACTCATGCAACAAGTGTCGCAAACTGCATCCGTTCCCGAGGACAGAGGGCGGCACCTGGAGATCCTCGACTCCCCGAAGGCGAGGGGCCTCACACGCAAGGACCCTGAGGGCGGGTTGACCCGGCACTGGACACCAGACGCGCCGATCGGCACCTAGGCTGCCCCGGCTGTCCAACACCACGCGGTAGAAGCGCCGGTGGGCGGGGGTAGGCTGGGGCCACCGGTCGGTCAGCAGCGGGTCGTCCTGGGCCACGGTGCCCCGTCCTACCAGAATGGCGTCCGACGCCCTCCGCAGGGCGTGGGCCAGGGATTGGATAGGTTGGGGCGTGACTTGGGTGGTCTCGTCTAGGGGTCCCAGGGCGCCATCCGAACCGATGGAGAGTTTCAGGGAGACCCAAGGCAAACCAGTGCAGATGAGTTTGAAGAAGGGGGCATGGATCCGACTGCAAGGGGAGTGCAGAACGCCTTCCAGCACCTCGATTCCGGCAGCCCTTAGGATGGCCACGCCGCCCCCGTCGACCCGGGGGTTGGGGTCCCGGACACCGATCACCACCCGGGCGATTCCGGCTTGGATCAACGCATCCGTGCATGGAGGAGTGCGCCCGTGGTGACAGCAGGGCTCCAGGGTCACGTAGGCAGTGGCTCCGCGCACATCCCATTCCTCGGCTTCCATGAGCGCCACGATCTCGCCATGGGGGTCCCCGGCCCGGGTATGTGCGCCCCGGCCCAGAATCTCCCCCTCGCGCACCAGTAGGCAGCCCACCGGGGGGTTGGGGCTGGACAAGCCAACACCCTTTTGGGCCTCCCGCAGGGCCAGAGCCATGAAGTGCTCATCGCCACCTAGGTTGCCCGGGTCCGGAAAGGGGCCTCGGCAGGCCAGGTCCCAGGCCAGGGCCGGGGTCAACTCAGACACAGAGCAATCCGTCCACGAAGGCTTCTGCATCGAAAGGGATCAGATCGTCGAGACCCTCACCCACACCCACAAAGGCAATGGGCAATTTCAGGCGCTCCAGGATGGGCACCACTACACCGCCCTTGGCGCTGCCATCCAGCTTGGTAAGCACCAGGTCGGTCACTGCGGCGGCCTGCTTGAAGGCCTCGGCCTGCTGGAGCCCATTCTGGCCAGTGGTGGCGTCGAGCACCAGCAGCACACGGTGAGGGGCGTCGGGGAGCACTTTTTGGAGGCTACGGTGAATCTTATCCAATTCCTTCATAAGATGCTCCTTGGTATGGAGCCGCCCCGCCGTGTCGATCAGCACCCAAGGCGTGCCCTTGGCTTTGGCGCTGGTGGCGCCGTCAAAAGCGATGGCCGCTGGATCACCGCCCATCTGGTTGCGAATCACTGGCACCCCGGCCCGCTGTCCCCAGAGCTCCAGCTGGTCGATGGCTGCCGCGCGAAAGGTATCGCCTGCGACCACCAGGACATCCTCGCCCCGGGCTTTGAGATGTGCCGCGAGCTTGCCCAGGGTCGTGGTCTTGCCCACACCGTTCACGCCCACCAGCAGGACCACCTGGGTGGTGGGGGCCAGGAAGGGCCGCCCGGGTTGAGTGCGGATGATCTTGAGCAGCTCATCCTTGAGCAGGGCCTTGGGGTCGATCTCGCCGCTGCGCTTCAGCTCGAAGCGCAAACGCTCCATGAGCCGTCCTACCGCATGGACGCCCAGGTCGGCCTGAAGGAGGAGATCCTCTATTTCCAGCAGCTGATCTTCATCAAGCTTCCGCAGGCCCAACAGATGGCCCAGGGGCCGCAACACCACTTCCTGGGTGCGCTGAAGCCCCAGTCGGAACTTGTCCATCAAGTCACTGAAAAGAGCCACGAGAACCTCGGAACCCTTCAGTATAGCTTAGGGACCGTAACGAATAACCGGTGCTCTTCCGGTTATTCGTTACGGTCCCTAATGCCGGACGAAGTCCGGCGCGATGGGTGGTGCTCCGAGGAAGATCGAAGGAGCTGTTCGTTCCACGTGGAACATGCCTATTTGGACTTAGCCCCGCGGCGCTCAGCCTTCAGGTAACGCTCGGCTTGGCGCAGGTTTTCCTGTAGTTCCGGGTTGCCCGGATTGGCGACGAGTGCCCCACGGAAGTCCTCCGCGCTGGCCTGGTAGTGGTGCAGTTCAAAATTGGTTCGGCCCCGGTTGTAGTGAGCCTCGGGAAGAACGGGATCCAGTGCCAGAGCCTGGTCCAGGGCTTCCAGGGCCTCGGCCCAGGCCTTCCGCTCATTGAGACAGCGGCCCAGATCCGACCAGGCATGGGGTTGTTTGGGGTCGCCCTTGATGGATTCGAGAAGCTGGGGCTCCGCCTCACTGAACCGGGTTTGCCGGGCCAGGGCCTCGCCCTTCCAGGCCAAAGCCTCGGGATCTCCAACCTTCATCGCCAATAAAGCTTCTGCGGAGGCCTGCAGGACGGGCCAGTCGGGGATCAACCGCGCCTCGGAACAGGCGGATCGATAGCCAGTCAGGGACCCCAACCGACCGTTCTCCTGATGGGCAGCCCAAGCTTCCTGGTGCCGGCCCAAATGGCTGAGGGCGCTGGCGCGAAGCAGCCGCTCAAGGCCTGCCCTTGGGCCCGTCTTGGCTTCGAGTTGAGGAATGGCGGTGTCACAGACCTCCAGCAATCGTTCCCATCGTTGGGCCTTTTGCAACGATTTGAGCCAGAAGGTCAAGAACAGTCCCCGGTCCCTGGGGCTCAGGGCTTCGAAGAAATCGGCGAGCTCATCCCATTTCTGGGCCTTTTCGAGCGCTTTTCCTCGGGCCTGGATGGCTTGGGGCGAAAGGTTCTGTGCCGTGGCAGAAGGGAACTGGTAAAAAAAATAAACCTTTGACCCAGTCATACTGAATATTATTAATGATATTAACGTTTAGATTTTGTTTTCTTCCGCTTCTCGGGTTGGATCCAGCCCTTCAACGCCAACTCGAAGACTTCTTCCACGTGGCTGACGGGATGGAAACGGAGCTTCTTGCGGACCACCGGCTCGATGTCCTCCAGGTCCTTCAGGTTCGGTTTGGGGATGATGATGTCGTGGATGCCCAGGCGCAGAGCGGCCAGGCTCTTTTCCTTGAGCCCCCCGATGGCCAGGGCCTCGCCCCGGAGGTCGATTTCCCCAGTCATGGCCAAAGTGTTCTGGACTGGAACTCCCTTCAGAACCGAGAGCAAAGCAGTGGCCATGGCGAGTCCGGCGGAAGGGCCGTCCTTGGGGATGGCCCCCTCGGGGAAGTGGATGTGCAGGTCCCGTTTCTGGAAGGCCTCGGGGTCGATCTCGAAGGCTTCACTGCGGGACCGGATATAGCTGAGTGCTGCCTGGGCGCTCTCTTTCATGACGTCGCCCAGTTGGCCGGTCAGGATCAGGCCACCTTTCCCTGGCATGGACAAGGCTTCCACAAACAGCACTTCCCCACCGGTGGAGGTCCATGCCAAACCGGTCACCACGCCGATCTTGGGGGTCTTGAGGCGTTCGTCCGGAAGGATTTTGATGGGCCCCAGGATTTCGTGGATGTTCTTCTCGGTGAGCGTCACCTTCGTTTTGAAGCTCTCATCAGCCACCCGGCGCGCGATCTTCCGGCATACGGCGCCGATTTCACGCTCCAGCTGCCGCAGCCCCGCTTCCCGCGTGTAGCCCCGGATCAGGGAACTGAGTCCGCTCTTGGTGAACACCAGCTGTTTGGCGGTGATGCCATGCTTTTCCAGCTGCTTGGGGATCAGGTGCCGCTCGGCGATGCCGAGCTTTTCCTCCAGGGTGTAGCTGGACAGGCTGATGATCTCCATGCGGTCGCGGAAGGCGGGGTGGATGGGATCCAGCTCGTTAGCATTGGCCAGGAAGAGCACCTGGGATAGGTCCAGGGGCACGTTCAGGTAGTGGTCGCGGAATGTATGGTTCTGCTCGGGGTCCAGCACTTCCAGCAGGGCCGCGGAGGGGTCCCCACGCATGTCGCGGCCGATCTTGTCCACCTCGTCCAGCATGATGACGGGGTTCATGGTCTTCACCTGATGGAGGGCCTGGACGAGGCGGCCCGGCATGGCGCCCACGTAGGTGCGGCGATGGCCGCGGATCTCGCTTTCGTCATGCACGCCGCCCAGGGAGATGCGGGCGTACTTTCTTCCCAGAGCCTTGGCGATGCTGCGGCCCAGGCTCGTCTTCCCCACGCCCGGCGGGCTCACCAGGCAGAGGATCGTGCCCTTCAGCCCCGGGTTCAATTTGCGCACCGCCAGGAATTCCAGGAGCCGGTCCTTGATCTTCTGCAGCCCGAAGTGGTCTTCGTCGAGGACCTCCGCGGCCTTTTTGAGATCGAGACTCTCCTCGTCCATTACCCCCCAGGGCAGCTCGGTCATCCACTCCAGGTAGGTGCGCGTCACCGCGGTTTCACTGCTGTCCGGGTGCATGCGCTCGAGCTTCTTGAGCTGCCGCTCGATCTCGGTCATCACCTCTTCGGGGACCTTGAGCTTGGCCAGCTTGTCGCGGAAGGCCTGGATTTCTTCAGCCAGCTCGGAACCCTCGCCCAACTCCTGCTGGATGGCCTTCAGTTGTTGGCGGAGGTAGTATTCGCGCTGGCCTTTGTCGATTTCGCCCTTGGCTTCCAGCGTGATCTTCTGCTGCACCTCCAGCAGCTCGATCTCGCGCATCAGCAGTTCATTCACGCGCTTCAGGCGGGGCAGCGGATCCGTGATTTCCAGGACCTCCTGAAGCTGGGAAGGCTTCAATTCCAGATTGGAAGCCACCAGGTCAGACAGGCGCCCTGGATTCTCCAGGTTGGAGGCGATGACCAGTACTTCCTGGGGCATGGACTTGCCCAATGTCACAGCCTTGTCGAGGGTCTGCTTCACCGACCGCATGAGGGCATCGGATTCCACGGTGGGCAGGATGCCTTCGGGCTCCGTCACGGGCTCCACGCGGGCCTTGAGCAGTTCTTCGGTCTCGGTGAAATATTCCACGCGGACCCGCTGGAGGCCCTGCACCAGGGCCCGGATGCGGCCGTCGGGAAGCTTCAGCACGCGCATGATGAGGGCTGCGGTGCCGATGCGGTACAGGTCGTCGGGCCCCGGGTTGTCCATCTCCACCTGCTTCTGGGAAAGCAGCAGCACCATGCGGTTCTCCACCAGCGCCGTGTCCACGGCCCGCAGGGATTTCTCCCGGCTCACACTGAGAGGTTGGATGACGTAGGGATAGACCACCACATCCCTTAGGGGCAGCACGGGCAAAACCTCGGGGATGCGGGGGGTGTCTTCGATCTGCAGAAGCTGGGAAGTGGTTTCCTCGGCCATGGCGTACCTCAAGCCTTCAGTCTAGCGGCCCCTCGTCACTTGGACTTGCTCCGCCTCGGCGGCGGATCTTCAGTGGGGAAAAGCGGCAATTCCCGGCCCTCGGGCAGCGCGGTGGATTTCGTCCTGGGCAGCGGGGAATCCACCGGTTTGGCTTCGCGGTGCATCAAGGCCTCTTCCAGGGCGCGGACGAAATCCGGAAGGTCCTTGAAGTCCCGGTAGACACTTGCAAAGCGCACATAGGCCACCGAATCCAGATGCTTGAGTGAGTCCATCACCAATTCGCCCAATTCCCGGCTGGGGATTTCGCGTTCGGGCCGTTCGAGCAGCCGGGCCTGGATGTCGCTGGCGGCCTCTTCCAGCTTGTCCAAGGACACGGGGCGCTTCTGGCAGGCGATGCTGAGCCCGCGGAGGAGCTTGGACCGGTCGAAGGATTCGCGCCGGCCATCCTTCTTAACCACCAGCAGCGGCGATTCCTCCACACGTTCGTAGCTCGTGAAGCGCCGGCCACAGGCCAGGCACTCGCGCCGCCGCCGGATGGCGTCGCCTTCCCGGGATTCACGGGAATCCACGACCTTGTCTTCGGGGTGGGTACAGAAGGGACAGCGCACCGCGCGCTCAGACCGACGCCCAGATGCGCCGCAGCGAATCGGGGAGTCCCATGGGGTCGAAAGGCTTCGCCAGCACATGGAGGGCGCCGCAGGCCCTGAGCTGGGCCACCTCCTGGGGCTGCACCTTGGCCGTCATGAAGACCACGGGGGTTTCGGCCAGGGTTGGGATCTCGCGCAGGCGCTTGAGGGTCGTGGGGCCGTCCATGCCGGGCATCATCACATCCATGAGGATCAGGTCCGGGGCGAAAGCCTGGGCCTTCCCAATGGCTTCAGGGCCTGATCCACAGATCTCCACCGTGAACCCGCCCACCGCCGTCAGGCTCAGCTGGGCCACCGTCCGGATGTCCAAATCGTCATCCACCATGAGGATCCGCTGCAACCCGCCCATCAACCCCCTTCACCGTTCGCGGAGCAGAGACTGGACCACCCGCTGGATATCGAGGTTACTCGCACTGGACTTGAGCAGCGTGCGGGAGACCTCGGCGGCCAGAGCGGATTCGCCCTCCTCTCCCGAGAAGAAGAGGATGGGCAGCGTGGGTCCGCCCGCGGCGTGCACGTCGGGGATAAGGTCGGCACCCCGGCCATCCGGCAGGTGGCTGTCAAGGATCACCAAGTCCACCGGGGTGGACAGCAGAATCTTGCGGGCGGCGTGGAGCGTGGGGGCGTGGAGGAGGGTCGTGCCATCTTCCAACACCGCCTGGAGCACCCGATGCACGTCGATGTCGTCCTCGACGTGCAGCACTGTGGGCCGCGGATGGCTGCTCTCAAGGGAAGCCAGGGCCTGGGCCACCCGGAAGGGGTCCAGGGGTTTCTGCATCCACTCGAGAACGTGGAGGGCGGGAACGCCCGGGCTCTCCTTGCCCGCCTCGGCGGCGGACGATGCCACCAGCACCGGCAGATTCTGGGTGTCCGGGCGCTGACGCAGCTCTTCCAGCAGTTTCAGGCCATGCTGGTCCGGCAGCAGCAGGTCCAGGGTCATGGCGTGATAGGTGTTCTGGTCCAGGCGGGCTTTCGCCTCGGCGGCCGAGGCCGCGCGATGCACTTCGAATCCTTCTTTCATCAAGGCGGCTTCCAGCAGCCTCGCGGTGAGGGGGTCGTCCTCCACCACCAGGACCAGGGGCTTCACTGGCGGGACGAGGTCGGACTCGGGCTGGGCTTCCGGGAAGTCCAGCTGGAACACAGTCGACCCGGGCACCGACGTGAAGGCGATGTGGCCGCCCATGCCCTGCATCAGCGCCTGGGAGATGCTGAGGCCCAGGCCGGTGCCTCCTTTTTGCCGTGTATCCAGGGGTTCGGCCTGGGCGAATTTTTGAAAGACGGTGCCTTGGAAGGCCTCGGGGATGCCAGGGCCCTTGTCTTCCACCTCAATGCGCCAGGAGTGGCCGTTGGGCTCGACCCGCAGTTGCACCGGGGTGCCTTTGGGGGAGAACTTGACGGCGTTGGCTAGCAGATTCACCAATACCTGCACGATGCGGTCAGGATCCCCCTGGACCCAGGCTTCCGGCGGCAGAGACGCAACCATGACGCCGGTGCCCATAGATTGCGCGTAGCCATGCACGGAATCCACGGCTTGTAATACCGAGATGCCCAGCTCGCAGGGCTGGAGATTGAAGCTCAGCTTGCCGCTCTCGACCTTGTCCAGGTCCAGGATGTCATTGACCAAGCGCACCAGCCGCTCGGTGTTGCTCTGGGCGATGGCCACCAACTCCGCAGCCCGGGGCGGGAGTTCCCCGAGGGCCTTGCCGTCCAGCAGTCCCAAGGATCCCCGGATGGAGGTCAGAGGGGTCCGCAGCTCGTGGCTAACCATGGAGACGAATTCCTGCTTCATGCGCTCAGCGGTCTTACGCTCGCTGATGTTGCGGGTGTTGATGACGGTGTCCACCAGCCCGCCCGCTGCGTCCTTGAGGGCGATGCCGTGGCTTTCCATCCAGATTTCGTGGCCGTCCCGATGCAGCGCCCGGTAGGAGAACAGTCCGGACCCCTCGCCCGCGACCAGGGATTTGAAGAAGCGTGCGAGGCCCTCCCTGTCCTTAGGATGCACGAAGTCCGTGCCGTAGTGGCCCAGGGCGGCCTCCAACTCGTAACCGAGCTCCCGCTGGAAGGCTGGAGTGAGGAAACGGAACCGGCCCTTTTCATCGCAACAGGCAATGAAATCGGTGCTGGCATTGGTGACTAGGCGGTAGCGCGCTTCGCTGTGCTGGAGGGCCTCCAGGGCCAGGGAGAGGGGAACCTGATTCAGCTCCCGCTCGGCCCAAGCGGCCAGATCCCGCAGCTGCTGTTGGTCGCCTTCGCCGAACTCCCGGGGCTCCGGGGACAAGAGGCAGAGGGTCCCCAGGTTCCGGTCCCCGGGCCCCCTCAGGGGGAAACCCGCGTAGAAACGGACGTGTGGGGCCCCCGTGACCAGCGGGTTATCGGCGAAGCGGGGGTCATTCCAAGTGTCCGGTACCACCAACGGTTCGGTTCCAAGGATGGCGTGGCCGCAAAAGGAGATGTCCCGGCTGGTTTCGGCGACGTCCAGCCCCTGCTTCGATTTGAACCACTGTCGGCATTCGTCCACCAGGGACACCAGGGCGATGGGTACCTTGAACAGGCGGACCGCCGTCCGGGTGATGCGGTCGAAGCGCTCCTCGGCGCCGGTGTCGAGCAGGGCGAGGCTCCGCAGGGCCTGCAAGCGGCGGACCTCGTCAGGAGGTTGGACGGGAATGAGCATGGGACCCTTGGAGCATTCCCACTCTAGCTGCGCGGCCCGGAAAAACGCCAGAAAAGGAGGCGCTGGTGCTGCCATTCACCCCTTGAGTTTGAGGTTGGCCCCCGTTCAGCCTTCAACGACCTTGGGCGCCATGAGGACTTTTGACTTGATGCTGTTGGCCACGAAGCAGTACTTGTGGGCCTTCTCAAAAAGTTCGACCACTTTATCAACGCTGGTGCCCGGCGCCACGCGGATGGTGGGGTTTAGGTGGATCTCGGTGACGCTGGTGATCTTTTCGATGGTGTCCAATACAGAGACAGCCTGGTCGTCATAGGCCAGGACTTCGATCTTCGTCTTAGCGGCCAGCGCCAAAAAGGTCAGCATATGGCAGGTCGCCAGGGCGGTGCCCAGCAGGTCTTCCGGGTTCCACAGCTGCACGCTCCCGGCGTACTCCGCCGCGCTGCTCACTGGAATGGCGAGCTTGCCGTCGGCGGTGGCGACTGCGTCCCGGGAATAGGGATCTGCCAAGGTGTTGCCGGTCCAGGAAAGCGACAATGGGTACTGGTGGGCCATTTCGAAAGCTCCGTAAAGAGCCATTGTCGCAGATGATGAGGGAGTGAGCCGCCCGCCCCTTACTGAACCCTTGATGCAGCTGCGGAGGCGGCTGTTGATGCGCTCATCGCATCGCCAGGGCCTGCCTCTTCGGGAAGGCAATGCCGTCAGCCTGCTCAACAGCGGGAGCGCGATCCTGGCCGCCACCCGGACCCTCATCCGTGGGGCCCAGCGCTCTATTTATTTCGAGATCTACATCTGGGCGGACGACGCCGTGGGCCGCGAGATCGCTGCCCTGCTCCTGGAAGCCCAGCAGCGGGGCGTAGAAGTCCGGGGGGTTGTGGACGATCTGGGCACCTGGAGCAGCGCCGCCCTGCTCCACACCCTCGACCAGGCGGGCATCCCCCTGCTGCGCTTCCATCCCGTGGCGCCCTGGCGCCGCTTCCAGATCATGAACCGCCGAAACCATCGCAAGCTGCTCATCTGCGATAGCCGCGAGGCCATCGTGGGCAGCGCCAACTGGGGCCTGGACTACGACGAAAGGACCAATCCCAAGGCCTTCCTCGATGAAGGCGCGGTGTTGCGCGGCCCCAGCGTGCAGGATCTCGGCGAAGATTTCGACAAGGTGTGGCGGCGCGCGGGTGGCAGGCCCTTCCCACGGGCGGCCGAGGGCTCCGGGGGCCTTTGGCAGGGCCCCTGGATCGAGCCCATCGCCATCCAGCTGGTGACCAGCGCGGGCCGCCGGGGCACCCGGGCCATCCGCCAGCACTTGTGGCTCCTGATCACGCTGGTCCAGAAAGAACTGCTCATCGCCAACGCGTACTTCGTCCCTGGGGTCCGCCTGACCCGGTTGCTGTGTCGCGCAGCTAACCGGGGCGTGGCGATCCGCATCCTGGTGCCCGGCCACAGCGACAGTGGTTTCGTGCAGGCTGCGGGCCGCGCTTCCTACGGGAAACTGCTGGATGCGGGTGTGCGCATTTTCGAGCGCCGAGGCCGCATGCTCCATTCGAAAGCCGCGGTCTTTGACGAGGGCCTGGCCCTCGTCGGCAGCGGCAATTTGGACCCCCGCAGCTTCCGCTTGAACCTGGAATTGAACCTGGCCATGCATAATCGGGCGGTGGCGGGCGAATTGCGGCGGATCTTCGAAGGCTACCAGGCCGAAAGCGTGGAGATCGAGACCCAGACATGGGCGCGGCGCCCTTGGTGGCGCCGCGCCTACGAGCAATTCGCCTACCAATTCCGTTGGTTGCTGTAGGCACTTCCGGTGGCTGTTACAGGCCTTCAGTTCCAGCCCACCTGGCGGCCCTTGTTCTGCTCTTCCAGCCATAGTTGAAGCGGCTTGAAGTACTCCACCATGGCGCGGGTGCTGAGGTCCTCGCCGGTGGCACCCTTCAGCACCTTCCGCCAATCCTCGGTAGCGCCTTTTTCGAGCACGCCCTTGAGGAAGGCGCCCACTTCCTTGTTCCCGGCGTAATTGCAGTTGCGGGGGTCCTGATGGAGGATCTGCTTGGCGATGTGGTCGTGCATCTGGAACTTGAAGACCGTCGCCAGACCGTAGCTGTAGTAGTAGGCGGGATTGTCGTTGATGTGGGTCTTGGTGGCGGCGTCGCACCACTCCTCGCCGCGGGTGGAGGGCGGCTTCACGCCCTGGAGCTGGCTGACGAGGCGCCACCATTCGCTGTTCATCTTGTCCTCGGGCATGCCCTTGGCGTAGAACTCCGCCTCCCATTCAGGCATGGTGCCGCAGGCCCAGAACATGAAAGGGATGGCCACTTCCAACGCGTCGTTGAGCAGCACCTTCATCTCGTCGGACTTGTAGTCCTTGGGCAGCACGCCAGAGGCCTTCATGTAGGGCACCTGCCGGGTGGCGAAGGCGATGAGCTCGCCGATGCCTTCATGGAAGAAGGGGGCCGCGCCATCCCGGAGCAAGGGCGGGACCTTGGGATTCGTGTAGCTCATGAAGTAGTACCCATGGCCCAGTTCATGGTGGGTGGTCTGGAACCACTCGAAATTGGGCTCGATGCTCTGCAGACTGCGGATATCGTTTTCCAGGTCCAGGTGCCAGCAGCTGGCGTGCTGGTTCTTCTTGCGAGGGTCGCCGGCCTTCACGGGATAGAGGTCGGACTTTTCCCAGAAGGTAGCGGGCAGATGGGGGAACCCGAGCCCCACGTAGAAGTCCTCGGCGGTATGGGTGATCCACTCGGGCTTGCGATTGGCGAAGTAGGGGTCGAAGTCCGCGGCATCCACGAAGCCCGTCCAGTTCTGGCTCCAGCGGTTGTTGATCCAGTGGGCGGGGATCTCCTTGGGCACCGGCTGGCCGTACTTTTTCGCCAGCTCGTACTTCACCCAGGTGTGGAGCTGCAGGTAGAGGGGCATCAGATCCTTGCGGCTGTGGCGACAGAGTTTCAACATCTCGTCGGTCGTCATGCCGTATTTGGCTACCTGGAGACTGAAGTAGTCGTGGTAGCCCAGCTCCTTGGCCACGCCGTTCCGCAGACCCCGCAGATTCACGAGCCCTGGCTTGAGCTGCACGCCGATCTCCTTGCTGGCCTCCCAGGCCTGGCGCCTGGCTTCCAGATCCTTGCTCTTGGATAGCACATCGTCGAGGGCGTTGGCGGTGACGGGCTTGCCCCCCAACTTGAACTGAAAGCCGTTCATGGTGCTGGCCTGCGTGGTTTCCGCCGCGATGCGCTGCTCCACAAGCTCGGGTTTGGTCATGGGGCCTTCGGCGGCGTTCAGCAGCACCCGGTCCAGTTCCCGCACGGTGAGCGGGTCCAGCTCCTTCTTGTGGGCGAGGAGGTCCTTGGCCTCAAGGATCACGGCAGGATTGCCCGTGAAAGCGGCGAAGGCCTTGCCGGAGGTTTCGGCGCTGGCATCGTGGGCCGGGGACACATCCGTGCTGGCGGCCCACTGGGCCTCGCTGTTCACCTTGTAAAGGGCCTTGTAGCCCTCGTTCACCAGGCTTAGAAAGCGGTCGGCGCGCTGCTGGATCAGCGATCTGATAGGACTCTCTACCGGAAGCACGACTTTCACCTTCTTCGCAGGGGTCTCCTGGGCGGCCATGGGCAGGACCAGAGGCAGGCCGAGGATGAGGGCGGGAAGCAGGCGCATGGGCACTCCTTGGGAGACCTCCATTGTGCCTGAACGGGTAGGCCCTAACAGGGCAACTGGAGGGAGAAGGTGGTGCCGAAGCCCACCTGGCTGTTGACGTTGATGCGGCCCTTGTGGCCCGCAACGATGCGCTGGACGATGGCCAGACCCAAGCCCACGCCCCGGGTGGAATCCAGCGCGCGGGTCTGCCGGAAGGGATCGAAGATGAAGGGCAGCTCTTCAGCGGGGATGCCACGGCCCGTATCGGTGATGGTGATGCGGAGCCAGCGCAAACCGGATTCCACGCCGGCCCCGTGGTCCACGGAGGCCTCCAGCCGGACCGCCCCCCCCCGGGGTGTGAACTTGATGGCATTGGCGAGCAGGTTGGTGACCACACGCTCCAGCTTGGCGGCGTCGCCATGGATCTCTGGCAGGTCCGGTGCAACTTCGAATTGGAATTCCTGGTCCGCCGCGGCGGCCTGCAGGCGGTGGCTGGCGACGGTCCGCTCGAGCCAGGGCCCAGGCGCGAAAGTTGCGAATTCGAAGGGCATCTGCCCGCTCTCGCTGCGGTAGACCTCCAGCATCTCCTCCAGCAGGGCCTGGATCTTCACATAGGAACCTTGAGCCTGGGGCTGGATGACGGCGAACAGGGCGGGATCATCCAGGGCGGCGCCCAGGGCGATGCCGACCACAGTCATGGGCGAACGGATGTCGTGCACGAGCATGGCGGTAAAATTGGATTTAAGGGTGTTGATCTCCCGCAGCTTCAGGTTCGCGTCCAGCAGGTTCTCGTTCTGGGTCTTCAACTCCTTTTCGAGGCGCAGCATCCGCACCTGGTGTTCCACGCGGGCGATGACCTCCTCCGCATGGAAGGGCTTGGACACGTAGTCCCGACCACCCACCTGGAAGGCCCTCACCTTGTCCAGGGGATCATCCAGGGCGCTGATGAAAATCACCGGGATGTCCGCAAGCGCCGGGTCCTTCCCCAATGCCTCGCACGCCTCATAGCCATTCATTCCAGGCATGGAGATATCCATCATCACCAGCTCGGGCGGATTCCGACGAGCCGCGTCCAGGGCCATGCGGCCCGAAGGGACGGCCCGCACCTTGAACCCGTGCTCCCGCAGCAGGGCCGCCAAGAGATCCAGGTTCGCCGGATTGTCATCAACGAGCAGCACATCGCTGGGGGGCACGAGCATGGGAGCTCCTAGGGGAGGGCGGCGAGCAGTTCTTCCAATCGATAGGCCCTGAGCAACTGGCGGAGATGCTGGGCCAGGGGAAGGTCCTGAAGTTGATCTGCCAAGTCCAGGGCGGCGGGCGTGTCTCCGGAAGCCACGGCTTCCTTGAACAGGGCACACCAGCCCGGATCCAGCGCGCGCAGCCCATCCAGGGAGGGCGACCCGCTCTCCAGCGGCTCCTGGGCGAGGGTCCGGCGCAGAAAGCGCAGGCCAAGGTGGGTGGAGATCAGATCGAACAGCGCGGCCTCCTTGAAGGGCTTGCCCAGGAAATCATCGAAGCCATGCTGCCTCACTTCGGCGCGGTCCAGGTCGATCACCGAGGCGGAGATGGCGATGACCGGCGTGGGGCGCGAGCCCTCGGCCCTTTCAATCTGGCGGAGCTGGGCGATGGCCTCGAAGCCATCCATCCGGGGCATCCGCAGGTCCATCCAGACCAGCTCCGGCCGCTGCTGCGCCCACACTTCCAGGGCCTCGAGACCGTCCTGGGCGGTGTGGACCGCGAAGCCTACGGATTGGAACAACTGGGTAAGCAGATCCCGGTTCTCCTCGCGGTCGTCCACCACCAGGAAGGAACAGGGCCGCTGCCCGGGTTCCAGACCCAGCACCTCGCCCCGGCCCTCAAGCTCCAGGGCGCTCTCGGCCTCCAGCAGCGTCACCTGGAAAGAGAACGTGCTGCCCACCCCCAGGCGGCTCACGGTGGTGATATCGCCCCCCATGAGCCGCACCAGGGCCCGGGAGATGTGCAAGCCCAGGCCCGTGCCTTCGGCCGCGCGTTGATTGGTGTCGGCCTGGAAGAACTGCTCGAACAGGCGGCCGAGGTCCACCGCGGAAATGCCGGGCCCCGTGTCCTGCACCTCGAAGCCGGCCAGGCTTCCGTGGTACCTGGCCCGCAGGGTGACGGAGCCCTCTTCCGTGAATTTGATGGCATTGCCCAACAGATTCACGAGGACCTGCCGCAGCTTGCCTTCGTCCCCTTCCAAGAACAGCGGGAAGCCTGGCTGGATCTGCATCTCGAAGGCGATGCCCTTGGTGGCGGCCCGCAATTCAAACAGGGCCCGAAGGGACTGGAAGAAGGGTCCGGATCCGAAGGGGGCGGTCCTCAGCGCGAGGCCCCCCGACTCGATCTTGGACAGGGAGAGCACGTCGTTGATGAGGCTCAACAGATGCTCGCCTGCATGGAGGATATGGCGCAGTTGGTCCTGGTCCTTGGTGGTGCGGTCGGGATTGCGGTGCATAAGCTGCGCGTAGCCGATGATGGCGTTCAGTGGGGTGCGCAGTTCGTGGCTCATGTTCGACAGGAAGGCGCTTTTCGCCCGATTGGCAGCCTGGGCCTTGGCCTCGGATACCCGCATGAGTTGGGCATCCTGCTCCAGGGCCAGCATGGACTGACGCAGCCGGTCGACCATGCGGTTGAGCTCCCGGCCCATGAGCGCCAATTCATCGGTGCCTTCCACCATGACGATGTGGTTCAGGTCCCCGTCGGCGGCGGCGCGCATGCCCTCCACCATGCGGACCACTTTGTGGCCCAGATCCCGGGCGATGAGGGAGCCCAGCACCAGGGCCAGGCCAGAGCCCCCCAGGATCATCAGGATGGCCAGGGTCTCCGAGCGCGCCACGCGGCGCGCGGAGGCCTGGACCTGCTCCCGGCCAGCGAGTTCCTGCTGAGCCGAAAGCTGGTTCAGGCGGCTCACGATCGAGTTCACGATGGGCACCAGGTTTTCATCGAGAAACTGCCCGAGGCGCGCCAGGTCCGCCGAGTAAAACAGTACTTCGAGGTAGTCCATGCGGGTGCTGGCCTCGACCATGAGTTTCTCGGTTTCCGTCACCGCTTCGCGCTGGGCGGCATCCTGGTAGGAGGACCGGAACAACTCCCAGTCCAAGCGCAGGTTCAAGCGGGCCTGGTGGACCCTGCCCAGGCCGAGCTTAGGGTCGAGGGCACCGCTGCGCACCTGGCGCGCGGTGCCTACGATGTCCAGTACGTAGGCATCGGACACCGCCTTGAGTTGCCGGATGGGGATCATGCGGTTCTCGAAGAGGCTGATGACCTCTTCCCCATCCTGCCGCAGGGATTTCACCTGCCAGAGGCTCACGCAGGCCAAGAGGGCTGCCAGCAGGCCGAAGGCCAGCGAAAGTTTGGTGGAGATGCGCAGACGGCTTAGGAGGGAGCCCATGGTGGCCGGGGGAAAGGGTATCTCTTTCTAGGCGGGCGCGTGGAGGATGGCAAGGAGAATCGGGGATAGAAGGAATTCCCGGGATCAGGGAATGCAGCGTGAGATGCCAACCGACAGCCAAATTTGCTCAAAGCCCTGCCGCGCCAGGGGTGAGCGCCGGAGTGAAAAATGGGCGTCGGCTCCGTCGCGGACCTCGCCAAGGGGGAGAAGTTCCCGCAGAATCCATGGGTGATGCGTTCCCTGCTCCGCGACTTTCTGCTTCTGGCCTGCCTGGTGCTCGGTCCACCCACCCAGGTGCAGGCCCAAGGCGTGCGCATCGCCGCCGCTTCGGACCTGAGATGGGCCCTGGAGGAGCTCAAGGCCGGGTTCCTGAAGGAACACTCTGGAATGCCCGTGGCGATCACCTACGGTTCGTCTGGGAATTTCCATACCCAGCTCACCCAGAAGGCCCCCTTCGACCTTTTTCTGTCCGCAGACGTGGCCTACCCGCGGGAGCTCGCGGCGCAGGGATTTGGCGTGAAGAAATCCCTCTTCGTGTATGGCACTGGCCGGATCGTGCTCTGGGTGCCCCGGGCCTCGCCCATTGCCGTGGAAGCGCTCGGGTATGGCGCCCTGCTGGCCCCGGCGGTGAAGAAAATCGCCCTCGCCAATCCCCGGCATGCGCCCTATGGCCGCGCTGCGGAAGCGGCCCTGCGGAAGGCGGGCCTCCTGGACCGCGTGCAGGCGCGGCTGGTGCTCGGCGAGAACATCTCCCAGGCCGCGCAGTTCGTGGAATCCGGCGCGGCGGACATCGGCTTCATCGCCCAATCCCTGGTGGTGGCAGGTCCGCTCAAGGACAAGGGCCGCTGGTGGCTGGTGCCCGAGCGGGACCATCCTGCCATCGAACAAGGGGGCGTAATCCTGTCCTGGGCCCAGGATCCGGTCGCCGCGGCGGCGTTCCGGGACTACCTGCTGGGGGGCAAGGGCACCGCCATCCTGAAAACGTATGGCTTCATCCGGCGAGAACCCTGATGGCTAAACTGCAGCCGTGATGGATTGGACCGCGCTGGCCCTGAGCCTGAAGCTCGCCTTCTGCACCACCTTGGTGCTGGTGCTGGTAGGCATGCCGCTGGCGGCGTGGCTGGCCTTTTCCCGCCGTCGCTGGAAGCCCCTGGTGGAAGCTCTGGTGGCGCTGCCCATCGTGCTGCCGCCCACCGTGCTTGGCTTCTACGTGCTCATGGCCCTGGGCCCCGCCAGCCCACTTGGCGCGCTGTGCGAGCGGTTCTTTGGCCACCGCCTGCCCTTCACCTTCCTGGGGCTGCTCATCGCCTCGGTGCTCTACAGCCTGCCCTTCGCAGTGCAGCCTTTCAGCGCGGCCTTCGCCTCCGTGGACCCACGCCTGCTGGAGGCCTCCGCCTGTTCCGGGGCCGGGCCGCTGAAGGCCTTCTTCCGGCTCATCCTGCCCCTCTCCTGGGCGGGGGTGCTCACGGGCTTAGTGCTGAGCTTCGCCCATACGCTGGGGGAATTCGGCGTGGTGCTGATGGTGGGCGGCAATGTCCCCGGCGCCACCCGCACGGCCTCCATCGCCATCTACGACCAGGTGCAGTCCCTCGACTACGCCGCCGCCGGACGCACCTCCGCTCTGCTGGTGGGCGTCTCCTTCGCCGCGTTGGTGCTGACCTACAGCCTGCGCAAAGTCAGGCTCTTTCCATGAGCCGCGGCATGCAGTGCGATTTTGTGCGACGCTTCGCCGAGGGACCCTCCATCCGCGCGGCCTTCAGCTTGCCCACCGAGGCCGCCAGCGTCACGGTGCTGTTCGGGCCGTCGGGCTCCGGCAAGACCACGGTGCTGCGCTGCCTCGCGGGGCTCGACCGGCCCGACCAGGGCTTTCTCCGCATGGAGGGCGAAGTCTGGTGTGATGCGGCTTCCGAGCTCCACCTGCCACCCCAGAAGCGGTCGCTGGGCTTCGTCTTCCAGGATGGCGCCCTGTTCCCCCACCTCAGCGCCGCGGGCAACCTGGCCTATCCCTTGACGGGGCTGCCGCAGGCCGAGCGCCACCGCCTCGTGCAGGCCATGGTGGAGCTCTTGGGCCTCGGCGGCCTGGAGCGCCGCCGCCCCGGCGAACTTTCCGGCGGCCAGCAGCAGCGGGTGGCCCTGGGCCGCGCGCTCATCCGGCGGCCTCGGCTGGTGCTCATGGACGAGCCCCTCACAGCGCTGGACCGCCCCGCGCGGGAGGCCCTGCGGAACGACCTCAGTCGCGTATTCCGGGAGCTGGCCATCCCGGTGCTGTTGGTGACCCATGACCGGGACGAAGCCCTCCAGTTGGGGGACCGGATGCTCATGATGCAGGATGGCGAGATCCAGCAGGACGGCCCGCCCGCCGAAGTCTTCACCCGGCCGCGGACGCCCGCGCTTGCTGAGGCCCTGGGCATCGGCACCGTGGTGAAGGCCCGGGTGCTGGGCAGCGAGGGCGGCCTTGTGCGGCTATTGGCAGGCACGGCGGAGCTGCTCGCCCCTCACGAAGGCCCCCTCGGGGAATGGGTCCACGCCTGCATCCGCGGCGAGGGCGTCGCCGTGGAGCGGGAGCTTGATGCCCACGCCGACGCCTCCCCCCGCAACCGCCTGCGCGCGACCATCACCGGGCTGGAGCCCAAGGGCCCACTGGTGCGCCTGCACCTGGACTGCGGCTTCCCTCTGGAGGCCCTCGTCACCACCTGGGCCTGCGAGGATCTCGCCCTGAAAGCAGGCGATACCGTCCTCGCCATGATCAAGGCCACGGCGATCCATCTCATTCCGGTGATGTAGGTCGATGTTCAGAGGCCGAGCTCAACATTCTTCGTTAGGTGGGCGGCCTACGGCGGATCATGTCCAGCAGCCCACAGGCAGCCACACGGCACCTTCGATTTCATGAGCATGGAAAACGATCCGATGCAGATCACACCCTTCACCATCCATGTTCCCGATGAAGTGTTATCCGACCTCAGGACGCGCATCCAGAACACGCGCTGGCCTGATCCGGCGCCCGGCACTGCGTGGGCGCAGGGGACCGATCTCGTGTACCTGAAGCGCTTGTTTGGCTACTGGGCCGTTGAATTTGATTGGCGGGTGCAGGAGCGCCGGCTCAACACGTTCAAGCACTTTCGCGCTGAGCTGGGCGGAATCCACATTCATTTCGTCCACGAACGAGCTCGGGAGGGAAATGGCATTCCTCTGATCCTGACCCATGGTTGGCCCAGCTCCTTTCTCGAACTCCTGCCGCTGGTGCCCCTCCTGACCAACCCGAAAGCCCACGGTATCGACGGACCGGCCTTCGACCTCGTCATTCCATCCCTGCCGGGGTATGGCTTTTCGGAACGACCGGCCGAGGCAACCTACCGCACCGTCGCCCGGCTGTGGCATGAGCTCATGCGCGGACTCGGCTATGAGCGCTATGGAGCTGGCGGCGGCGATTTCGGCGCGGGTGTCGCCACCTACATGGCCCTTGAGAACCCGGCGCCCATGATCGGCATCCATCTGACGACGATGGAACTCTGGCCGCCAACGGGTGAAGGGACGCGGCCGTTGACCGAGGTCGAAAGCAAGTATGTCGCCCAGGTGCGTCAATGGGATGAGGTGGAGCGGGGCTATTCCGCGATCCAGTCGACGAGGCCCCAAACACTCGGCTATGCGCTGAACGATTCGCCCGCCGGGCTCGCGGCTTGGATTCTTGAAAAGTGGCGCGCGTGGAGCGACTCCGGCGGCGATCTCGAAGCGCACTTTTCGGAGGAGTTTCTCCTGACGCTGCTCACGCTCTACTGGGCCACGGAGACCATCACCCCTTCGATGCGCGATTATTTCGACAACCGGTGGCATGGGGCGGACCTTCCACCCGGCGTCCGCGTGCAGGCGCCCGCGGGATTTGCGAACTTCGACCACAACTTTGTGTCGGAAGGCAGCCCGCCGAAGGAATGGGCGGAGCGGCTGTACGACATTCGCCGGTGGACCTCAATGCCGACCGGCGGGCACTTTGGCGCCGCAGAGGAGCCAGAGCGCCTCGCGCGCGACATCGCAGCCTTCTTCGCGGAGATTTGATTTCGCGCAGACAAACTCTGGAAGCCCTCGCCACCATCCGGGCCCGCCAAGATCTGGCACTGAAAGAAGGCGAGCCGTTCTCGCATTGGTCGAGGCCAGGGCGATTCACCTCATTCTGGTGCTGTAGGCAAGCTCTCCGCAACTAGGGTCATAATCCGGAGCTAGCTCTCATCGTGAGGCCCCATGTCGTTCGCAATTCCAAATTTCACAAAGAACAGTATTAATCGTGCCGGCAAAGTTTTAATTGATCCACACGCGTTGCCAGCGGCCCGGGCAGAGGCTTTAGCTGTGATCACTCATTGGCGTTCTTGCCACGCCTACCCCGTGAACACATTCCAAGCAACTTTGCGAGGCCGGGTAAAAAAGATTTGCGATACTGCGCTGGTTGCACAGCGCCTAAAGCGAATCCCATCCATGGAGAAAAAGCTCCAAATTAATCACGGGATGCAGCTTGTTCGGATGCAGGATATTGGTGGTTTGAGAGCCGTCGTGGATTCAGTCTCTCAAGTACGCAAACTTCAGGCCATGTACACTGATGGATCGCTCACCCATGAATTAATTGACACCGATGACTATATCGAAATACCGAAAGGTTCTGGCTACAGAAGCCTGCACCTGATCTATAAATACAAGAATCCGATCGAGTCGCCATATGACGGTCTTCACCTCGAACTTCAGATTAGAACGCGGCTTCAACATGCGTGGGCTACTGCCGTAGAAATCATTGGGACCTTTTTAAACCAAGCCCTGAAGTCCAGTGAGGGAGCAACAGAATGGCTCTATTACTTCAAGGTGGTCAGTGCTGCCTTCGCCTTGGTAGAGAAAACCACCACATCGAAGGAATTCACCGATTGGACACCAGCCCGAATAGCACAGACATGCATTGGGCTCGAGAAGGATCTTGATGTTCGACGCAAACTCCAGGCATTTGCAGTTACTGCAAATGCCATCACCTCAAGCAAAGTTGCCGGAAGTTATCATTTGATTGTGCTGAACCCCGTCGCTCGAACGGTTTCCGTCCAATCCTATGGCAAACGGAGATTGGTAGAGGCCAACGAAGCCTATGCAAAAGCTGAACTATCAGCTTCAACTATTGGTGAGGACATTCAGACCGTTTTAGTGGCAACAGATACGGTGGAGTCGCTCCGAAGGGCATACCCTAACTATTTCTTGGACACGAGGCAGTTCATTGCTGCCCTCAACAGAATTCAAAAATTGGCTGAATGAAGAATATGGCCTCATCTCCTTCAGACCCAACAATTCGTTTAACCAAAAGGTGGCGTTAGGTTGTCGTCTACTTCATCGGCAGTTCCTTCATCCGCCACTTAACTCACATCGTTAGGTATTCCACCGCATCACGAAAGACTTAAATTAGAGCTACGGTATGGCAAAGGCGGACCCAGGAATTCGACCGGATGACACGATGCTCATCGCACCGTGTGGGGTGGATTGCAGGTTGTGCCGCGCTTACATTCGAGAGCGAAAGCCGTGCCCGGGCTGCCGTGGGAACGATCGTCACAAATCGAACGCGTGCATTACCTGTGAGATCAAGAACTGCAAGGAACTGGCATCGGGGAGACATCAGTTCTGCTTTTCCTGCGCCCAGTTCCCGTGCGCTCCTCTGCGGCATCTGGACAGCCGCTACCGGGCCCGGTACTTCGTGGGCGTCATCACGAATCTGGAGCGGATCAAGGCGGTGGGCG
>JANXPB010000159.1 GCA_025357545.1 Holophagaceae bacterium
AGGACCGAATATTCCATCAATGAGACCTCCTGCGACGCAGATCGAACGAATTGCCTGCAATTATGCGCTGGGAAAAAGCATTCATGAAACAGAATTCGAGGTTGGATTCAGGAACAGATTGTTGGTGAATTCCAAACCGAAATGGATGGCGGCGGGGTTGAAGGTTTGACGAAAAGTCACCCAGCGGTCGAGGGGTCAGTCTTTTTCCCCCGGCCCTTGAATTCTGGATGTACTCTTCCGGGCACTGATCCTGAAACATGATGAAGGAGACCCCATGCGTGAATTGACTGTTTGCATGAAGGTATTTGCACTGGCGGCCATGTTGGGTTGTCCTTCGCTGGACGCTCAGGTGGCTACGCCTGGAGTCCCGGCCCGACCCGAGGAGAAAGAGCAACACAGCGCGTACAAGAGCTTTCTCCTGGACCCTAAGCTGAAAGCTCGGGAAGAGGAAACCGGCGAAAGGCAGGACGATGCCGCAGGTCGCATTGATTGGTGGCGGCAGCACATGGGCGGCGAACTCACCACGGAGTTCAAGCAGAGGCTCATCAGCGAGGCCGAAAAGGAGCGGGCCAAGTTCCCAGGGATTTTCCTTGGAGATGCTGGCGCGCCCTTGCAGCCCGTGGCGGTGACGGGTACTTCTTGGACACCCATCGGGCCTACGGATGCCAGCAAGGAACAAAACGGCCTCACCTACTTCAAGGTGGATTCGGGGCGTGCGCGAACCATCCTTCCGGTCCCCGGCGATCCCAACACAGTCTACTTCCTGACTTCGGGCGGCGGCCTTTGGAAGACCAGTAATTTCCTTGCTAATCCGCCCACATGGACTGCCCTCACCGATAGCGTGGGCAGCACTTCAGGGGGCTCGGCGGCCTTCGGGGGTGCCAGCGGCACCCTGAACCCCAATGTGGTCTTCGTTGGCTTCGGCGATCCCTTCGATGGCGGCGTGGGGGGCATCATGGCCAAGACCAGCGATGGCGGTTCCACTTTCCCAGCCCCTACCAAAATCGTCCTGCCGGCCGTCACAAAGATCTATGACGTGAAGGTGGATTTCAGCGGTGCGAGCGAAATGGTGTTGGCGGGCACTAACGTAGGCATCTTCCGTTCGACCAATGGGGGCGCCAGCTACGCCTCGGTGGGGACCCTCAGTACCGGGCAAGTCTGGTCCATCGTGAGGACCGGCGCCGGATGGCTGGCTTCGGTGGATGTCACCGGCACCACCACCTTTTATCTCAGCACCGATAACGGCGCCACCTGGAGCAGCAGCACCGGCGTGAGCACTCCCGGCGGCGGAATCGGCCGAACGACCCTAGCCGTGGGCCTCCCTGGCGACATGGTGGTCTATGCCTTCGCCACCACCACCAGTGCGGCCGCCCAGAAGGATCTCTACCGCTCCGCCAATGGCGGTGCCACCTGGACCCCCACCGGCACCAACAGTACAACCACCCCGACAAATCCCAACGCTGATCAGCCAAACAATGACTACATGGGCGGCCAGTCCTTCTACAACCACATGGTATTGGTGGACCCCACCGACGCCACCCGTAACACGGTCTTCGTGGGTGGGAACCTGAGCACCGCGAGATCGGCCGATGGGGGCGTCACGTGGA
>JANXPB010000162.1 GCA_025357545.1 Holophagaceae bacterium
CGAAATGTTCCTTCATTAGGCGTTCTTGAACATCAGGGCGCAAAAAATCCATGGATTCCTCCAGAAACCGTCCCCGAGGGGCGGAGGGTGTGGTGCTGCCGAGTTGTCCGAATGACCCGAAGGTACGCTCCATTCCAGGGGCGTCAAGGGTCTTGGGAGAAGCGCTTCAAATTCCGGAGGAACTTGCAAATTCCCTGGGCGAAGCGGGGACCTTCCGGCCATCCTCGACCCATGTCCCTTCTGGTGGACCGACTGAGCTTAACCCGGGAAGATGGGACGGAGCTGCTGGCTCCGCTCCGCCTGAGCCTTGCCCCGGGGGACCGGCTGGGACTGGTGGGGGAATCCGGATCGGGCAAGAGCCTGCTGGCGCAGGCCATTTTCGGAGTCCTCCCGAAGGGTGTCCGGCAAGTGGGCGGTGCCCTGACAGCCTTTGGCGTCC
Organism: Holophagaceae bacterium; assembly: GCA_025357545.1. GTDB lineage: Bacteria > Acidobacteriota > Holophagae > Holophagales > Holophagaceae > JANXPB01. The sequence continues at coordinate 440 of JANXPB010000162.1, forward strand.
GGATGGACCGGCTCTCAAAGGCCCGGGACCGGATCCGGGGGAGCCGCCTGGCCTGGGTGCCCCAGGACCCGGTGCAGGCCTTGAATCCCTTCCTGAAAGTCCGGCACCACCTAACCCTGTTGCCCGGCATCCATCGCGGGGAATCCGAATCCGCGGCCCTAGCCAGGCTTGGTTCCCTGCTGGAGCGCCTCCGGCTGCCCACCGACCGGTCCTTTCTTGCCAAATACCCCCATGAACTAAGCGGAGGCCAGCGACAACGGCTGCTGCTGGCCCAGGCCTTGAGCTGCGATCCGGATCTCCTGGTGCTGGACGAGCCCACCACCGCCTTGGACCCAACGGTGCAGGCCGAGTTCCTCTCCCTGATGCTTGAACTGCAGGCGGAGCGCGGCCTGGGCTTTCTCTGGATCAGCCACGACCTCGGCGTGGTCGCCGCCGTCACCACCTCACTGATGGTGCTGTATGGGGGCCACCTGATGGAGGCCGGACCGACCTCAAGGCTGATTCAATCGCCCCGCCATCCCTACACCATCCGCCTGCTTGCAGCGGCCCGCAGGGAGCCGGCCACGGAGGCGGGTTTCCTGGCAGCGCCCGGCGAACGGGTGGAGGGCTGTCCGTTCCGGCCACGCTGCCCTGTGGCTTTGGGCCGTTGCGCCCAGTGGCGACCTTGGGTGGGTGCTGATCAGGACGGCCTTCGATGTGAGCACCCGGTGGTCGGGCCAGACCTGGATTGAACTTTCAACGTGAAGGTGTCGGAATACATGCTTCCTCTTCTGCGTCGCGTCCCCTCGCCAAAGCGGCGGCGCCCGTGAGACGATGACCTGCAAGGTCCCGTAGGCCGTGGACCGGAATGGATGCCGCCCATGCTGACCTTGCCCCTGCCGGAAGCCCTGACCTTTGACGACGTGCTGCTGGTGCCTGGCTTTTCGGACACGCACCCCAATGCTGTCGATCTTGGAACCCAGCTGACCCAGGACATCCGGCTGAACATCCCCCTCCTCTCCGCCGCCATGGACACGGTGACCGAGAGTCGCATGGCCATTGCGCTCTCGCAGCTCGGCGGCCTGGGCATCATCCACAAGAACCTGAGCATTGCAGGCCAGGCCGAGGAAGTGGACAAAGTGAAGCGGTCCGAATCCGGCATGATCACCGACCCCATCACCATCACGCCGGACGCGCCCATCCGCGACGCCGAAGCGCTCATGGCCAAGTACAAAATCAGCGGCGTGCCCGTGGTCGAAGGGCACAAGCTGGTGGGCATCCTCACCAACCGGGATCTGCGCTTCGAAACCCGCTGGGATCTGCCGGTGTCCGAAGCCATGACCAAGGACGAACTCATCACCGTGCCGGTGGGCACCACCCTGGAAGAAGCCCGCGTGATCCTCCAGAAGCACCGCATTGAAAAACTGCTGGTGGTGGATGCCCAAGGTGCGCTGAAGGGCCTCATCACCGTGAAGGACATCGAGAAGTCCATCAACTACCCCAGCGCCTGCAAGGACGGCCTGGGCCGCCTGCGGGTCGGCGCGGCGGTGGGGGTCGGGAAGGACCTGCTGGACCGCGCCAAAGCCCTGGTGGATGCCAAGGTGGACCTGCTCTGCCTGGATAGTTCCCACGGCCACAGCCACGGCGTCCTGGAGGCCCTGCGGATGCTGACCCGGGCCCTGCCAGGCACGCCGATCATCGCTGGGAATGTAGCGACCTACCAGGGCGCCAAGGACCTCATCTCGGCAGGCGCGGCGGCCGTGAAAGTGGGCATCGGGCCCGGCTCCATCTGCACCACGCGCATCGTCACCGGCGCCGGAATGCCCCAGATCACCGCCGTCAGCGAAGCCAGTCGCGCCTGCCGCGAAGCGGGCGTGCCCTGCATTTCGGATGGCGGCATCAAGTTCAGCGGCGACATCGCCAAGGCCGTGGCAGCCGGCGCCGATGTGGTGATGATCGGCAGCCTCTTCGCAGGCACTGATGAAGCGCCGGGCGAAACCATTTTCTACAGCGGCCGCACCTTCAAGGCCTACCGTGGCATGGGCTCCCTGGGGGCCATGAAGAAAGGCAGCGCCGACCGCTACTTCCAGGAGGGCAAGGACGACACGAAGCTGGTGCCCGAAGGCATCGAGGGCCAAGTTCCGTACAAAGGCCGCATGGGCGATCTCGTCACTCAGCTTATGGGCGGACTGCGCGCCGGCATGGGCCTCAGCGGCGGCCGCGACATCGCCGACTTCCAGGCCAAGGCCCAGTTCGTCAAGATCAGCGGTGCGGGCCTCCGAGAGAGCCACGCCCACGACGTGATGATCACCAAGGAAGCGCCGAACTACCGGATGGACTAGAGGGTGGAACCAATGTCCATGGACCCACAATTGCCAAGCGAGGCGCAGCCTGTTTCCGTGGGCGAGAGCCGCGATATCTTCAGACTGCTTGAACAAGGGCGAAAAGCAGAAGCCCTCACCGAGCTATTGCGGCGTTTGGAGGCGGATCCCTACCATGGCGAGATGAATCAGTTGGCTGGCATCCTGTTGCTGGGCCAGCGCCGCTTCCTTGAATCAAAAGTTCATCTCGAACTTGCCTTGCAGCTGCGCCCCCAGGACGCGCCGCTCTGGGGTGCCTACGGAACCCTGCTGCAGCAGCTCAATGATCGGGCAGGGGCCGAAAGGGCCTATGGCCGTTCGGCCGCTTTGGATCCCCACAACCCCACGCCCATCCTCATGCTGGCGCAGTTCCTGGCGGACGCGGGCCGCATCCCCGATACGGCGCCTCTGCTGGAGCGTGTCCTCGAGCTTTCGCCGGGCCATCCGGCCGCGGTCTCGGGCCTGCTGGCCACGCGCCTCTACGACCCTACCTGGACGCCCGAAGAATTGGGCCAGTTCCACCGGGCTTGGTGCGCGTCCCTGGAGAAACTGGTGGAACCCCTCCCACCGCCCCACCTGGACTGGGACCCGAATCGCCGCCTTCGTGTGGCCTACCTTTCTTCGGATTTCAGGCAACACTCTTGCGCGGATTTCCTCGAGCCCCTGCTGCGGGCCCACGACCCTGAGCAGGTTCAGGTTCTGCTTTTCAATTCGGCCCCCAACCACGATGCCCGGACCGTGGTTTTCCAGGGACTCGCGGATCACTGGGAGGAAGTCCATGGTCTGGATGATGCGGACCTGGCGGATCGGATCCGTTCCGAAGCCGTGGACGTGCTGGTGGATCTATCCGGACACTCGGCCTTCAACCGACTGACCATGCTGCCCAAGCGGCCGGCGCCCGTGCAGCTCGAATGGCTGGGCTACCCGTTCACCACGGGACTCACCCGCCTGGACGGCCGCATCACCGACAGTCGGGTGGACCCGCCCGGCAACGACGCCTTCTCAAGCGAACCACTGTTGCGGTTGGATCCCTGCTATCTCTGCTGGCAACCGCCCGCTGGCCTGCCGGAACCCCCACCCACGCCAAGTTCGCTGGGCGCGCCCTTCACCTTCGGCAGCTTCAACCACTTCGCCAAACTCAATGCGGCGGTGGTGGAGACGTGGGCCGCGCTGCTGCGCCGGACGCCGGGTTCTGTGCTGCTGTTGAAAGGCAAGGGCTCGGCCGATGGGATACTCCGGGAGCGATTGTTGCAGGGCTTCGAAGCCGAAGGCGTGCCGTCCCACCGCATCCAATTCGCTGAATTCTTCGAGGACCCCCACGCCCATTTCTCGTTCTATGCCCAGGTGGACCTGGCCTTGGATCCCTTCCCCTACAACGGCGTCACCACCACCCTGGAAGCCCTCTGGATGGGCGTTCCAGTGCTGGCGCTGGTGGGGCGCCACAGCCTGGCACGCCATGGCGCCGCCATTCTGGGACTGCTCGGACTGGATGAGCTCGTGACTTCGGATCCCTCGGATTACGTGCACCGCGCTGCGGCCCTGGCCGCTGACCCCGCTCAGTTACAGGCCCTCCGGCGAGGCCTCCGAGCGCGCCTGGCAAGTTCGCCCGTCTGCGATACCGAAGGATTTGCGAGGCGAATGGAAGGGTTGTACCGGCAGTTGTGGGTGAAGGCGTGTGAGGAGATGAAGGAACTGCCCTAGCCTTGGAGGGGGCTCCCCTTTGAACGGACCCGCGGTTCCATTCCGCCACTGCCTATCCGGGTTCAAATCCCTTTCGCGGGCGGATCAGAGGCAACCAGAGGAACCGCGCCCGATGCTCTTCGATAGTCATCCCGCCACCAGCGCCCCCGGAACTGGCTCGCCACGGCGCTGATCGAGATCGACAGGACCTCAAGTCCTGTCGATCTCGGCGCCTACCTGGCCGCCATTGCCGCTCGGGGGTTCAAATCGAGCTGAAACGACCAGACTAAAAAAGAGGGACAGCTGTCCCTCTTTTTTAGTCTGGAGCCGGCGAAGGGATTTGAACCCCCGACCTGCTGATTACGAATCAGCTGCTCTACCCCTGAGCTACACCGGCCAAAACGGTAAGTGTGCCCTGGAATAGTGGCGGGATCAAGGCTTGAGGCTGATCTTCATCCCTAAGTTGCGGGCGGTGAAGGCCCATTCATCGGCGGCTTCGTCGATGAGCTTGGTGGTGGGCTTGCCGGCGCCGTGGCCGGCATTGGTCTCGATGCGGATCAGCGTGGGTGCCGGGCCGGCCTGATCCGCCTGGAGCTGGGCGGCGAACTTGAAGCTGTGGGCGGGCACCACGCGGTCATCGTGGTCTCCGGTGAATACGAGGGTCGGCGGATACTTCACACCCGGCTTCAGATTCTGGAGGGGGCTGAACTTGATGAGGTTCCCGAAGCCTTCCTTGGTTTCGCTGCTGCCATAGTCGCTCTTCCACGCCCAGCCGATGGTGAATTTGTGGAAGCGCAGCATGTCCATGACGCCCACATGGGCGAGCGCTACGCCGAAGAGGTCAGGCCGCTGGGTCATGCAGGCCCCCACCAGCAGGCCGCCGTTGCTGCCGCCGCGGATGGCGAGTTTCGGTGTGCACGTGTACTTGTTCTTGATCAGCCATTCCCCGGCAGCGATGAAATCATCGAAGACATTCTGCTTTTTCAGGAGCCGGCCTGCGTCGTGCCATTCAGAGCCGTATTCGCCACCACCGCGGAGATTGGCCAACGCATAGACGCCGCCCATTTCCAGCCACGTGAGCGTCTGCACCCCGAAGGCGGGCGTCAGGGAGATGTCGAAACCGCCGTAGCCGTAGAGCAGCGTAGGATTCTGCCCATTCAGCTTCACGCCCTTCTTGTGGACCAGGAACATGGGGATCTTCGTGCCGTCCTTGCTAGGGTAGAAGACCTGCTCGGTCTCGAAATCCCCAGGATTGAAATCCACCTTGGGGCGCTTGAACACCGAGGACTTCCCGGTCTTGAAATCGAAGCGGTAGACCGTGCTCGGATAGGTGAAGGAGGTGAAGGCGTAGAAGCCTTCCCTGTCCTGGCGCCGTCCGCTCAAGCTTCCGACGGTGCCCAAGGCCGGCAGCGCGATGTCCCGCTGCTTCTTGCCGTCGAGTCCAAAGATCTCCACCTTTTCATGGGCGTCGTGCATCCAGACCACCACCAGCCGGTCGTCGATGAGGTCGACGGCCTGCAGCACGTCTTTGGATTGCGGGATGATCGTCTTCCAGTCCTGGCTCTCGGGTTGGCCGCGGCGGATCGCCACGAGCCTGTGCCGGGGAGCGTCCTTATCGGTGCTGACATAGAAGAGATCGCCGTCATTGCCGATGACGGTGTAATCCGCATCGAAGTGGTCCAGGAAGGGCTCGATGGCCGAGCCTGGTTTTGAAAGGTCCTTCAGGAACAGGCGGTTCTTGTTTTCTGTGCCTTCGCTTTGTTGGATGAACAGCCAGCGGCCGTCTTCGCTCAAGTAGGCCCCGAGCCCCCAATCGGGGTGGTCCGGGCGTTCATAGACAAGCTGGTCCTGGCCTTGAGTGGTTCCGATTTTGTGGAAATAGACTTTCTGGTTCTTGTTCACGCCCTTGAGCGCGTCGCCCTCCTTCGGCACCGCATAGGCGCTGTAATAGAAGCCCGAACCGTCCTTGGCCCAGGAGGCGCCACTGAACTTGGACCACTTGATTTCGTCGGCCAAATCCTGGCCGGTAACCACATCCCGCACTTTCCAGGTCACCCAGTCGCTGCCCCCCACGGAGATGCCATACGCCAGCAACTTGCCGTCCTCGCTGGCGGAAATGCTGTTGAGGGCGATGGTGCCATCCTTGCTCAAGGTATTGGGATCCAGGAGGACTCTTCCGCCCTCTTTCAAGTCAGGAGTCACGAAGAGGACCGCCTGGTTCTGGAGCCCGTCATTGCGGTTGTAGAAATAGGAGCCGCCACGCTTGAAGGGCACGCCAAAACGCTCGTAGTTCCAGAGTTTCGTGAGACGGGTCTTGATGGCCTCCCGCCCCGGAATGGCCTCAAGGTAGGCGCGGGTGACCTTGTTCTGGGCCATCACCCAGTCCTTGGTGTCCGCGGCGTTGTCGTCCTCCAGCCAGCGGTAGGGATCGGCGACCTGGGTGCCAAAATAGTCATCCACCACCCCATCCCGGCGTGTTTCGGGGTATCTCATCGGGACCTGGGCCAGCATCGTGCTCGCGGCGATCAACGTCATCAGATGGATCCTCATTTGGGACCTCCCAAGGTAATCGGAAGACAAGCATCGCATATTGATGCCGTTCCGGGTGCGCAGATTGCGGGTCAGTGGTAGGCTCCCCCCAAGCCCACAGGTGGAGCAAGCCAAGCGATCGGAGGCAAGGTTGGCCGCATCAAGCAAGAAGGTCTTTGTTCTCGACACCAACGTCCTGCTGCACGATCCGAATTCGATCTTCCATTTCCAGGAACACGACGTGGTGATCCCCATCGTCGTGATCGAGGAGATCGATCATTTCAAGAAGGACCAGACCGAGATTGGCCGGAACGCGCGCACGGTCTCCCGGCATCTGGATCGGCTGCGGGAGAAGGGCAGCCTCAACCAGGGCGTCCCGATGGAGGGCGGCGGCACCATCAAGGTGGACGTGGCCATGCACGCCCTGGACCTGGGCATCCCCAGCCTCGACAAGCATCACGCGGACAATCACATTCTGGCATGCGCCCAAGCATTGTTGAAATCCCGCAAAGAGCGGGTCGTGCTGGTCACCAAGGACACCAACCTGCGCATCAAGGCGGACGCCGCGGGTCTCCAGGCGGAGGACTACACCACCGACATGGTGGAAATGGAAGAGCTGTACAGCGGCACTTCCACCCTGGAGGTGGATGGCGCGCAGATCGACCAGCTCTTCGATAAGGGCCTGGCCCCCGCGTCGGACCACCGGCTGTACCCGAACCAGTTCATCACCTTGCAGGATCGCGCCAATCCCAGCCACACCGCCCTCGGCCGCTATTACCAAACCGATGGTCTCATCCACCCCTTGAAGAGACTGGAGCAGGCCCCCTGGGGCATCAAGCCCCGGAACCGGGAGCAACAATTCGCCTTGGACCTGCTGCTGGATGACTCCATCGAGGTGGTCACCCTGCTGGGCAAGGCAGGTACCGGCAAGACCCTGCTCGCCATCGCCGCGGGCCTCGTGCAAGTGGTGGATGACGAGCGCTACCACAAGCTATTGGTCAGCCGGCCGGTCATGCCCATGGGCCGCGACCTGGGCTACCTGCCCGGCGATGTGGATGAGAAGCTGCGGCCCTACATGCAGCCAATCTACGACAACCTGGACTTCATCGTCGCCGCCAACATGGACATGCGCCGCCGGTCCACCCTCACCGCGGGTCAGCTGGAGGAAGGCGGCTACCTCAGCATCGAACCCCTCACCTACATCCGCGGCCGCTCCATCCCACAGCAGTACATGATCGTGGACGAGGCCCAGAACCTTACGCCCCATGAGGTGAAGACCATCCTCACCCGTGCGGGCGAAGGCACGAAAGTGGTCTTCACCGGCGACCCGCAGCAGATCGACAACCCTTATGTGGATGCCAGCACCAATGGCCTGAGCTTTTTAGCGGAGCATTTCAAACAACAGGACATCAGTGGCCACGTGACGCTATCAAAGGGCGAGCGCAGCAAATTGGCGGAGCTGGCCAGCAACCTGCTATGAACTCGCCGCCCGAGGAGCCGTTCCTCAATACCCTGCGGGGGGGCCAGCCGCCCACCTTCAAGCAATTGAAGTGGCGGTTGGTCCTGGCCACCTTGGGGCTCATCCTGGTGGCCTTCATCTTCCTGGGCGCGCTGGGCCTCTTTGAACTGCAACGGACCTCGGCGGTCGACGTGGAGTCCCGGGAATGGCGGCAGCTCCAGCAGATGGTGGAACAGATGGGCAGCGACGAGGGCGCCAGAACCCTGTACGCCCAAGCGGGTGCCCGCATCCAGGGGTCCGGTACCGAGGAGGATTTCCTCGCCCGCCTGGGAAGGGACCGCCGCCGGCTGGAAGCCCTGCCCTCACACGTGCCAAAGGCCCTCTGGGGGCCGGCCTCCTGCACAGTGCAGGATCACGGCAAGGTCCGCCGGGTCTGGATTTCCTACCGCACCCCGAAAGGCCTGCGGATCTCCGCCCGCTGGGACAACGGAACTCTCACGGCACTTTCGCTAAACTAACGCAACGACGCGGAGACTTGGATGGCGGACTCGAGCTGGGACAACGGCGGTCAATCCGCCCCTCGGAAACAGGGCATGTCGACCGTGGCCAAGGTGGCGCTGGGCTGCGGCGTGGTGGCATTGCTGGGACTCGCGACCTGCATCGGCGGCATGGCCACCTGCGCGGGAGCCATCAGCAAATCCATGGACGGCCGCGAATGGGGCGACCTGAGGGCCGCCGTGGCCCAGCTGCAGACCGAGGAAGGCGCGAAGGCGCTCTATGGCGCGAACCAGGATCTCTGGAAGGACTACCCCTCCGAAGAAAAATTCCTCGCCACCGCGCGCAGCTGGCGCCCCCGCCTGGAGCCCCTGCCGGAGAAAATGCCAAGCCTGCTCACCGGCAAGATCAATTACAACGTCAACGTGAGCAACGGCCTTCGCACCGTGGAACTGGGGTATACCAACGGCAAGGGCGCCCAGGTGGCGAGCCGGTGGGCGAATGGCCGTTTGCAAACCCTCACGGTGAACTGATGGCGGATTCGAACTGGGACAACACAGGCGCTGCGTCGCCCGCCCGACCTGGCCTTCCGGGTTGGGCCAAGCTCAGCATCGGTTGTGGGGTGGTCATGCTCCTGGGCCTTGGCACCTGCGTGGGCGGGTCCCTCTACCTGCGGCGGAAGATCCGCCAGGATCCCAAAGGCTTCGAGCGGCAGGTCAAGGGCATGGCTCGGGGCATGGTCGAGAAGCTCATCAAGGACGATTGGGCCTTCCTTCGGATCTCCATCGACCAGCTCCACACGGACGAGGGTGCCAAGGCGTTCTACGCGGCCAATCCCAAACTCAAGGGGCAGTACCCCAGCGAGGGAGAATTCCTGGCCGCTTCCAAGGGTTGGAAAGCCAGGCTGGAGCCGATCCCTGAAGCCATCCCAGACCTGGATTCCCATGATCTTGATTACCAGAAACAATTCGGTGGCGAAGTGGTGCTGGGGTACCGCTGCACAAACGGCACCCGCATCCGGATGGTGTGGGACAGTCCGAAGATCGCCGGGAGCGCCAGCAGCCATCAGCTCACCGAATTCACGGTTCGTTAGGGTCCCCCAGCGCACCAACTAAGTTATTTAATCGCCACGGCCTAGCTGATGGCCGGGTTTTCAGCGAAGATTCAAAGATGACCCCCGCTGCACCGACTCAGGACGCCTTGGAACTGCTGCTCAAGGGCACCGTCACCTGCCACACCCAGGCGGTCCTGAAGTCTAAATTGGCCAAGGGCATGCCCCTCCGCATCAAGGCTGGCTTTGATCCCACGGCCCCGGACCTGCACCTGGGCCATGGCGTGCTGCTGCGGAAGATGGCCCAGTTCCAGCAGCTTGGCCACACGGTCATCTTCCTCATCGGCGATTTCACGGGGCTCATCGGTGATCCCACGGGCAAGAAAGCCACGCGGCCGCCGCTGACCCAGGCAGAGGTCCTGGCCAACGCCGAGACCTACAAACACCAGGTCTTCAAGGTGCTGGACCCCGGCAAGACTGAAATCCGCTTCAACAGCGAGTGGATGAGCGTCCTGCGGGGCGAGGACTGGATCCGCCTCGCTTCGAAATTCACCGTGGCGCAGATGCTCGAGCGCAACGATTTCCAGAAACGCATGGCCGACCAGCAGCCCATCAGCTTCCATGAGCTGCTCTATCCGCTGGTGCAGGCCTTCGACAGCGTCGCCCTTGAAGCCGACGTGGAACTGGGGGGCAATGACCAGCTCTTCAACCTCATGCGCGGCCGGGATCTGCAGGACGCCCTGGGCCAGGCGCCGCAGGTGGTGCTCACGGTCCCCTTGCTGCTGGGGACGGACGGCATCGAGAAAATGTCTAAGTCCCTGGGCAACTACATTGGCTTTCTGGAGGACGCCGATACCCAGTTCGGCAAGACCATGAGCATCAGCGACTCGACCATGTGGGACTGGTGGCTGCTGCTGACGGACCGGCTGCCGGCAGACATCCAGGCCCTGAAGCAGGGCCATCCCATGGATGCCAAAAAGGCCCTGGCGCGCGAAATCGTCCGCCAATTCCATGGCGGCAGCGAGGCAGCGGAAGCCCAGGATCGATGGGTCAAACGATTTTCGGAGCGCAAGCTGGACGACGCGCCTGAAATCGAGATGGCACCCACCGACGGCGAGATCCAATTGGCGCGTCTGCTGGTGGAGCAGGGCCTGGCGGGCTCGCGGAAAGAGGCCGAACGGCTCATCACCCAGGGCGCAGTCAGCTTGGATGGCGAAAAGGTGTCGGATCCTTCCTTCCGCCTGGCCCTGAAAACCGCCATGAAGCTCCTGGTGAAAGTCGGAAAGCTCAAACTCCAGCGCTGGGTGGTGAAATGATGCGGCTCTCAGCTCTGCAGGACCTCTTCCAGCGCCACCGCGAGGGCGCCTCGGGCCAGTGGCGCCTGGGCAGCGATCCCCAGCGGAACATCTTTTTCGAGAAGGGTCGCATCGTCTTCGCCCAGAGCACCCACCCCCTGGACCGGCTCACTCATCTGCTGGTGGAGAAGGGCCGGCTCACCCAGGACCAGATGGACTACGCCATGTCCAATCTCCAGCCGGGCATGAGCGTGGGCAAGAACCTCATCCAGCTGGGCTTCATCACCCAACGGGATCTGCTGGACATGGCGAAGCTCCAGGTGGAACGGGTGGTGTGGGGCGCCATCGGCACCGCGGACGGGGCGCCGGACTTCACGGTCAAAGACCTGGACAACACTGTGGTGCGTTTGAACCTGGACACCGCCGCGCTGCTGCTGGGAGGACTGCTGAACCTGAAGGACCGGGAGCGTCTGCTGGAGCTGTTGGGGCCCCTCTCCCAAGTCATGGTGCTGGACCGGTTGAAGCTCACCGGGCTGGATCTGCCTTCGGATTTGGCACGCATCCCCAATTTGATCAACGGCCGGCGCACCCTGCTGGAGCTCAGCCGGGAAGCCGCTGCAGAACCCGTGCGCCTGGGCGCCTTCGTCCTCTTCCTCCGGGAGATGGGGTGGGGCCATTTGCAGGACCAGCCGGAACCCACCACCCAGGATCTGTTGAATCTGCCCTTGGGCGGAGAGGGCGACCTGGCGCCGCCGCTGACCGTCCCGCAGCCGCTCCAACCGGAGCCGGAGCCCTTGGCCTTGATCCCGCCGATCATCTCCCCTTCGGAAGTGCCCGCCCCGCCCGATGAACCCACGCCCGTGACGCCGCCGCTCTTCCACAGCATCCAGGCAGCTTCTTCACCGACCCACAATCTGGAGCATCTCTCCGCAGCCTTGGACGAACAGGTGCCCGGCCCGGGACCGGCCTATCCCGGAGAGTCTGCCTTCCTAGAAGAAGACGAGGAGGAGGAGGACACGGCCCTGCCGGTTTCCGGTGCCGGGAGACCTGCGGTCCCCGGGTACACCCTCGAATCAGGCCAGGCGGTCCTGCCAACTCCTCGCGGGGGCCTTTCCGCCCTCCCCTTGCCACCCGAAATGCCGGATCCTGCGCTGATTGCGTTCGGCGAGGCTCCAGAATCCCAGGCTCCCCGCAAGGGTAGTTCAGGGCTGGGATGGGGTCTTGTGGCCTTCCTCGCCCTCAGCGGTGGGTTCGGCTATTGGTGGTCCCATCGAGACTCGGGCGGGGCTCCTCCCAAAGAGCTGGTGGTCCCATCGCCGGACAGCAAGGGCGGGGTGGGAACAACACCCATCCCATCACCCGTTCCGGCCGGCCCCAAGCCTGAAACACCCCCTCAAACCGCCCCAGCCCAAGTGCCGGTGCCGCCCCCGGCCACGCCGACGAAACTTCCTGCCTCCGCTCCGCCTGCCGCCGGCAGTCCTGCTCTGAATAAAACCTACCTCCAAGGACAGGCGCATCGATCCAGCCTCCCAGAGGCTTCCTGGACGCTCCGCCTTGAAATCGCATGCCAGTCGGACACGGTCCAACATGCGGCCCAGTTGCTGGAGGGCACCGGGGAGGCCACTTTCAATCTTCCCATCAAGATGAGAGATGGCAAGACTTGCACTCAAATCTTTAGCGGCTCGTTCAAAAGCCGGGAAGAGGCCGAGGCCCACATTCGAAAACTTCCGGCGGCTTTTCTCGTAGGGGGCAACAAACCCAGCGCCTTCCGCATTTCAGATATCCCCGACAAGCAATGAACCTGCCGTTAAATGGTATGTTCCAAGGCAATTTTGCTTTACTTTATAAGGCATTCCGGTAAACTAACTGGATGGACCGTCGCGACGGTTCCCGACCCGGAGCTGCATGTCCCACCCCTCGGCCAGGAACGGTAATCCGGCAGGTCTTGCCTGGACTCGCCAAGTGGAAGTCCGCCTAACCGCAGGACTGCCCCTCCGACCCACCGGCGGCCTTCTGGGTAGAGTGCGGCAGTGCGCTCCCTCGTCCGCCGCGGCGCTTGGCCTTCTCTTCATTCTGCACTGTACCCGGACCCCCGTGTCCCGCTCCCGCGGGCGCACCCTTCCGGCCGGAAGCCGGACCGCGGTCACGGTGCAGGGCTATGAGGAAACCGGCGAAGCCAGCTGGTACGGCGGCAACGGAGATGGGTTCTCTGGAAAGCCGACCGCGAGCGGTGAACTATTTGATCCCAAAAGCTTTACTTGCGCGCACCGAACCCTTCCCATGGGCACCTTCCTGGAAGTGGAAAATCTCGACAATGGGTTAAAGATCATCGTGAAAGTGAACGACCGGGGGCCCTTCGCCCGCGGGCGCATTTTGGATCTGTCCAAACATTCGGCCATGGAACTGGGTTTCCTCACCTCCGGGGTGACGCAGGTGCGCATCGCGACCGTGGACGCATCCGGCGCCCCCAAGACCCTGGACCCCGACCTAGACCGGCAGAACCCCTACACCATCCAGGTGGCGGCCCTGGCGGAGAAGGCCAACGTGGACCGCTTGAGCCGGGAACTTGAGCAAGGCTCCTTTGGTCCAGTGAGTCTTCTGGACGGCGTGGCCCGGGATGGCCGCCCGGTTAAGCGGGTGCGGGCGGGGAGCTACATTCAACTCTCGGATGCGGAGCAGGCCGCGGATAAGCTGGCCAAGTTCTTCAAGGACCGCGGTGTCGAGCCCTTCATCACCCGTCAGCGCTAAAAACTTTCTGGTCATCCCAGCCGGGGGCCAGGGTACGCGATTGGGTGGGGGAATCCCCAAGCAATTCAGGGATTTCCATGGAAGGCCGCTCCTCCAGGCCACCATCCAAGCCTTCCTTGAGCCCGGAATGCCCCCGTTGGCTGGAATAGCGGTAGCTGTGGCCCCGGACCGGGTGCACGAGGTGTCCCAGTGGAATTTCCCCCTTCCCCTCTGGGTGGTGACGGGCGGAGCAACCCGTCAGACTTCAGTGGAAGCCGCTTTGGGAGCCCTGCCTGAGGGGGCCGAGACCACAGTACTCATCCATGATGCGGTGCGGCCCTTCCCGCCGGCGGCCGCGATCCTCGCGTTGATCCGCGCCCTCGAGACGTGGGATGGGGCTGTGCTCGGCGAGGCCTCTGCCGACACCTTAAAGGAAGTGGACGCCCTGGGGCGAATCGTCGCCACACTTCCCCGGGAGCGCATCTTCCGGGCCCAGACCCCCCAGGTGGCCCGGCTGGGCACCTGGAAGCGGGCTTTTGATTGGGCCCGCAGTACCGGGTTCATCGCCACGGATGATGTCGCCCTGCTGGAGGCCATGGGATGCCGGGTCCTCCTGGTGCCCTCTCCTGCTTCGAATTTGAAAATCACCACCCCCGAAGACTGGGCCCGGGCCACAGACTGTGGGCGATGAAGCCACGATCTAGCTAGCTTCACGATTTTATATCTGTAGATAAATAAACGATTGCACATATGGCATGGAATTAGCTTGTTCGGCTGCCATGTCGACTTGGAACCGCAATCATCGCCCTCAGACTCTCGCGACCTCGGTGAGCCTCGAAGGTCATGGTCTGCATGGGAACCAGTCTTGCAGCGTCCGTCTGGTGCCCGTGGACCGGGCTTCCGGGTTGATCTTCCGCCATTTACCATCGGGCATAGAGATACCCGTGAACGCCCGCTATGCCGGTGACCTGACACTTTCCACCACCCTTGTGAAGGACGGCATCCGGCTCCAGACCGTGGAGCATCTGCTTTCCGCTCTGGTGGGGCTTGAGATCGAACACCTGCTCATTGAAGTCAGCTCCGAAGAGTTGCCCATTCTCGATGGCAGCGCCGAACCTTGGGTATCCGCCCTGCTCCGGGCCGGCATCCGGACCCTCGCTGGCCGACGCCGCTTCATCAAGATTCTGAAGCCCGTGGCTGTGCAGCTGAACGACAAGTGGATCCGCGTCTCCCCGACAGAGGGCTTCGGACTGCGGGTGCGCTACACCATCGATTTCGACCATCCCGCCATTGGCCGCCAGAGCCGCGAACTGAGCCTCACTCCTGATAAATACCGGCGCGAACTGGGCTCGGCCCGCACCTTCTGCCTGGAAGAAGAGATCGACTTCATGCGCGCGCGCGGCTTGGCGCTGGGTGGCAGCCTGGAGAACGCCGTGGTCTTCGGGAATGGCGGCCCGCTGAATGAAGTGCTGCGCTTCGAGG
>JANXPB010000203.1 GCA_025357545.1 Holophagaceae bacterium
AGCAACAGCGCCGCCGCCACTGTTCCGGCCTCCGTGACGGTCGCAGCGGGCGCCACGACCGCCACGTTCACCGCCACGGACACCCATGCGGCGTCCAACTCCGCCACACGCACCATCACGGTCAGCCCAGCGCCGCCCAACACCTTCACCGTGACCGCCAGCGCCGGTGCCAATGGCGCCATCAGCCCCGCTGGCGCGGTCACCGTGAACAGCGGCGCCAGCCAGACCTTTGCCATCACCGCCAATGCGGGCTACCAGGTGAGTGGCGTCACGGTGGATGGAGCCGCGGTGGGTGCCGTCGGAACCTACACCTTCAGCAATGTCACCGCCAACCACACCATCGCTGCGGCCTTCTCGGCGGTCACCACCGGCAGCAGTTTCACCGAGACCTTCGATACGGGCAGCAAGGGCGCCTACGCCACCGGCAGCGTAACCCTGCCTTCGGGCTCCTGGACGCTGAACGACGCGCTCCTGGGCAATACCGCCAGCGATCCCAAGAACGGCGCCCAGAGCGTCCGCGTGCGCAACAGCGGCAAGGTGACCATGAACTTCAACTGGGCCACCGGCGCCAAGACGGTCTCGGTGAAGCATGGCCTGTACGGTGCTGATGCCAGCACAACCTGGGGCCTTTGGTATTCCACCAACAGCGGGAGCACCTGGACCCAGGCGGGAGCCACCGTCAGCACCACGTCCACGACGCTCCAGACCGCCACGTTCACCGTGAACGTCACCGGAGCCATCCGCTTCGAGCTGCGCAAAACCGATGGCAGCACCCGGCGCATGAACTTTGATGATTTCCAGGTGTCCGGCTACTGATATCGAACGCACACTTCACACCGAAAGGGGCCCGGCATCTGCCGGGCCCCTTTCACGTAGAGGTAATCATCCAGCTCAAAAGGCCACGCCCACGCCGAAGGTCCACATCCGGTCGAATTCCTGCCCAGTCCCTTGAGCCCCCAGGTAGGTGGCGAGATCCGCCGCGGTGGCGAGCTTCACGGGATGGTCCTTCGTAACGGGCTGCTGGTAGCTGGCGGCCACATAGGGATGGACCCCCAGAAAGGGCAGGCGCCAGCGGGCCCCCACCCGCAACCAGGTGCGGGCAAGGTTCTTCTCGGTAGCAATCCCGTTGGAGGAATACCGGTAGTTCTGCAACCGCTCGATGAGGCCGATCTCCCCGGCGAGGCCCGTGAAAGGTACCCAGAACTGGGCCTGCACACCAGCGCCCAGGCCCGACTGCCGCAGGCTCGACGACTGGGAGGCCGAGCCCTGCAGCACGGTCCCCTCGGCCCGCCATTGAGACACCTCGACACCGCCCTCGAAGCGCAACACTGGCCCCAAGGCCCACAGTCGGCGGCTCAGGGTGGCGAGGCCCCCCTTGCCCGTGTCGAGATCTCCCGACACGAGCTGGGCGCTGCCGGTGATAAGGGTCTGGGGCAGGCTCTGGCCCTTGGGGAAGGGCAATTCCACCCGTACGTCCCATTGGGCCGCCAGGGGGAGCGGTGCCAATAGCGCCAGGGCGAGGAGGGGTGCCCTCATTTACCGGCTTTCCGGGTGGTCTTCCACTTGATGGCACAGCCCCGGGCGGGCACTTGATCGGGCTTCGGGGCCTGCCCCCCCTCCAGGGCTTCCATGGCCTCGAACAACTCGTGCCGGGTGACCTCTTCGAGCTTGAAAGCGTTGTCGTCCAGCCGGCCGTGGTAGACCAGCTTGCCCCGGTTGAACAGGAAGAAATCCGGCGTGCAGACGGCGCCAAAGGCCCGGGCCACCTCCTGGCTCTCGTCCTTCAAATAGGGGAAGACGTACTTCTTTTCCTGGGCGCGGAGTTTCATGCCTTCCAGGCTCTCGGCCTTGCTGCCACGGGCGCTGCTGTCATTGCTGTTGATGCCCAGCACGGCCACTGTGCCACCGAAGGTGCGGGCCAAGGCATTGAGGCGGTCTTCGGTGGCCCGAACGTAGGGGCATTGAGTGCTCATGAACACCACCAGGACCGGCCCCTGGATGATTTTGGCATTTACCATCTCGCCCTCGGTGTTGGGCAGGCTGAACCCCGGCATGGGATCCCCCAGCTTGAGTACCTCGGAAGCGGGGGTTGGGGCCGGAGCCTGGGTCGGAGGCGGGGCCTGGGCGATCAGGCTGGCGGCGGGTAACAAAAGCAGGTGGCGCATAATCTAAAGTCTCCATTTGATAGAACAGCCCATGGAGGGGCGTTGGGGTTCCGCAGGGCGCTGACCCGCATTCAGTGCCAGCACCGCATCGTGAAGTTCCCGGCGGACGACCGCTTCGGGGTGCTTCCAATTATCATCCAGCCTTCCACGGTAGCGGAGCCTCCGCTCCTGGTCGTAGAGGAAGAAATCCGGAGTGCAGACCGCGCCCAGGCTTCGGGCCACCTCTTGGGAGGCGTCCCACAGGTAGGGGAAAGCGAAACCCTGCGCCTGCGCCCGGGTCCGCATGGCCTCGAAGTTGTCCTCCCGGTAGGTATCGGCGTCGTTGGGGTTGATGCCCACCACGTCGCAGCGGCCCGCCAGCTCCACAGCCAGGGTATTGATGCGGCCGTCGACGGCCTGGACATAGGGGCAGTGGTTGCACATAACCACGACGAGGAGGGCTGGGGCCTGGAAATCAGCCCGGCTCCAGGAGCGCCCATCCACCCCGGGCAGGGTGAAGTCGGGACAGGGGGCGCCCATGGGGGCCAGGGTGGACTCGAGCAAGGCCATGAATGCTCCGCGAAAGGCCTCTCATCCTAACTTCCAATAGGGGAGTGACGGATATTTGACTTTACTTCGGCGGGACCTCCCCTAGGCTCAAAGGAAATAAGTTCCCGGAATCCTCCATGAATACAGCGCACCGACTCCATTGGTCCACCCTGGGCGAGTCCAGCGAGGGGCTGGAACACGCCTGGGCCGCCGCCTGGGAGATCACCGTGGACCGCGGTGCCGCACCGTCCCTGCCGCCGAAGGACACGGACCTCTGGGCCATCCAGGCTGCCGGAGACGAGCCATCGCCGGCCATATTGCGGCTGGTCGCGGAAGTGGCCGCCCTCCCCATCCTGCTCCTGCTGAGCCCGGGGGCGGAGCCCTTGAGTCCGCGGGCCCTCGCGGCCTGGAGCCGGCTGGGTTCTGTCCGCTGGGGACTGCTGGGTTCCGAGGCTCCGTTGCCGGGACTGCGGCCCCTCAGCGGCTCCGCACCGCCTTTCACTCCCACCCAAACCCTGGGGCTGGGGCTGGTGGGGCTCGGTCCCTTGATGGTCGCGGTGGTCGCCCGGGCCCGGGCCTCTGCAGCTACTCGGGCCACAGTGCTGCTGAGCGGCGAGAGTGGCACCGGCAAGGAGATCATCGCCCGCGCCATCCATCAGATGGGCGAGGAGCGGGACCAGCCCTTTGTGGCGGTCCACTGCGGGGCCATCCCGGAGAATCTGCTCGAATCCGAATTATTCGGGTACAACAAGGGCGCCTTCACCGATGCCCGGAAGGACACCCCGGGCAAGTTCCGGGAAGCCCATGGCGGCACGCTCTTCCTGGATGAAGTCGGCACCATGCCCCTGGCCGCCCAGGTGCGGATGCTGAGGGCCCTCCAGGAGCGTGAAATCCAGCCCCTGGGCGGCGGGTCCCCGGTGAAGGTGGATGTGCGCGTGGTGGCGGCCACCAACTCGGACCTCTGGAAAAAGGTCCAGGAAGGCAGCTTCCGGGAGGACCTCTTCTACCGACTGGATGTGGTCCCCATCCATCTGCCCCCGCTGCGGGACCGGCGCGACGAGGTGCCCTTCCTGGCCCAGCACTTCCTCAACCGCAAGGCCCGGGAACATAGCCTCTACCCCAAGGCCCTGCATCCCTCCGTCGACCCGCTGCTCATGTCCATGCCCTGGCCCGGGAATGTGCGCCAGCTGGAGAACGCCATCGAGCGAGCTGTGGTGCTGGCTGGCCCCCGGCCGGTCCTGACCCGGCAGGACTTCACCTTCCTAATGGACCGGGTGCCTGAGGGCGAACTCATGTCAGAGGACAGCTTCCAGAAGTCCCACCCAGGTATGCCAGACCCGGAGGCCCAGGTGGGAGACCAGGCCCCTGGCGCCGCGGGGTTCATGGGCATTCCCCCCGATGGCCTGGATCTCAACCATGTGGTCTCGGAAGTGGAGCGCAACCTCATGCTCCAAAGCCTCTCCATCACTCGCGGTAACAAGAAAAGAGCCGCGGAACTCCTGGGCCTGAAGCGCACCACATTTTTGGAAAAAATGAAAAGGCTGGAGTTGGAGGACGCGAGTGAAGGGGGGACGGACCTCGAGCCCTCCTAAAACCAGGAATCCACTCAAGGAACGTAAGAGAGGACCTTCCAATGGTTCCCCTTCAGGGGACTCTTGCCAGTGGCGCGCCCTTGGAGT
>JANXPB010000217.1 GCA_025357545.1 Holophagaceae bacterium
CAGGCGACACCGACCATGGCCCAGCCGTCGTGATGATTGCCCAGGATGGGTGCCGCCAGGAGTTGAGCCTCCGGTCGTCCCAATCGGATTCCAGGTGCTTCCTCGCCGCTGGGTGGTGGAACGGACCTTCGCGTGGATAGGTCGTTATCGGCGCTTCAGCAAGGACTACGAACAACTCTGTGAGTCAGTGGAATCCTTGATCTACCTTGCGATGACTCGCCTGATGCTGGCGAGGCTGGCTGCATGATTATTTTAAAACACCCTCTCACACGTGAATCGGTGTATCTGGTGGTAGCGGAGGTCAGGCAAGTCAACTATCTTCCAGGTCCACTGCAAACCGCCTCGGCCATTCATCTGCGCCCCTCGGCAGGCCGGAGCAGGCCTTCCGGCCATGGCTTTCTGCGCTTGGAATAGATCGGGACGATGGGCCCTTTGGGTGGCTATCTTCATTAGGACAAACCCTACCCCACCCGAAACTTCCCGGTACTTTTTCCCCATGGCCCTATCCACAGTACGGAAGCGCTTCATTCTGGCGGGCGCAGCTCTGCTCCTGCTCGGCGGTGGCAGCGCGTGGTGGCGGCTCTCCCGCCAGGTGCGCCAGGCCTTCTACACACCGACGCGGACCACGAGGACCTTGCAATTCGCCCCCCTGCCCACGGCCGACCTGCGGGTGGAACGCTGGGGGGGTGGCGAAGTCGCCGCCGTGGCGCTTTCCCCTGAGGGCCTTTTCAATGCCGGAGCCTTTGGCGTATTCGACGGCGGCGGGGATATCACCGCGGGCCTGCCCTCGCTCAACGTCGCCGCTTTCACTCTGTGGCGTGGGCGGCCGGTGGCGGGCTTGGCGGCGGGGGGCCTCTTCCTGCGCCGGGACAGGGCCTGGGAGGAAGCCCGGACGGGCTATGGCACGCTGCATATCCGCGAATTGCGCGAGACGCCCGGCGGCGAGCTGCTCATAGGCGCCCGGGAAGGCCTGTTCCGTGCGGCCTGGGGCGCCAACGTCTTGGAACGCCTTGATGAGGCTCCGGTGAAAGCCATCGCGCTGGGCCCCGGCGCGCTGTTGTTCGCCGGCGGAGAACAGGGGTTGCGGCGGCTGGGCGGCCTTGAGGCCGCCCCCGTGCCCACACCTGATCCTTGGGTTGAAGGGCTCGCCGTGATGGGCAAAGAGCTGGTGGTCCTCACGCCCAAAGGACTTGCCCGAGGTCCCCTAGAAGGGCCGCTGGTGGCCGTCTCCGGCGCCGAGGAGGCCAGCGCCTTCGCCGTGCTCGGCGCCCATGTATTGGCTGTCAGCGAGGGCCGCCTCCTGCGCTTTGAGGCCTCTGGCCGGCCCTCGGAGGAGGCATTGCCGGCGACCGTGAGGAAAGTTCTGGTCTCGGGGGGCGTTCTGTTCGCCGATACGGAGACCGGCCTCTTGCGGCGCGGCAGCAATGGCTGGCTGCTGGCGCGGCCCCGTCCAGCCTCCTTGCCTCCCGGCACCTGCCATGTGAATGCTTTGGCCCTGCAAGAGGGGCGCCTGGTGGTGGGACTTTTCAACGGCGGCCTCGCCATTGGTTCGCCCAGTGGTGGGGCGGCCGGCACGCCGAACGGAACTTCCTGGACGTGGCACCCAGTGCCCGGTTCCGCGGCCTGGGGAGTGAACGCCCTGCTGAACGCCGGGGGCACCTTGCACGTCGCCAGTCTGCGGGGGGTCGCGCGATTAGCGGGCGGGAAGCTCCAGCCAGTGGAACCCCTCGATGCCGGAGCCGCGTTTTCCCTGGCTGCCACCCGGGACGGTGTGGCCATGGGATTCGGCCAGGGCGTGCTGCTACCGGGCTCGCGTATGCTATCGGCCTTCCATGGTCTGCCAGGCAACCAGGCCCTTGCCTTGGCCCAGGGACCTGGGGAAGCGGACCTCCTGTTCGTGGGCACGCCTTCCGGCCTCGGCGCCATTTCCGGATCAAAGGTAGCGTGGCGAACCGTGGCGGGCGACGGGAAGCTGCCCCATCCCTGGGTCACCGCCCTGGTCTACCACGGCCCTGATCTTTTCGTGGGCACCTATGGCGGCGGCGTCGTCCGCCGCGTCACCGCCCGCAGCGGACCCGCCGGCCCCGGTGTTTTCACGGCCTTTCCCGAGACTGCGGAACTGAAAGTGAATACGGGCTGCCTGGTGGAATCCGGCGGGCGCCTCTACCTGGGCACCGACGGCCGCGGCCTGTGGCGTCTCAGCGCCGACGGGAGCCATTTCGCCCCAGTCAAGGTTCCGCTACCTTCAATGCACGTCACCGCACTCCAACCGGGCAAGGATGCCCTTTTCGTCGGGACCGATGAAGGTCTGGCCCGGCTGCCCCAACCTCTTTCTGAGGAACCCGACTGATATGCGCTGCGCGCCGATTTTCCAACAGGGGCACCGCCAAGCCTGCCAGGCCGAAGCCCCTCCGCACTCCGGCCCGGCTCCCGGGCAGAGCCCCCGTCCTCGCCTGGGCACCTTCCTGGTGCTCCTGCTGTTGGCGGCCGGCGCGCCGCAGCTCCGAGCCCAGGCAGGGCTCCTCGTCCCCACAAGTTCCGGGCGCCCCGACGCCTCCGTGCTGTCGTTGAGGGAGATGACCATCGACATCGGCATCGCCCGCGGCTATGCGCGGGTGAACGTGCGGCAGGTCTTCGAAAACCACACCAGCTCCGTCCAGGAAGGCACCTACCGCTTCGCGTTGCCCCACAGGGCGGCGGTGGGCGACTTCGCGGTGTGGGATGGCCTGCAGCGCATTCCCGGCGTGATCCTGGAGAAGCAGCGGGCCCGCGCCATCTATCGCGAACTCGCGCAGCAGAAGATTGATCCGGGCCTGCTCCAGCAGGGCGAAGAGGAGGATGCCGACGCGGGCAAGAGCGGCAGCGGCGCGCGGCCTTCAGGCGGCGCCCTCTTCTCCGTCACCGTCTCGCCCATCCCGCCCATGGCCACCAAGCGCCTGGAGCTGCAGTTCCAGCAGGAAGTGCCCTTCATCGATGGCACTGGCGAATTCCGCCTCGTGCTGCGCCCGCCGGATGGGGAGGCGCCCACGGCCCGCACCCTCACGGTGCGCGTGAAGCTGGAGGATGGCGTCTTCGAAGCCATGCCCTCGGGCCTGCCCCTCAAGGCCACCGCCGAGGGCGCCGAGTTCTCGGGAAGCGCCGTGAAACTGGGCCGCGACCTGGCCTTCCGCATCAAGCCCAGGAGCGCTGAAATCCTGCGCCTCGCGGCCTTCCGGAACCCCGAGGGCCGCCTGCCCGATGGCCTGGCTCTGGCACCCTGGGAGCGGCCCTCGGAGATTCCACCGGAGAAGGATGGCTTCTTCCTGCTGGAGGCGACTCCGCCCCTGGGCGCCGCCCGCAGGATACCCGGCGCGAAGGCCGCGGGCCCTGAAGCGAAGCGGCCGGCCCAGACCTTGGCGATCCTCTTCGACACCTCCCTGGGACACCGGTGGGCGGGGCTGGAGACGGCCTACGGACACCTGGTGCGGGTCCTCCACGATCTAAGGCCATCGGACCAGTTCGTCCTCATCCCCTACGACCGCAAGCCCGTTCCGAATCCAACCTTGAAACATGGCAGCGCTGCGGAGATCGAAGCGGAGCTCACCGCCCTGCGCAGCCGCGCCCTGGGCCCCGGCGCCAATCTGCCCGCCGCCCTCGCAGCGGCGCGCAAGGCCCTCGGCGACAAGGGCCGCATCCTGGTGCTCACTGGCGGCCAGGGGCCCTTCAGCTCCAAGGCCCTGGAAGCCGCCGCCGGGCCGCTGCCCATGTTCACCGCGGTGACCACCGGGGAAGCCGGTGAAGCCCTGCGCGCCGCCTCGCAGCAGCTGCTCAGCCCCACGGCCACGGAGATCGAGACCGACCTGTTCTTCCGCCGCCTGCTGGCACCGCCCGAGCAGGGCGAAGCGAAAGCCCAGGCTGGAGACGACTTGGACGTGCCGTTCAATGTGAGTGGCGGCGAGCCGAAGCTCCGGGATATCTACCCGGTGCTGGTGCAGCCCCTGACCGCCGGCAGCCTGTCGGGGTGGGTGGGCCGCTACGCCGTGCCCCAACCGAAGCTGCGCTTCACCCTGGCCTCAAATTTGTTGGCTGGGGGCTCCGCCTCTCTGGATTCGGCCCTGCCCGAGAAGGCGCTGGAGGCTCGCGACCTGCCCCGCCGCTGGGCCCGCGCCCGGGTGGACGACCTGCTGGCCCGCATCGAAGCCGAAGGCGAAAAGCGGGAATGGATCGAAGAGATCATCGCCCTGTCCAAGCGCTACAAATTCATCACGCCCTACACTGCCTTCCTCGCCGCGCCGCGTTCCCTGCTGCGGCCGCGCCGCATCCAGCCCGGCGACCCGGTACTCCGGGTCGAATGCGATGCGGGCACCCGCGCCGCCACGGCCCTGTTCCCCTTCGGCCTGAAGCTCGACCTGCTGCGCCGCCCCGGAACGAATGTCTGGGAGGGCCGCTTCCTGGTGCCCGAGGGCTTCCGCGACGGCCGCTACGCCGTGCGCATCCTGCTCCACGATTCCAGCGGCGCCCGCATCTCTGAAACCAAGCACTTCATCCTGGATGGCAAAGCACCGGAGATCCACCCGGAATTCCAGACCTCCGCCCGGGCCGGCGACCTGGTGCAGATCAAGGCGCGCACCGATGAGGATGTGGTCTTCCTCAGCGCCCGCATGGGGGAGGGCGCGCCCATACCCCTGCGTTGGGATCCCACCGCCAAATGCTCCGTCGGCGCCCTGCGGGTGCCCGATGGCCCGCCAGGCTTCCGGGAAATCGTCTTCGAGGCGGTGGATGGCGCCAAGAACCGCGGCTTCGCCCGCGCGACGCTGGAGGTGAAGCCATGAAACGCCATCCCGCGCTCCTCTTCCTGCTCGCCCTCGGAGCCATCGGCGCCATGGGCGCCTCACACCTGCCCTGGGAGGACATGACCTCCGCGGACTGGATCTATTCCGTGGCGACGCGCTTCGCCACGGTGGATGGCCACCTGGTCCACTACCCCACCCCGACGGCGGAACTGGCCCGCCTGCTGGAGGGCCGCAAGGAGGCCGGAGCCCTGCGGCACCTGGCCGAGGCGAAGCTCTCGCTCGGCGACCGCGCGGGCGCCTTGGCCGCCATGGAGAAGTGGTCTGAAGCCGAGGGTGCGGCCTCCCCCGCGGCCGGGGCGCAGGCCTGGGCGGAAAGCGCCCGGTGGGCCGCTGCGCATCTGGAAATGGCGGCCGCTTTCCGCGCGGCGGACAAGGCGCTTCCGGGCCTTCCGCCGGATGAAAAGATCGCCCTGTCCAGGGACCGCATCACCTGGGCGGAGCGGCATCCGGATCTCGCCGACGCCATCGCCTTGCGCAAGGCCCAGTCGCAGCTGTTTCCCGAAGACGGGCCGGCGCTGGAAACCTGGCTGCGCTCCCTGGAAAAGGCCGGACGGCTCACGGAAGCGGACCAGGCCCTGGCCGCGAGCCAGGCCATGGATGCCGAACGCCGTCTGTTGCTGCGGTCGGATCTCCTCGCGGACCACAAGGACTTGAAAGGCGCCTTCCAGGTGTTGGACGCCGCCATCACGGAACCCTGGTCCATGGACGTGCGGCAGGCCTACGCCAAGCGCGTGGATGCCGGAGCCCCCAGCGCGCCGGAAGGCTGGCGGAGCGCGCTGGACGCCCGCTATGAGGCTGGGTCGCTCGTGCGCCTCGCCACCTACCACCAGGGCCAGGGCCGCGGTGACGCGGCGGCGGAACTGCTGCGGCAGGTGGAGCGCCGCCATGAGAAGGGTTTCGGCCGCAAGGACTGGATCCTCCTGGCCCGCCTCCACGACGAGATCGATGCGGCGCCGGAAGCCTTCCGTGCCACCCTCGCCGCTGCCCATATGGGCACTCCGGTGGAACAGGTTTCGGACCTGGCCGCGCTGGCGAAGCTGGCCCTCAAGGCGGGCGGGCGCCCCATCGCCTGGGGCAGCTACAACGATGAACCCTACAAGTGGGTGGCCAGCCTTGACCGGACGCCGGGCTTCTGGACCGGCGGCGTCTCCTTCCTACTCACCGGGGGTGATTGGAAGGAAGCCCTGGCGCACCTCGAAAACGAATCCCTGCCCGACCGCACCTTCACCACGGCCCGCGCCCTCGCGGAGGTGCTGGCCAAGCGCGCCCCCCGGCACCCGGACCTGCCCGCCCTGCGGGTGGCCATCATGGAGCGCCACGTGCAGCGGGGCGAGGGCCGCGCGGCCTTGGACCTGCTGCCCTTGGTGGAATCCGCCACCCCTGCTCCGACGGCAGCCGTGGTGGACGATGCCCGCCGCGTGGCCCTGCTGGCGGCGCGGCAGGTGAGCCTGCCGCTCGGCGAAGAAGTACGGCTCTACAAGGCCCGCCTCAGGCAGTACGCCGCGGATGGAACGAAACCTTCTGATGTCTCCGAAGCGGCGAGCCATCAGGAAGAGCCCATGGCCGAGGAAGCCAGCGAAGGCGAGGCCCAGGAAGGCGAGAGCCCGGCGGATGAAAGCGGCCGCGGCGGAGGCGACACCGGGAAGGGGCACTCGTGGACGCGCCCCCACCCGGTGCGGAACATGACGACCTACAGCGGTCTCCTGGAGGAGGCCCTCGCCCGCCTGGAGTACCAGGACAAAAGCCACCGGACTTCCCTGGGGCTGATCTTGGGCGAGTTGGACCGCATGCCGGACGCGGAGAGCCTGTGGCTGAATCTCGCGGCGAGGCTGGAAGGTTGGAACCTGGACGACGAGCTGGGCCCGCGGTACGAGCAAGCCCTCAAGCGCTTCCAGGGCACCGGCATCTGGGCCCGCGCCGCCCGCTGGTATGCCCGCCGCGATCGCCAGGCCGAACTTCGCCGCCTGGCGGGGGAAGTCGCCGGCCAATTCCGCGGCTCGGAATTGTTCGCCCGGGCCACCGGCGCCGGCGATATCCGCGTGCAGCTCCCGGAACAACCGCCCTTGGGCGGCCGCGTGCGTCTGGTGCAGTGGGCCGATTGGGTCCGCTTCAAAGCCCTGGAACGCTTCCCGCACAGCCCAGCGGTGTTCCGCGAAGCGGGCCACTTGGTGAGTGCTGCCCAATGGCAGCAGAGCTACGATGCGTCGGTCGAGGCCAAGCGCCCCTACTCGAAGGTCGTGGTCCCCGATGCGCTCCTGGAAGAAAGGCGCTGGGCCATCCTCTTCATCGATGCGGGCCAGCGGGAGGCCTGGTTCGCCGAGGCCATGGGGAACGGCACCCTCGAATCCAAGCTCGTGGCCCTGGAGGCCCGCAGCGACCGCAGCCCCGTGGAGGAGCAACTCCTCTTCGAAGGCTGGGCCCGCCTCTCGAAATTCGAACGCGCCGCCGGGGCCGCCGATCGGCTCACGGCGAGCTATCCCGGCGATGGCGACCTGGCCCGCCGCGCCCTCTCGCTGCACCGCAGCCTGAATGGCCTGGAAACCTCCCACGCCGCCGCGGCGCGCGCCCTGGTGCAGCGCACGGCGCCGGCCCTGTTGGATGCCGCGTCCCTCTGGACCGAACTGGGCGAGATGGAAGAAGACCGGGGCCAGCCCGCGGCGGCCATGGAGATCTGGAAAAATGTGCTGGGCCGCGACACGCGCAATCCCGCGCGCATTTCCGAACTGGCCACGCTGCTGTGGGACTACAACCACGACCAGGAGGCCCTGGCTGTGGTGGAAGAGGGCCGCAAGGCCCTAGGCCGGCCGCGTTTTTTCGCCTTCGAGACCGGCGTGCTGCGGGAGAACGTGAAGGATCTGGACGGCGCCCTCCGCGAGTACCTGGATGCCCTCCGGCCCGAAAACGGCGACGGCTACGGCTCCTGGTTCGAGCGTGACCAGCGCTCCCTCCGCCGTCTGGCGCAGCTGCTTTCGCGGGACAAGATCTATCGCCGGGTGGAGAAGCGCATCCAGGACCTGCGCCCCGGTTCGCCTGAGGACGAGCACACGCTCGCGGCTTTCCTGCCCATCGCCACCCTCGAGACGCCGGAACCCGGCCTGGCCTACGACGCCGATGACTGGATGGACGGCATGGACCAGCCCAATGATCCCAAGGGCCGGGAAGCGCGCGAGGAGAAGCGCGACGCCAACCGCCCCGCAGAGCACACGGCGGTGGCGCGCCTCGGCGACGCCCTGCTGGAAAAGAGCCGCGAGATGGTGGGCCAGGCCGGGGCCCCGGAATTTCTGGACGCGGTGGAAACCTGGAGCCGCGGCCTCATCGAAGCCCGTTGGAAGCAGGAGCGCATCGTCGCCTACCGGGACGGCATCATGGCCCGCCGGGCCCAGCTGGCGGCGGGCGAAGAGGACCGCATCCGCCTGGAGACCGGGCGGGCCCGCTACCTGGCCGACCATGGCCGCGTGGCGGATGCCGACGTCGTGTGGGTGGCCCTGGATGCCCGTATCAATGCCTTATCAGAAGGCTCCGTGAAATTGAAGGCCGAGGCGGAACGCGCTGCCTATGTAGAGCGTGCCAAGGGGCCCGCGGCCGCCGCCCAGGAATGGGCCCGCATCACCGCCCGCCACCCCTGGAGCCTGGGCCTGCTGGAGGACCGCCTGGCCTTCCTCAACCGCTCAGGCATGGAGAAGGAGTCCCGCGCCGCGCTGGAAGCGGTGCTGCCCCGCGCCGCCACGGGCCACAAGGAAGGCTTCCTGGAACGCCTCACCCGCGAGGCCCTCGCCGCCGCGGACCTGGATCAGGCCCGCCGCACCGTGGCGCTGCTGCTGGCCCAGGAGAACCTGGATGACGGGCGGCGCCTGGGCGCCATCCACCTGCAGGCGCGGCTGGCTTTCAAAGAGAATCCCGCTTGGGATCCCTATCCATTGGCCAAGGCCGAAGCCCTCAAATTGAAACCCGAACTGCACGCGGACCTCTACTACGAGCTGGCCACCGCCGCCGATCGGGAGAAGGTCACCGGCCCCACGCCGGGCCTCTGGATCGAAGCCCTCAACCGCCGCACCGAGCGCGACTGGCTGCAGAAGGCCGGCCGTTCGGCCCAGGCGGCCGGGAAGGGCAAGGACCTCCTCGCCTTCTTCGAGAAGCAACGGGAACGCAGCCCCCGGGACGTGCGCTGGGCGGTGGCGGTGCGCGACATCCACCGGGCCTTCCACGAAGTGGAGGGCGCCCTCGAAGCGGCCAAAGCGGCCGTGGCGGTGCGGCCCGAGAAGGAAAATCTATGGCAGGACGCCGTGGATCTGCTGGTGCGGGCGGACCACGTGAAAGAGGCCGCCGACTACCTGGAGGGCTGGAACCGCCCGCGTCCGGCGGACGAAGGCGTGGCGAGGTGGCGCGGCGAACTCTATGCCCGCGCCGGCGAAGGCCGCCGAGCCCTGGCCGTCGAGCAGGCCGCCCTAGCGGCCTTCAAGAAGGAAAGCGCGGACCGCGAGAATGGGGACGAAGAACTCGCCCAGCGCCGCGCCCGCGCGGCGTCGCGTCTCTTTGAGCTGGGCCTGCCGGACCTGGCCCTCGGCCTCTACTCCGCCAAGGGCGACATCCGCGCCCTGGGCGGCAGCAAGCTCTCCCTGAACCGCCAGTGCGAGATCGCCCTGCTCACCCATCAGTACCAACGCTTCGTCACCATGGCGTCCACCGAGGACTCCTTCCTGGCCACGGCCGCTTCCACCCTGGAAAGCCATGGACAGCCCGAGCAGAAGGAAGAGCTCCGGGCCTTTCTCATCCGCACCATCTTCCCCATCAACGCGACGCAGCCCGACGCCGTGGCCCTGCAGAAGTGGTGGCCGTTGGCGAGCGGTTCGGGCCTGGAGCCTGGAGTGCGCGTGGCCCTGGCGCTGCGGCTCCTGGCCCAGCGCCCGGGCCCCTGGCAGGCAGCGCCGCCCTTGGCCTACGCCATATCTGTGGGCGCGGACCTGGTCCAGATGAAGACCGAAAATAATGTGACACGTCCGGTCTTCCACGAGCCGGATCTCTCGGGCCTCTGGGCCCGCGACTTGGTCCGCCGCGACCGCGCCGAGGAACTATTGGCCTTCATGGAGCCCCGCTGGCAGGAACTCTTGGCGGCGGTCCGCAGCCAGACTGCGATCAATGATAAGAGCCCACGCCTCTGGTGGGCTTGGTGGCTCGATGATCCGGCGTCCCTCCAGGCCTGGGTCCGCGCCGCCTCCACCAAGCCCGACAAGCTGCGCGAGCTGGCGGAGCTCATGGGCGAGCGCCGCCAGTGGGACCGCTTCTGGGTGTTGGCGGCACGGCACTGGAACGAGTCGACGCTGGTGTCTGCGCTGGCGGTGGAAACCCGCGTTGCGTGGTTCCGCTTCTGGGAAACCGCCCTGCCTTCCGACCCCGTGCTCGTGGCTCGCCGCACCTTGACCGAGCGCGTGACCGGCGCGGTGGAACGGCTCGTGCAGAACAAGCCGGGCGCCGTGGCGGATCCGCTGGTGGTGAAGCTGCGGGGGCCCCGCACCGTGGGCGAAGTCCTGGGCCACGATGGGCGCTGGACCTGGGCGGAATTCAAGCCGCGCACCGGCGCCCGGGGCGAACTCCTGGAGACCGGCGATGACCGCATCATCGGCCAGGGCGTCGACGAAGGCCGCCTCCCCGGCGCCCTTTGGGGCGACCGCCCCGGCGAGGCCTGGTACGTGCTGGAAGCCCTGTCCCGCTACCGCCAGGGCGACCACACCGCGCCCTATCTGCCCTTTGCGGTCCCCCAGCGGGGCGCCGAGACTTCGCGCGCGCTCCTGGCCATCCGCATGGCGCGGGCCATGGAGGATCTGCCTCTGGCCCTGGAGTTGGAATCGGATCATCCCGGACCCGCCGCGGACCGCGCGTGGCTCGAAGGCCGCATTGGCCTGCTGGTGGCGGCGGGACAGAAACCCAAGGCTCTCGCAGCCTTCCGGGCCTTCGTGCGCCTGGGGCAGGCGAAGCTCAACGAGGACGAATTCCGCTGGCTCTCGGTCCACGCCGAGGACTGGGGCCTGCCGGGCCCCATGGAAGTGATGGAAGCCGACAAGCCCGTGGGGCCCGCCTTCCTGGCCTTCCTCAGGGACCGCAAGCCCGAGAGCGCCGCGCGCTTCTTCACCGCCGACGAAGTGGGCTTCCGCGCCGCCCTGGCCAGCCGTTGGCGCAGCCGGGAGACGCAGCTCAGCTCCGAACAGATCCGCGCCTGGCTGCGGGAACTCTGGACCCTGGACAGCGCTCCCGTGCCCCGCAGCGGCCTCGCCAAGCTGGGTCCGGCCTGGTCCCATGCGGGCGATTGGCTGCAGCGCCAGCCCGTGGCCGAACGCGCCGCCGCCCTCGACGCTCTGGAGGCCGCGCTCGCTCCCGCCGATGCCAAACCGAGGATCTTCACCCTGCTGCAGCCCTCCTCAAGCGATGACGTGAACGCCCTTCTGGCCGTGCGCCTGCGGCTGGCGCGGGGTGAAACCGACCAGGCCCTTGCCTTGGTGGACGCCATGCTGGCGGCGCTCCGCCAGGACCAGGGCCTCAGTTTCACGTACCGGGAAGCCCCCGCCGTGGAAGCCCAGGGCGAGGAGGGTGAAGCCACCAGCGATGCGCCCCAACGTCCGACCGAGGGCTATTCGGCGCCGGATTCCCTGGTGAACCGCCTGCAAACGTGGCTCGCGCCGTTCAAGGAGAACAAGCAGCCGGCGCCGGTGGAAGGCCGCTTCCTCAAGCTCCTGAAAGCACGCCGGGAGGAAGGCCCCGTGTCGACCGCCGCCTGGAAATTCGCCTTCGCCCTCGTGCCTGCCTCCGCAGCCGCGACCCTGGGCCAAGAGCTGGATGCGGCCTGGTTCCGCGGCGAAGTGCAGCCGGACCAGTTGGGGATCCTGTGCGAAGCCATCGCTGGGGCCCTGCCGGCGGACACGCCGAAATGGCTGGCCCGGTGGCCCCGCGCCTTCACCTACGCTCAAGCCCACGCCCGCGTGACGATCCTGGCCCGTTTGAAGCAGAACGGCGAGGCCTCCCGGGTCCTGGTGGAATCCCGCCGCCGCGCCATCTGGGGCGAGCGGGAGGAGGTCAGAGCCTTTGAAGAGTGGCGGCGCCTCGGCGCCCTCACGGCGCTGGAGGAAAAGGCCCCCGCCGCCTGGCTCGCGGCCCACCAGGTCTGGGTGGCCAAGTCCGATGCCGCGCTCCTGGCCCACCTGAAGGTCCATCCCAATGACGTGCTGGCCGCGCGATCGGCGTTGCATAGCCTCGCTCCGCTGGACGAGGATACCGCCCTCCGGGTGGCGCTGTGCACCGCCATGGCCCGCTCCCACAGCGGTTTCACCGTGGATGGCGATGGCAGCCTGGTGAAGCTGCGCGCGGCGCGCGGCCTGCTGGCCGCCTCCCCCAGGGCCGCCCAGAAAGCGCTGGGGAATCTGGGTGCCGAAGAGTTCCTGCGCCTCGCCAACGAACGCCGCCTCAAGACGGCGGACGTGAATCTGGCCCTGGCGGATCTGGCGCGCATCGCCCACCGCACCGGTGACGAAGCCCGGGGCCGTGCCCTGGCGGGTGTCCTGGCGGACCGCAACGCGGCCGCTGGCAAGGCCCTGCGGGCGGAGCTCACACCGCCCGCCGCCCGCGGGCCCGAGGCCTTTCGCGTGGTGAACGGGCGTCCCGCACCGATCCGACCCAGGGACCTCACCTGGCCCCTGCTCGCGAACCTGCTGCAGATGGAGGGAGTCCGATGATCCCGCGTCCGTCCTTCCTCCTTCTGCTGGGGGCTTCGCTGCTCGCCGCCGCCGATTCCCCTCTGCCGCTGCCAGACGCTCCGGTGCGGGTGGTCATCCCTGATGCGGCGGCCTTCGACCGGGCCCTCCAGGGCACGTACCGCTCCTTCCTCAGCGGAGCTTCCAGCAGCGTGGATCCGGTGGTGTCATCGTTCCGCAAGACCCAGGTGGGCTCCAAGCTCGAAGATCAGTGGCTGCGCCTTTCCAAGGACCTGCCCTGGACCTGGAAGGAGATCCAGAAGCTGAAGCCGACGGCCCTCGGACTGGCCCTGCTGGAGGCGGGCCACCTGGAGGCGGTGCTGGTCATCGAAACGCCGCTGGCGGAGCTGCCCCTGCCGCTGCCCGGCGGCACGAAGCGCACCCATGGCGGCGCGCCCTACGCCCTGGTGGCGCCGGGCACCGCGGACAAGGGCAGCGATCCGGACCGCCGCGCGGGCTTCGCCTGGGCCCGGATCGGCGGCCGTCTCATCCTCGCCACCAGCGAGCACGCCATGAAGCTGGCTCTCGACGAACAGCAGGCGGGCCGCGGCCTGCAGCCGCCGCTGCCCGGGCTCATCTCCATGGAGCTGGACCTGGAGGCCTTGCGCAAGGACCGCTACTTCAGCCGGGAATTCCTGTGGCCCGAAGGCCCCGAGACGGGCCGCCTGCGCGCCGCGCTGCGCCAGGAGGGAAACCACCTGGTGGAAGTCCGGGAAGGCTCCAACGAACCGCGGGGCGGCGTCTTCTCCTTTGAATCCGCAGGTTGCGCCGCGGCCGGATGGGAATGCGAGGGCGCGGCCTTCTGGCCCACCTTCCGCCGGGGCCTGCTGGAACCCATTCCGGTGCTGGCGGACAGGCCCGTGCCCGCCCTCTCGTCGCTACCGTCCGCCGCGGCCCAGGGTGGCGAAGACCGGTACATGGTGAACTTCACGCGGCCCCGCGTGGCGCCCGGCGCGCCGGCTTTCGAGGAGGGCGATCTCGCCGCCTGGAAGGCCCTGCTGGCGAGGCAGGCGATTCCGTCCTGGGGTTTTCTGATCACGAAAGAAGGGGCGCGCTGCCTGGCCTTCCCCTGGCCCGAAGCGCTTGATGCCGAGTTCCTCGAACTGTGCCGGTCCACCGCCGCCCGCCGATCGGGCCGCGCCACTGTGGTGAGCTCGCCCGAGGGCCAGGAGATCCGGGTGGGGCCCGCCCTGCCGGTCCTCGCGCTGCGCCGCGCCGGCGGCGTGCTCTGGGTGGCCGGCGCGGCCAAGGATCTCCAGGGTGTGCCCACGCCGAAGCGGGATGACGCCCTGGTGCGATGGGGCCGGATGGACCTTGCCGCGGCGCGGGCGGAAGGCGTCCGTTGGCAGAAGATCGAAGGCCTTGCGCGCCCGGAACAGGTGCGGCCCCTCTCGGACCGGATCCTGGGCCTGCTCGGCTGGATGCCGAAGACCACGGGCCTGAGCGTCGAGCGGCGCCGCACCGCCACCGGTTGGAGCGAACGGGTGGTCTTCGAGAGCGACGGGAAGTGAACCGGGGGTTCTCCGTCTCGCTAATTTGGCTGCGCGGCGGAATCCTCCTGCTCAGTGCAGTCCTCACGGCTCAGGCCCCTCAGGTGCAGACCTGGACCCTCGAGCGGGGTCGATTGATCCCAGGCCCGGGCGCCTCGGCAGCCCCGCTGGCCGTCGGCTCCCTCCAAAAGCCGTTTGTGGCGAAGGCGTGGGCGACGGCCCACCCCGCTGACGCCACACCGCGATTCCAGTGCGGTCCGGGCTCCGCCTGCTGGCTGCCCTCGGGGCATGGCGACGAGGGCCTGGCCCGGGCCCTGGCGGTGTCCTGCAACGCCTACTTCCGGCAGCTCGCGGCGGCCACTCCCGCCTCGGTGCTTGCGAGCACCTTCGCCGATGAGGGTTTTTCAGCCCTGCCGATGTCCCCGGATGTCGCCATCGGGTTGGTGGGCCCCGCCGGCGCGCTCGACATCCCTCCCCAGGAATTGCTGGAAGCCTATGGGCGGCTGGTGCGCGAGCCTTGGCCGGTGGGGGAATCCGTGCGGACCGAGGTGCTGGCGGGCCTGCGGGAGGCTGCCCTGAAGGGCACCGCTGGCGCCCTGGGGCAGCGGGGCTGGTGGGCCAAGACCGGCACCGTGCCCGCCTTGGATGGCGACCCCACGCGCACCGTGGGCTTCCTGGTAGCGGTGGATGACGCTGGGTGGGCCATCCTT
Organism: Holophagaceae bacterium; assembly: GCA_025357545.1. Lineage (GTDB taxonomy): Bacteria > Acidobacteriota > Holophagae > Holophagales > Holophagaceae > JANXPB01. Next base: position 14,772 of record JANXPB010000217.1, read on the forward strand.
GCGCGGCTTGAACCTGGCACAGGCCGCCAAGCCGCGGCTGCCCTCGCCCCGGCCTTGGCCCGGTTGCGCCCCTGGCAGGCTCTCCACCGGGCAGCGGAGCAGCGCCCGGCGCTGCCCTTGAAGAAAAAATCCCCACAGGTGGTGCCGACCGGTGACTCCATGGTCCAGGTTCGTCTGCTGGACCTGCTGGGAGCGAAGCAGGTCGAAGTCCGCAACCTTGGCACCTCGCCCATCCCTGCGGGCCGCGGCTTCCTCGGTGCTGGCGCCATGCGGACCCTCCACAGCGGGGACAGGTTCGGCCCGGGCCTCCTGGAACTCCGCGATCCCGCCACGGGACTGGCACGGCGCTTCGAGGGCAGTCTCGATTGCGGCCGTGCTTCCAAGCGCGCGCTAAGCCTGAGGGCGGCCATGACGCGCCGGGAGTATGTGTCCGGCGTGCTGGCGGCGGAGCTGCCCCATGCCGCGTCGGAGCGCCGCATCGAACTGGGCGCGGCGGTGCTGCGCTTCCTGGCCCAGGGTCCCCGCCATGCCGGCGCCGATGTTTGCGACAGCACCCATTGCGCCTGGTTCGTGGGCCGCGGTCCACGGGTGGTGTGGGTGGCGCCGAGGCAGGCGGTGCTGCGGGAGGAAGTCGCCAAGGACCCGCTCAACGGTCTGCCGGACGCCGATTGGGCCGCCATCGGCGAAGCGGCCAGGCGTTCCGGCCCCTCCCTCTGGACCGCCCACTGCGGCGGCGCGCCCCTATCGCCCCATGCCATCTGGGGCCAGGGGGACACCGCGGTGCAGCCCTGTCCCCGCCACGGCCCGGACAACAGCCGGCCCTGGACCCGGGATTGGAAATCAGAGGACCTGGCCCGGGCCTTTGGCGCGCCGGTGCGGGGCCTGCGGGTGGTGGTGGACGACGGCACTTGGAGCCTGCACATCACCGGGGACCGGGCTGCCTGGGCCCTCCGCTACGACGAGGCCCACCGACGCCTCGCCAGGGTCTCGGGCTGGGATGCCCTGCCCAGCCCAGCCGATACCGTCGAGCCCATCCCCGGCGGCTTCCGCGCCCGGGGCGTGGGGTGGGGGCACCGGGTGGGTTTGTGCCTGGGTGAATGAAAGCGGTTACTGCCTAGATCCAAGTCCATCGGGTTCAACCTGGGTGCGGAGGTCTGCTTCGGTGCGTTCCTGCTTGTTCGTTTCCATCTCTGATACCAAGTTGCGTTCATAATAGGTCTATCAGCCATGGATAGGCGACTACCGGCCGGAGGGATTTGGGATTGTCTCCGATGGTCTTGAGGGCCAGTTC
>JANXPB010000026.1 GCA_025357545.1 Holophagaceae bacterium
TCAACCGGGCCAAAAAGTCCGGATCCGCGGCCAATATGAGGTCATGCAGACCAGCTTCACGAGCCTGGGCGGCGGCCTGATCATCGCCATCGCCCTGGTCTACCTGCTCATGGTGGTGCTCTTCCAGAGCTGGTTGGATCCCTTCATCATCATGGCCGCGGTGCCGGGAGCCCTGGTGGGTATCCTGTGGATCCTGGCCCTCACGGGCACGACCCTCAACGTGGAATCCTTGATGGGCTCCATCATGGCGGTGGGAATCGCCGTCTCGAATTCCATCCTGCTGGTGAGCTTCGCTAACGACGTGCGCGCCGTCGATCCCCGCCTTGACGCAGTGGAAGCGGCGCTGTTGGCGGGCAAGACCCGGCTGCGTCCGGTCATCATGACCGCGCTGGCCATGATCATCGGCATGGTGCCCATGGCGCTCGCTTTGGGCGAAGCCGGGAGCCAGAATGCGCCCCTGGGCCGCGCTGTGATCGGAGGGCTGCTGTTCGCTACGGTGACCACACTCTTCATCGTGCCTGTGGTCTACAGCCTCCTGCGGCGCAGGGCGCCGACGGCCCATCTTCTCGAAGAAAAATTCCAGACCGAACAGCAAGGGAGCGAGGCATGAGCGAGCCACTGGAGGCCCCCGAGCAGCAGGCACCTTCGCGCCGCTTTCTGGCGGCGGGGATTCTCGTGCTGGTGCTGGCGGCGCTGGCTGTGGGGGGCTTGGCGGGCCTGAAGGCCCTTCGCCAGCGCCGCGACTCCGACTCCCGCCACAGCGAACTCGATTTGGGCCCGCGGGTGCGCACCGCCAAGGTGGGTAGCAGCGGCGGGGACCGCGGCATCACACTGTCCGCCGAGGCCCTGCCCTACCTGTCCACCACGGTCTACGCCAAGCTGAGCGGCTTCCTGCGCCAGATCAACGTGGACAAAGGCAGCGCGGTATCGGCGGGCCAGGTCATTGCGGTCATCGAATCCCCTGAAACCGACCGGGATTTCCAGGCCCTGAAAGTCGATGCAGACAACAAGCGCCGCAACGCCCAGCGGGCCGAGTCCCTGGGCAAGCAGCAGCTCATCTCGGACCGCGAAGTGGAGCAGGCCCAGGCGGACGCGCGCATGGCCGAGGCCAAGCTGGAATCCCAGGGCGCCCTGAAGGCCTACCAGGTGGTGAAGGCGCCCTTCAGCGGCATCGTCACCCAGCGCTTCGCCGATCCCGGGGCCCTGGTGCAGAACGCCTCCAACAGCGCCACCGCGGCCCTGCCGCTGGTGACGGTGGCCCAGGTGGACCGGCTGCGGGTGAGCCTCTACCTCGATCAATCCATCGCTCCTCTGGTGAGGGCTGGAACGCTGGTCTCCATCAGGGCAGCCGAACGGCCGGACCTGGTGCGGGAGGCGCGCATCAGCCGCGTCAACGGCAGCCTCGATCCCCGCACCCGTACCCTACTGGCGGAAGTGGACCTGGACAACCGGGACCACGCCTTTCTGTCCGGCGGGTCCGTGCAGGTGGACCTCAAAGTGAATTCCCCGTCGAAACTTGAGATTCCCGTGGAGGCCATCACTCTGCGGGAGGGGCGTCCCTTCGCCGCGGTGGTGGACACGCAGCAGACGATCCACTTCGTGCCCCTCAGCCTGGGTGACGAGGAACGCCAGCGGGTGCGGGTGCTGGGCGGCGTGAAGGCGGGCGACGAGGTGGTGCTCAATCCGGGCGCCGACCTCCAGGAGGGGACGAAAGTGCGCCCCACGAAGGGTGACGAGGCCACTACCAGGCACTGATCCCCGCTAGACCGGGGTGGCTTCCGTGGCCTTTTCGGCACCTTGGGGCAACCGTCCTATGCCCCACACCAGGGCCGTGGCGAGCACCAAACGGATGACGAAGAACTGCGTGGAAAGCCCGTGGATCTTCCGGTAGGCGATGAGCTGCGCATCCTCGGCGGCCAGGGATTCCACGGGCGCGCGCATCTGGGCGCGCAATTCATGGAGTTTGGGCGTCGCCAGGAAGGTGCTGGAAAAGGTGAACAACAGGGCCACGAGGGCCGCCGCGCTCCAGAGCCGCAGGGGGCCGATGGGCAGGCCGTCGCCGATCTCCTGGAGCCAGCGCCCGCCATAGCTCAGCGCCAATGCGCCACCGAAGGCCACCCAGGCGGCCCAGTCCAGTCGCGCCACCATGGCCCCGGCGGCACGGCCCGCCAAATCCTTCGACGGGATGGTGGCGAACAGCACTGGCGCCATGAGCCCGGCGAAGCCCAGGGCCATGCCGAGCCAGAGCAGGAGCAGCGTGGTGGAGGCGAGATCGAGGCGGCGCAGGTCTTTTCCCATGCTCCGAGTTTAAGGGCCGTTAACGAATTACGAGTGCTTTTCTGGTGATTCAATTACTGCCGCCAATGCCGGTGGCTCGATCTTGCTGCATGGATTATTTCTGAACTACGGCTTACGCGACCCCGTCCTCGGCGACCTGATGCCCGGCGGACTCCAAGGCGGCCAGTGCCCTTCCCAGCCCGGCCTCCGGCACCAGCACGTAATCCGTGTCGAAGGTCGAGAGGGCGAAGATGCTCAGGCCCGCCGCCGCCAAGGGATCGGCGAGGGAGGCGAGGATGCCCGTAAGGTTGAAGTCCAGCGGCCCCCGGATCTTCAAGGCCTTGAAGGGGCCCTCGGTGCGAAGGCCCGGCGGCACCCGTTCGGACCGGCAGACGATGGAGAGTTCCTCAGGGGTCTGCGTGATGGACCATAGCGCCCCGCCGCGGGCCCAGCGCGGCACCGAGTCATCGGGGTTGAGGCGCACCACCGCGAAGGCGCCTTCCAGGACGTCGAGCACCAGATTCGGGCTCATTTCCGAATACCCAGGAGCAGCCCATCGGGAGTTGGGATGCACACGGAATCGAAGGATGGGGCCGCCTCCTCGTGGCAACGGCGCACGGCGGCGGCTTCAGCGCTGTCCTCCAGGAGCCGCCCGAAAAAATAGGCGTTGTCCACCAGCAGCAGGCCTCCGGGGCGGAGATGGGCGGCGGCCCAGCGGCCGTAGAGGTCGTAGCGGCCCTTGTCCGCATCCAGAAAAACCGCGTCGAAGGGCCCCTGCGATTCAAGTTGCGGAAGTGAGGCCAGGGCCGGGCCCACGAGCACCGTCACACGCTCCCGGAGCCCCGCGGCGGCGATGTTCTCCCGGGCCGCCACGGCATGCTTCTCTTCCAGTTCGAGGCTCCACAGGTGGCCGTCCGCAGGCAGGGCCGACGCCATGTGGATGGCGGAATACCCCGCCAGGGTGCCGAATTCCACGGCCCGCCGAGCACCAGCCAGCCGGAGCAGCATGGCCAGCAGTTTGCCTTCGCTCATACCCACCTGGATGGCCGGGAGGCCCTGACGCTCCGGCGCCGCGAAGGCCTGGGCCAAGCCCTTGCCCAATTCAGATCCCAACCCCGCTCCTGGAACTCCGCCGTGACTGGCGTGGAGCTGGTTCAGATAGTCCAGGATTTCGGGGCTGTCGTAGCGATGGCCCTGGCGGGAATCATGATCGGCCATGGTTAACCCGGTCCCCCCTTCACCAATCGCTGTAGGGCACTTGATCTTCGCTGATGTCCTGGCTGCCGCTCCGGACATTGAAAATGCCGGCTTCCGCCTCGGGCTGGTCCGGATCAGCGGATTCCATTTCGATGCGCCAGGTTTCATTGGAATTGGTCATGGGGTCCTTGGGGATCTCCCGCAGGTAGCCCTTGTCCCGTAGCTGAGCCAGGGCACTGGGGTAGCGGCCCCGGTCCGCATGAAACTGTTCCAGCGAGTGCCGGAGCTGGAAGAGGTTCTCCTTGAGCACCGACTCCTTCGAGAGCTTCATGCTGTGGCGGTATCCCACGATGCCGATGGTGGAGAGCAGCGCAATGATGGTCATCACCACCAGCAGCTCCATCAGGGTGAAGCCGCGCTGGCGGCCGGAGGCGATGGAACGGGCTGGCGGCGGGAAAAGGCGCATGAAACCTCAAGGCGGCGGGGCAGGCCGCGCTATCAATTTAGCACGGCGGCTCCTGTTGGATGCGCCTGGGGACCTGCGGGTTTCCTGGAATCGGCTCAGACCAACAACGGGACCAGCAGCGCGCCGGCGGCAAGGGCCGCCAGGATCCTGAGAATGATTTCCGTTCGCCGTGACATGGTTCGCCTTGTTCAGCGGTGTGCCCTTGAAGGTGAGAGCCGGGCCGCGGACCCCTGGTTGAATGGGTGAAATAACTTCCTAACCAACGGCACGAACCTGGCATCCAAATCTGGAACCGAGGTGTGGATGACAGAGCCATCCCTGTCACCGAAAACCGGCGTGACCGCCAGCCTGACCATCACGCTGCTGGTGGCCTGGATGGACTACCTCACGGGCCTGGATTTGGAATTCTCGGCGTTCTACATCCTGCCGGTGCTGCTGGCGGCCTGGTTCGCCGGGCGGCGCTGGGCCGTGGCCTTGGCCGTGGTCAATGCCGTGGCCTGGAGTGCCGTGGACTTTGGGGGAGGCCACCCCCACCCCCGAATGTTCTATGCCCTATGGGAATTCCTGAACCATGTCTCGGTCTATCTGCTGGTGGCAGCCACCGTGGGAGGCCTGCGGCTGGCCATCGCCCGGCAGCAGGCTTCGAACCTGGAACTCAGCCACGCCCTGGAAGAAGTGGTCGAGCTGAAGGGCCTGCTGCCGGTCTGCGCGTGGTGCCATAAGGTGCGGGATGACCAGGGCTACTGGGGTCAATTGGAGACCTACATCGAGGCCCGCACCCACGCCAGCTTCACCCATGGCATCTGCCCGGACTGCCAGGCCCGGGTCATGGCCGAGAGGAGCGGGATCACTGGCGAGCAGCCCGTTCTACCGCCCTTGCCCGCCCTGCCGCCTACACTTCCTCCGCGCTCACCTGCCACGTGATCTCTTCGCGGGGGATCAAGGCCGGCCAGTAGGCCACGATTTCCGCCGCTTTGGGACGGCCTCCCGCGAAGCCAGTGACGCCCGCCGGTCCGGCGGTGACCAGGGGCGCCAGTTCCCGGCCGAAGCGCTCGACCTTCTTTCGGTCCGCGTCCTTGACGCTGAGGCGCAGCACGATCTCCGCCGGCTCGGAGGGCTCGAAGGCGATGCCCTTGTGCACCGTGGAACTGCCCAGGTATTCGGCATCCCTGTGCTCGTACACGCAGCCAGCGGCCTCCAGCCGCTTCCAGACGATCTCCGCGCAGAGCTTCGCCTTGTCCAGGGCGCGGGGGCCGCTGAGGGTGAGCTGGCCCGTGGCCTTGTACCCCTTCATGTATGCGCCGCTGACTTTGAGGTAGGGCGTGCGGGGGAAACCCTTGATGCCGCCCACCGCCACGCGGTCAGGCCCCTCCTGGCGTAGTTGGATGGAGGTGAAATCCGCCACGACGTCCGGCGTGATGTAGGCCGTGGGATCGCCCATCTCGTAGACCAGCTGCTCGCTCACGGTGTCCACGGTGACCATGCCGCCGCTGCCTTCGGGCTTGGTGATGACAAAGGTGCCGTCTTCGGACACTTCGGCGATGGGGTAGCCCACGTTCCAAAGTTCTGGCACTTCCCACCAGCGCGTGAAATTCCCGCCGGTAGCCTGGGCGCCGCATTCCAGGATGTGCCCCGCGATGGTGCCCGCCGCCAGCCGGTTCCAATCGTCCTCGGCCCAGCCGAACTCGTGGATGAGGGGCGCGAGGGTGAGGCCCGGATCGGTGCAGCGGCCCGTCAGCACAATGTCAGCGCCGGTGGCCAGCGCATCCACCATGCCTTGAGTCTGCAGGTAGACGTTGGCGCTGATGATGTCGCGGGGGGCGTCGAAGAGGCCTTCGCCGGTATCCATATTTGCCAGTTGCAGTCCCTTGACCTTGAATTCCTCCAGGCGGTCCAGCACGTCGTCGCCGGTCACCGTGGCGATCCTGAGGCCCGTGACGCCCAGCTTTTTCGCCACTTCCAGAATGGCCGCGCGGCAGGCTCCGGGGTTCACGCCGCCACCGTTGGCGATGACGCGGATGCCCTTCTGCTTGATCATTGGCAGCGTGCGGGCCATGAGGTCCACGAAGTCCGTGGCGTAGCCCAATGCGGGATTCTTGCGCTTCTGCTTCTGCATGATGGAGAGCGTCACTTCCGCCAGGTAGTCCAGCGTGAGGTAGTCGATCTTCCCGTACTCAATGAGCCGCACGGGCGCGTCGATGCTGTCCCCCCAGAACCCCTGGCCATTGGCGATGCGCACGATTTTGGACATGGCTGCTCCAGGCATCAGTCTAGCGGGTCCGGCTCCCGCGGGGCCGGTCCCGCCTCGGTGGCGGGCTGAAGGGGTCAAGGCGCCTTGGGGAGGGGCGCCGGTTTGGGGGGCAGCTCCGGCCCCCAGTAATAGTGTTCGAAAAAGGCCGAATGGTCTGTGCCCGTCAGGTGCTTGAGCAGGCCGTTGAGATGCTCGGTGGTGCCGAATTTCCAACGGAACGTAGCCTGGTAGGACTTCAGGAAGGTCTGGAACACCTTGTCCCCCACTTCCTGGTTCAGGCAATGGAGCAGGTAGGCCCCCTTGTCATAGATCAAGCCCGTGCGGTACCGGTACCTTTCCCAGTTATTGGAACCGTTCCACAATTCATTGGCGATGGGAATGGCGGAGGCGGCCGTGGCCTGCTCCGCCTTTGTGCGCCATCTCTGCACCAGCAGATCGTATTCGGGCGCCCCCTTGACGAAGCGCAGGAATAGGGCCGCGCAACACTCGGCGACGGATTCCGTCAGCCATTGTTCATCGTAGGAGGGCATCTTCACCACATGGCCCCAGTATTGATGGGCGATCTCGTGGGCGAAGCGCTCGTTGATGCCCCTCGAAAAATAGTGGTTCATCTCTTCCGAAAGGGGGTTGAAAGCCTCTTTGTCGATAAGCATCACCCCGGCGGGGCCTGTCCGTAGCCCCAGGTGTTCTTTTCGATGATGTTGAATTCCTTGAAGGGGAAGGGCCCGAGAAAGCTCTGGTAGTAGGTGAAGATGTTGCGCGCCAGGGTGAACAGCTTGGGCGCATTGCGCGCTTCGAAGGCATAGGTGGCGACCCGGATGGTGAGGCCGTCCTTGGTTTCCTCCTGCATGTTGTACTTGCCCGCTAGCACCACGAAGAACTGGATGGGCTCGTCGATGCGCACCTCCACCCCATTGAAATCGCCTTCCTGGAAGCGCCGCACCGTACGGCCGCAGGCCATGGGCACGATGGGCATTTGGGTCCGGATGCGCGCGCTGATGCTGTAACTCTGGCCGTTCAGGTCCGGCTGCGGGAACCAAGGCGGAGTGCCCAGTTCCCAGAAATTGTCGCTCCCAGGCCGCACCAGGAAGTCCACTTCGATCTCGAAGGTGAGCGTGAAGGGCTTCCGCGCTTCGGCTGCCTCGTTCAACAGGATGAGCACTTCGCCCTGCCGGTGGCTGAACCCCACTTCCCGCCCGTGGCCATCCTTGATCCTGCGGATCACCAGTGCTCGGCGATCGTCCAGGGAACCGGCGAAGCTGTCGTTGAGAAGGTTCAGGGTGAGACAGGTGATTGGGCCCGCCACGGGCACCATGGTTTCCGTGACCTGCAGTTTCGCCTGGTCGTTCCGCCACCCGGTAAGGTCCATGTCCACCGCAGCTAGGAGAACGTCCGGCGCCATGGCACCTTCCCCACCCAGCCGATGGGTTGCTGGGAGAGGGTGACCAGGTCGGCTCCGTGGGGGTCATTGGCGGTGCGCCGCTGCACGCACCAAAGGGACTCCAACCTGGATTGGGCAGGGTCGAAGGCATAGAAGAAATTGCGCGGACCTTTCAGGCTGGCCAGCATCAGCGGCAGCCCATGGCCCTCAATTTGATGGAAAAAATTGGAGGTGGGGCCGGGTGGGGCCGTTTACGTCATCCTCCCACCGCAAAGCGGCCGGGTAGGTGGTCTTCAAATCCTCCCCCGAAGCCCCTTCCAGCGTGGGCACTGCCTGGTCCTGGAACCACAGGATGGCTTCCTGGAACACCGCGGAAAGTTCCATCGCCTGGCCCGGTTCGGCCCACTTCAGCCCCCCGGCGCTCGCCGCGTTGTACCGGGAGCGCGGGAAATCCACGGGGTCCAGGGTCCAGTACTTGGACTGCCCCTGGCCCTTGCAGTAGATGCTCACGGCCTTGCCGTCCCGCTAGATCCGGGCGGCCGAGCCCTCCTGCAGAATGAACTCCGAATGGCCCGCGGCAACTTTCAGATTCTGGACCTGGAACGAGGCCGTCTCGAGCGGAGGCTGCTCGAAGGAGGCCAGCACGGGAAGGCCTCTGGATTCGCGGAAAGTGCGCTCGGTTCCGGCGGCCGCCGGGACCGAGCGCAGGGCCGCGAACAAGGCAGGGACGATCCAACGGCGTATGGGCACTCCAAATTCGATCAAAGTTAAAGGCTGACTTGGATTCCTAAGAATTCGCCCGGTCTAGCTACAAATATCAGAACTGGTCCAAAGGCGGCGCGTTCCCATGGCGTAGGGTGGGGTTACCTTCCAAGGAGAACCCATGCGAGCCGCCCTCTTTGCCCTTCTAGTGCCGGTGCTTTCCCTCCAGGCGGCGCCCCCCGCCGCCAATCTGGTGACCTTCCGCCGCCAGCAGGCCTACGGTTCCAGCACCTACACCTGGTCCCAATTCCAGAACGGCGCCATCGTCCAGGCCTTCCCCCTTTCGACGCCCATCACCGTCCCGGCCGGGCAGCACCTGGTGGTGACAGACATCCGCTACTGGTTCACCGGAACCGCGTCCGGGAGCATCTACCTGGGGCAATCCGCCAGCGGGAACGTGAACAATGAATACATGAAGCAGCTCTCCGCCAGCCCCAGTGGCGCTTTGATCACCCAGGAGGGCTCCGAGCATTTCACTTCGGGCATGGCCTTCGCCAGCGGCACGCAAGTGGACATCAAGGTCAATAAAAGCGGTTCCGATACGGCGGTGTGGTTCTACCTGTACGGGTATTTGGAGGCGAATTAGGAATTCACTCACGCCGCCAGACCATTCCCAGGCAATTGGAATCAAAACCTGGCGGATTGCGGCCCTTTGCTTCCGGATGTCATGACGTTCCGGTGGCAAAGGGCCGATCACATCACAGGGGTGTAACAACAGAGGGCCAAGGCTTGACGGCGAGGGCCAGGGATCCGATTCATCTTCCGCACCGATCCTTGAGCTGTCTCGATCCTGCAACACGAGTGATCCGCTGGACTTTCCGGATAGTGCCACGGCAACGCTTGGCTTCACGCCCAAAGAGGAGTGCGCCATGAACCCCACACCCAACGTTCCGAAACAACCCAAGAAAAAAGTTCCGAGTTTCGTCCTGCCCGCAGCGATCGGTTTGGTCGGCTTCACCGCCCTGGGCCTGCTTTGGGTCCAACTCGGCAATGGAGGCTCGACCCCCACCAGCCAGCTTCTGCCACTGCCGGAAAGCCCCGCCTATCTGGATCCAATGCGGGAATCCCCAGAGAAGGAAGCGGACCGCAACGAGGCGGTCCAGAGAACGGCGGCCCGCCCCAGGATTTCCCGGGCGCCCATTAACACTCCCGTTCGGGTACTGGAGGAAGTGCGGCCAGCCTACCCCAGAATGGCTAAATTAGTGCGGGTCCAGGGACCCGTGGAGGTGGCCCTGAAAGTTGACGAGCAAGGCCATCCCACCGAGGTTGTGGCCGTGAACGGCAATGCCCTGCTCAACGCCGAAGCACTCAAGGCTGCCAAGTCCTGGCGTTTTCAACCAGCCCTCCGAAATGGCCGGGCCATCGCCTCGGACTTCCGGATCCGCTTCGAGTTCCGGTTAACCTGAGATAAGGCTGATTTCCAGGTTAGATGCGGTCCCGTCGTCCGAGAAAATGCGGGGCTATCCCAGCTCGACACCCCCTCTGAAATGCAGCGTTATCAAGCGTTTGTCATGACGTTGTCGCAAGGTACCCGGGGCCCGTTCGGACAGGAAAATGATCCATTGAAACGGTTCAGGTGGGGATTTTGATACTTTCCGGACCGATGTCGGACAATGGCCTCACCATGGAAGGACCACCTTTTTCCCCTTTCGGAGGAACCATGATCAAGCTCAACCGCAATGCTCGAATCTCAACCTTGATGGCCGCAGCGGTCCTCTCCTTGGTGCTGGCCTGCGGCCAGCAGGACACCCAGGTGAAGGACATGGCCCAGAAGGCCGAGCAGGCCCAGGGCGTCCAGCAGCAGGTCCAGACCGCGGGCCAGCAGCAGCAGCAGCAGCTCGCCGCCGCGGGCGCCAAGGATGTGAAGCCCAATCCTGAGACCATGCAGCTCACGGCGGACCAGAAGGCCCTGCTTGAAGCCCGCCTCAAGGCTGAAAAGGGCACCGGCACTGGCGATCTGCTCCAGGCCATCCTCGACAAGGACAAGGAGATCGGCGAGCTGAACCAGAAGCTCGGCGGCCTGCGCGCCCTGCTGCCCAAGCCCGTGATGGCCAAGGAGGGCGACAACCACTACGCCATGGCCATGGCCTTCCTGCGCAAGCGCGGCGTGAACGAAGAAAAAGCCAAGGACCTCATCGCCAAGACCAACATCCTGGAGAAGCTCGAGCCCGGCTGGGAGGTCTACCACTTCTACGTAAACGGCAAGTACGGCACTTCCGTGAGCCAGGGCCACGCGCCCATCTCGCCCACCGAATTCATCCAGCAGGCCAAGGTGAAGACCGAAGGGGAGCGGGACGAAGCCATCAAGAAGGGCCAGGACCTGGCCAAGCAGCTGGACTCCCTGAACATCGAGAAGCAGCGGGTGGAGGCCGACATCGTCGCCCTGCGCCAGGAAAAGACCGGGCTGCTGGACCAGGTGGCCTCCCTGAATACCCTCAGCGAAAAGCAGAAGGCCAAGCTCAACTCCATGCATTACCTGGTGGGCCAGCAGGCCAAGCTGGAGCAGGACGGCGTGGTGGTCATTCCCTTCTTCTCCAAGAACCGCATGGGCCCCAACGCCAAGTCCCTGCGCTTCGACAAGGACCTGATGCTGGACGGCCCGAGCGAACCCGTGGTGCTCATCAAGGCCGCAGACATGGGCGTGGCCAAGATCGGCAAGGTGAGCGTGGTGCCCGGCTCCCTTATCAAGGACCAGCACTACACCATCTCTTATGCCGCCGACCACTCCACCGCCACCATCAAGATCCTGGATCCCGATCGGGTGCGGGACGACCGGGTGGCCTTCGCCATCAGCGAATAAGCTCTCCCCCGGACACCGGGAAACAGAAAAACGGCCTCCAACAGGAGGCCGTTTTTCTGTGGTTCGTCCGGTTCAGATCTTCTGGACGTTGGTGGCCTGGGGACCCTTCTGGCCCTGGCCGACGTTGAAGCTGACGCGCTGGTTCTCGTCCAGGGTGCGGAAACCCGTGGTTTCGATGGCGGAGTGGTGCACGAAGAGGTCGGCGCCGCCTTCATCAGGAGTGATGAAGCCGAAGCCTTTTTCAGCGTTGAACCATTTGACGGTGCCTTGTGCCATGACTGCTTCCTATTTCTTCTTCCTGGATTTAATGGTGCATCGGTCCTTCCAGGCAAGGAGGCGGTGCTGATGTTTTTGGGTTTGCGGATGCAAACCACTGCCTAGTATGGAGGACTCTCGGGAAAATCAAGGGGAGAATTCCGGGCATGGTCCAGAATGGGGTGGAACCAACCCTGACCCTGGAGTCCCAGCATGATCTCCGTGACCGAACCCATCGGGGCCGCCTTCGACTGGACGAAACAGGTGCTGTTCCACACCTTCCGCTTCCGGAAATGGGCGGTGCTGGGCTTCTGCGCCTTTCTGGCCAATCTCGGGGGCGGGAGCGGAAATTACCGTTTCAACGGGAATCCCTTTGGGCGGGCCGCCACCCAGGACTCGGAGGTCTTCACTAGGATCGGAACCTGGATCTCCACCCACCTGGCCCTGGTGATCGGCCTCGGCGCCCTCCTGCTGTTGCTCTTGGTGGCCATTGGCCTGGTGCTGGCTTGGCTCAGCAGCCGGGGCCAGTTCATGTTCCTGGATGGCGTTATCCATGACCGGGCGGAGGTCGCGGACCCCTGGAAACGTTTCCGCGAGCACGGCAACAGTCTCTTCGTCTTCCAGATCCTGGTGGGCCTCGGAGCCTTCGCCATCTTCGCCGTGGTGGGGCTTTCGGGCTGGCTCATCGCGAGGCCCGACATCGCCGCCCGGGACTTCGGCAGCCGCGCTCTGATAGCCCTCATCGCCGGAGGCGGGCTGCTGTTTGCCAGCCTGCTCGTGCTGATCGTGGTGACGCTCCTGGTGAAGGATTTCGTGGTCCCCATCATGTACCGGCGGGGGCTGTCAGCCACCCAGGCCTTCGCGGTGCTGCGGTGGGAGATCCTGCCGGGGCATGGGGGCAGCTTCGTGCTGTTCTACCTGATGAAATTAGTCCTCAGCCTGGCCGCGGCGGTGGTCATCCTGTTGGGCACCTGCCTCACGTGCTGCCTCGCAGGCCTGCCCTACGTCAGTTCAGTCGTGTTTTTGCCGGTCTTTGTGTTCTTCCGGGCCTACTCCCTGTTCTTTTTCGCGCAGTTTGGCGAGGAGTGGCGGATGATCGGCGCGGTGGAACCTGAAGCGCTGGCCCCAGCAGAGGGGTGAATCGCAGGCCCCTCAGTAGGTCCAACTCAATCCGCATCCGGTTTCCTTCGCCAGTTTTTCCGCAAGGTCCGCATCGAAGCGGAGGCGGATCTCGTTCCCGGCCTTCACCCGGGCCCTGAGCCCTTCCGCACTGCGGTATTCGAAGTGCACCGGCAGATCGCCCTTGTATTGCTGCAGCAGTGGGAAGAGGTTCGGCGGGCACTGGCCCTGGGGCAGGCGCACCAGGGCCCCGCTGAAGCCCTTGCCCTGGAAGATCTCGAGGTTTTCCAGGCTGGTCGCAAAGACCTTGAGCACCGTGCGGTCCTCTTCTTCCTCATCGTTGCTGGTGACTGTTTCGATTTTCAGCTCGCCCGTGATGCGCAGCAGCGCGTCCGGCAGGCAGAGGTGGCGGTAGGTGTCGAAGGGGCGGCTCCGCTGCTTCGTGGCGGAATTGAAAAGGCCCGCCATGAGCAGCACTTCGAGTTTGCTGGTGACATCCTCGACTTGCAGGATGGCCCAGGGCTCGCCTTTCTGGTTGGTCTTGAAGGCCACGCTGCTGACCAGGCCTGCCAGGCTGACTTCGTCCCGGTCCTGGATCTGGCCGTTGACGGCCAATTCCGCAATTTGGGTCAGGGTGCCCCGGGTATGCACCCGCACCGCGTCGGCGAATTCCTCCAGCGGGTGCCCGCTCACAAAGAGTCCCAGGGTTTCCCGCTCCGCCGCCAACCGTTCCCGGCGGGTCAGGGGCTCGATATCCTCGGGCAGATGCCAGTCGGCGCTGCAGCTGGCCATCTCGGCTTCGTCGAAGAGGCTCATCAATCCGAGGTCGGGGCTAGAGCCTTTCGAGGCGCCTTCGATGGCCGAGGGCAGCCCCGCCAATAGCGCTGCCCGGTTCAATTCCAGGCTATCGAAGGCCCCGGCCTTGATAAGGGATTCCCACACCCGGCGGTTGGCTTTGGCAAGATCCGTCGCCTTGAGGGCATGGAAGAAATCCTGGAACCCGCCTTCGGCTTTTCGCGCTTCGAGGATGGCCTGCAACGCCGCCTCACCCAGGCCCTTCACCGCCGCGAAGCCGAAGCGGATCTGCTTTTCGCCGGTGACCGTGAAATCCATACCCGAGGCGTTGATGTCCGGTCCCAGCACCTCGATACCCTTCTCCCGGCAGTTCTGGATGTACTTCACCACGTCGTCCGTGCGGCCACTCTTGGTGCTCAGCAGGCCTGCCATGAACTCGGTGGGGTGGTTCGCCTTCAGGTAGGCGGTCTCGTAGGCGATCATGGCGTAGGCCGCGCTGTGGCTCTTGTTGAAACCATAGCCCGCGAAGTACTCGATGAGGTCGAAGAGCTCGCCGACCTTCTTTTCCTCGAAGCCCCGCGCCACGCCCTGGTCGATGAATTTGGACTTCTCCTTCTGCATCTTCGCCAAGTCCTTTTTGCCCATGGCGCGGCGCAGCATGTCTGCCTCCCCCAAGGTGTAGCCCGCGATGGCCGACGCGATCTGCATGACTTGTTCCTGGTACAGGATCACGCCGAAGGTGGGAGCCAGGATGGCCTCCAACGCCGGGAAGGCGTAGGTCACGGGCTCCCGGCCATGCCGGCGCTTGACGTAGGTGTCGCCCATGCCGGCGCCCAGAGGGCCCGGCCGGAACAGCGCGTTCAGGGCGATGAGGTCGTCGAAGCGGTCCGGCCCCAGCTGCCGGAGCAGCTGCTTCATGCCGCCGGATTCGAACTGGAAGATCCCATCCGTGTCGCCGTTGGCGAAGAGGTCGAAGGTCTTCTTGTCGTCGAAGGTGCGGATGGCCAGCATATCCACGGGCTGGCCGTGCCGGGCCGCCACGTAGCCCTGGATCTTGGCGATCTGGGTCAGGGTCTCCAGGCCCAGGAAATCCATCTTCAGCAGGCCCGCGCGCTCGGCCTCCATCATGGTGTACTGCACCATCACCTTCTTGTCCCGGTCCACCGATAATGGCGCGAATTTGGTGAGGTCGTCGGGCGCGATGATGATGCCCGCCGCATGGACGCCGGTGTTGCGGGCCAGACCTTCGAGGCGCGCCGAAATATCCAGGATGTTCTTCACGTCGGGATCCGTCTCGTACATCTCCCGCAGCTTGTCGGATTTCTGCAGCGCCTCGGCCATCGTGATGGGCTTGCCCGGCTCCTGGGGCACCAGCTTGGTGAGCGTGTTGGCCCAGTTGAAATCCTTCTCAAAGACCCGGGCCACGTCCTTGATGACCGCCTTGGTCTTGAGCTGGTTGATGGTGATGATGTTGGAGACCCGGTCCTGGCCATACTTCTCGGTGACGTAGTCGATGACCTTCTGGCGCCCGTCCCGGCAGAAATCGATGTCCACGTCGGGCATGGAGACCCGCTCGGGATTCAGGAATCGCTCGAAGAGCAGGTCGTACTGCATGGGGTCGATGTCCGTGATCTTCATGGACCAGGCCACGATGGAGCCCGCCGCCGAGCCGCGCCCAGGCCCCACGGGGACGCCCATGTCCCGGGCCTTGGCGATGAAATCCCAGACCAGCAGAAAGTAGCCGGGGAAGCCCATCTTGAGGACCGTGTCGATCTCCCACTCCAGGCGTTCCCGGTATTTCTCCTCGGCGTGCTTCAGGATCCCCGCCCCCCACATGGGCCGGCACTCCTGCACCCGGGCCTCGAAGCACTCCCGGGCCACTTCCACGAAGTAGCTGTCCAGCGTGTGCCCCGGAGGCACCGGAAAGGAAGGCGTGGCGGGTTTCCGCGTGATGGGAAAGAGGTCCACCTTGGCCGCGATCTCCAGGCTGCGCTCTAAGTATTCCGGATGGCCGGGGAACACCGCGCGCATTTCTTCGGGAGTCTTCACGTAGAACTGGTCCGTGGCGAAGCGCATGCGCTTCGCCTTGGCCTTGGTGGTTTTGGTGCCGATGCAGAGCAGCGTGTCGTGGAGGTCCGCATCCTCGTGGTTGAGGTAGTGCGCGTCGTTGGTGGCCACCAGGGAGATGCCCAACTTCTTCGACAACTCCATCTGGTAGGGGATGATCTCCCTTTCCTTGTCGAAGCCCTGGTCCTGGATCTCCAGGTAGAAGTCCTCCCCGAAGATGTCCCGGAACTCGCGGGCCACGCGCTCAGCCTGGTCCAGGCGGTTCTGGAGGATGCGCGCCTGCACCTCGCCGCCCAGGCAGGCGGTGAGGGCGATGAGGCCTTCGCTGTGCTCCTTCAGCAGTTCCTTGTCGATGCGCGGCTTGTAGTAGAAGCCCTCGGTGAAGCCCTTGGACACGAGCTTGCTCAGGTTGGCGAAACCAACCGGATTCTTTGCCAGCAGCACCAAGTGGTAGCCCGCGTCCCGGGAGCCGCTGGGGTCCACGCAATCCTCGAGCCCCTCTTCGGCCGTATCGGAATTCTTCGCATCGAGCTTGCGGTCGAAGCGGGTGCGGGGCGCCACATAGACTTCGCTGCCGAGGATGGGCTTCACGGCCCAGTTGCCGTCCTTGTCGGCGGTCTTCTCGCAGGCATCGAAGAGCCGCATCATCCCGAACATGTTCCCGTGGTCGGTCACGGCCACCGCTGGCATCTCTGAAGCCTGGCACTTCTTCACCAGTTCGGGGATCCGCGTCAAACCGTCCAGCAGGCTGTACTCGGTGTGCAGATGGAGGTGCGCGAAGGACATGGGGCCATTGTCCCGCCCTCGCCCCGCCTTGGGAGAAGTCCACCCGAGTCAGGCACAAGGCCTGGACCCAGCCGAAACCTGCTGCAAAATCGGGGCAGTCACGGCGGGGCGTGAGGAGCTTCGCGGCAGGGCGCGAACGCGCAGAGAAGTGGCCGCGCGGACAAACCTCATGTCCAAGAAAACTGCCACTTGAATCCACGGCACGAAGGTTGATACTGCTTCCCGGTCCCCACCCTAAGGAGCAAGCCATGGGCAACTTGAAAGGCTCGAAAACCCACCAGAACCTGAAAGACGCCTTTTCGGGCGAAAGCCAGGCCAACCGCCGCTACCTCTATTTCGCCAAGGTGGCGGACATCGAGGGCTACCCGGAAGTGGCCGGCAACTTCAAAGAGACGGCCGACGGCGAAACTGGCCACGCCCACGGCCACCTCGACTATCTGAAGAGCGTCGGTGATCCCGCCACGGACCTGCCCATCGGTGATTCGATGCTCAACTTGAAAGCGGCCATCGCCGGCGAGACCCACGAATACACGGACATGTATCCCGGCATGGCCAAGACCGCGCGGGAAGAGGGTTTCGGCGAGATCGCCGACTGGTTCGAGACCCTGGCCAAGGCCGAAAAGAGCCACGCCGGGCGCTTCCAGAAGATGCTCGACAGCATCAGCTGATATCAGGCCAAAAATCAGTCACCGCGAACGGTGGAAATCAAAACGAAGCGCTACAAACCATTGCCCAGGGTTGGCCAAGTTTCAGGCTGAACCCAGTCTGCATGGAGTTGCAGCTTTTCATTCGAGGGGATTCGCGCCATCCGCGGTGCAAGTCTTGGGAGCGTCCATGGCGGAGCACTACTCGGTTGGCGAACCTGAACGCCAGGAGACGACGCCGGGCGATCGCATCTCCTACCACCCGACCGCCGGCCTCACCTACGATCCCAGCGATCCAAAGTACTGGGACGAGGCCGCGCTGAAGGGCGAGGTGGAGCGGGTTTTCGAGGTCTGCCACGGCTGCCGCATGTGTTTCAAGTATTGCGACAGCTTCCCGAACCTGTTCGCGATGGTCGACGATGAAACGCACCAGGGCGATGTGCGCGCCTTGTCGGACGCCGAGCGGGATTCGGTCATCGACGATTGTTTCCAGTGCAAGCTCTGCGAAGTGCAGTGCCCCTACACGCCGCGGGAAGGCCACGAATTCAAACTGGATTTCCCGAAGCTCGTGCACCGTTACCAGGCCGTCCGGCGCCGCCGCAAAGGCGGCCGCCTGCGGGACAAGGTGCTGGGCGACCCCGACCTCGCCGGCAAGCTGGCGCGGGCCTCCTTTGGCCTGGCCAACACCATGAACCGCGTGAAGCTGCACCGCTGGTTCATGGACAAGGTGCTGGGCGTGCATCCCGAGGCCCACTTGCCAGAGTTCGCCTCGGCCACCTTTGAAAGCTGGGCGGTGAAATCGGGCCGGATCCAGGACAAGCCCGGGGCCGAGGCGGTGCTCTTCCAGACCTGCTTCATCCAGAACAACGAGCCACAGATCGGCAAGGACACCTTGGAGGTCTTGGAGAAGAACGGCTGCAGAACCGGCTGTGTGCGCGGCCTCGAGTGCTGTGGGATGCCAGCGTGGGAGCATGGCGACCTGGATTCCCTCCGCAGGCAGGCCCACGCCAACCTCGAGGCGCTGATGCCCCACGTGGACGCCGGTTCCAAAGTCATCGCCATCAACCCCACCTGCGCCATGATGCTGCGGCGCGAGTATCCCGAACTGCTGGAAGGCGTCGACCGCGAACGGGCCAAGCGCTTGGCGGAAGCTGTGCGCGACCCTGGAGAATTCCTCTGGTCCATCCGCTCCGAGACCCGCGCCAACTGGGCCTTCCAAAGCAGCCCCGGCCCCATCGCCTACCACGCGCCCTGCCACCTGCGGGCCCAGGCCGTGGGGTTCAAGGGCCGCGACCTGCTGCGGAAGATCCCCGGTGTCACCATCGTCTCGGTGCTGGAGTGCTGCGGCCACGATGGCACCTTCGCCATGAAGAGCGAGAGCTACGAGGATTCCAAACGCATCGGCGCCAAGGCCTTCACGGGCATGCAGGCCGCGGAGGGCGCCGAAGTGTGGGCGACGGAATGCCCCCTCGCCGCCCTGCAGTTCGAGCAGCACGCCGGCAAGAAGGCGCTGCACCCCATGACCATCCTCGCCCGGGCTTATCGGAAGGATGGGTTCACTAATCCCGTGCCGAAGGTTGAGTCCTGAGTCCTGAGTCCTGAGTCCTGAGTCCTGAGTCCTGAGTCCTGATAGAGATGATCAGGTCTTATTTGGCACTTAAAGTTGATGCCCAAAATGGAATGCCCCCATGCCTAAAGTCCAACGCTCCAACCTCCTCGACTTCGTCACCTACACCGAGCAGCGGGATGCTATCCGCGCCGATGCCATGGCGGCCAAGGACCTGCGGCGAGTGCACCTGGGCGACCACCTCACCTTTCTCTTCGAGAACCCCACCACCATCCGCTACCAGATCCTCGAGATGATGCGCGCGGAGCAGATTGTGAAGGAAGCCGACATCCAGCACGAGTTGGACACCTACAATGCCGTGCTGGGGGACGAGGGCGAACTGGGTTGCACGCTCCTCATCGAGATCACCGGCGAGGCCGAGCGGGCGCGCCTGTTGCGGCGCTGGCGCGACTTGCCGGGCCATATCTTCATGACCTTCTTGGACGGCAGCCGGGAAGCCGCGATCTTTGACGATGAGCAGATGAACGAGGAGAAGCTGTCCAGCGTGCAATTCCTGAAATTCCTGGTGGCCCACCGCACGCCCGCGGGGCTGGTCGTGGACCTACCCGATCTGCAGGCCCAGGTAGATTTCACCTCGGCGACCCGCGCGGCCTTGCGGTCCGACCTAGGCGCCTAGCTCATTGATGTCCCCGCTTTCCAGCACGGCCTTAGGTGCGCCCTCCCGTGCGGCCTTGAGCATGGCCCGGCCCATGCGCTCGGTGGTGGTGGCGAGGGCGGGGAAGCAGGCCAGGAGGGGCAGCAGGGGCCAGGCCAGCACGTAGAAGATGCGGTAGGCGCGAGTGCGGGAAGTGATGCCGTGCAGGGGCCGGATGAAGCCGGGGCGAAAGGCGTAGACAGCCTTGAAGGGCAGGCGTTGCAGGGCGTTCTCGGCCCTGCCCTTCACCCGCGCCCACATCACGCGCCCCTGTTCACTGCTGTTCGTGCCCGCCCCGGATACGAAAACGAAGGTCATGGCGGGGTTCAGCTTCACCAGGGTCTCGGCGGCGGCCATGGTGTAGCCGTAGGTGATCCGGGTGTAGTCAGCCTCGCTCATGCCCGACGAGGTGACGCCCAAGCAGTAGAAACAGGCATCAAAGCCGCCAAGCTCCGCTTGGTGGGCCGCATAGGTGGCGGGGTCCCCAAGGTCCGCCAGACGCAGTTCTTTGAGCTTGGGGTGCGCCAGTTCCAAAGTGCTTCGCCCCACGCTGAGCACCTGCTCCACTCCCTCATCCAGGAGGCATTCCCGCAGCACCCCCTGCCCGACCATGCCCGTGGCGCCATAAAGGACGACTTTCATGGAAACTCCCTGGCCGAAATGATAGCCCGAGGGCGCTCACCTCTACTCAAGCTGATCGCCCCGTTCAAATCAGCACGGGCGCGTTTCGGCGCCCGCTTCTGGTGTCTGTAAGAGTCGGCCGCTACTTGCTGGCGGCCCATTCCTTCAGGCCCGCGGCGCTGGCCACCATGGCCTTCTCGCCCTTCTTCCAGTTGGCCGGGCAGAGCTCGCCGTTGGCCTCGCTGAAGTCGATGGCGTCCAAGAGTCGCAATACCTCTTCCACATTGCGGCCCAGGTCGTTGTGGTTGAGGGTGGCGTGCTTGAGCAGGCCTTCCTTGTTGAGGATGAAGAGACCTCGCAGGGCGACGCCCGAGGGCAGCAGCACGCCATAGGCCCTGGCGATGTCCTTGTTCAGGTCCGACACCAACGGAAATTCGATGTCCTTGATGCCGCCCTCGCGACGCTCCACCTGGGTCCAGGCGAAATGGCTGAACTTGCTGTCCACGCTGATGCCGATGATCTCGGCGTTGCGGGCCTTGAAGGCCTCCCGGGTGTCCGAGAAGGCCAGCAGCTCCGTGGGGCACAGGAAGGAAAAGTCCGCCGGGTAGAACAGCAGCACGACGTTCTTGCCCCGGTAATCCGAGAGCTTTAGGGTGCCGAACTCCCCGTGAAGGATGGCTTCAGCGGTGAAGTCGGGCGCAGGTTGGGTGATGAACGCGGTCATGGCGTCCTCCAAAAAGGGGTGTTGGGGTGGACTCCCAACATCGGTTCCGCCCATAAAGACCGCGTAAAACTCCCGCCAACCTTCTGCCACGGGATCCATCCCTTCGAGCGGCGTTCGCCCTGACTCGGGGCTCTGCCCCTCGCCCCTTCGGGACGGCAATCGCTTCGCGATTCTGGCGAACGCCTCCCCGAAAACACCGCGGGCGCCTTTCGGCGCCCGCTCGTGATGCTTGGATGAGTTCTTCTCTTACTTGCTGGAGGCCCATTCTTTGAGACCGGCGGCGGTCGCTTTCATGGCTTTTTCGCCTTTGTGCCAGTTGGCGGGGCAGACTTCGCCATGCTCTTCGCTGAAGTCCACGGCGTCGAGAAGGCGCAGAACCTCGTCCACGTTGCGGCCCAGGTCGTTGTGGTTCACGGTGATGTGCTTCAGCATCCCGTCCTTGTTGATGATGAAGAGTCCGCGCAAGGCGATGCCTGCGGGCAGCAGCACGCCGTAATCGGCGGCGATGGTCTTGTTTAGGTCCGCCACCAGGGGGAAGGTGATGCCCTTGATGCCGCCTTCCTTGCGATCCATCTGGGTCCAGGCGAAGTGGCTGAACTTGCTGTCGACGCTCACGCCGATGACTTGGGTGTTGCGGGCCTCGAATTCCTTGATGGCGTCCGAGAAGGCCAGAATCTCCGTGGGGCAGACGAAGGTGAAATCCAGAGGGTAGAAGAACAGGACGATCTTCTTGCCCTTGAAGTCGGACAGGGAGATGTCCTTGAATTCGCCGTTGACGAGGGCACCGGCTTTGAAATCGGGGGCCGGCTGGGTAACGAATGCGGTCATCAATATCTCCTTGGGTGGGGCATGGCCCCTGGGATCGGGTGGAAATTTCAGTTTATCCCGAGGGGCCATTCACCGCAATGAACAAGGCATGAAGGTAGGGCCGCAACTGTGGCGCTAGACGCCCACAGGTGTGCAGGCGGCCAGGGCCTTGCACACCGCCGCTTCCAGTTGGCCGGTCTGCACTTCGGCCAGTTCATAGGTCGCCCGCACCATGGGCTTGTTCACCTTCAATACGCGGGTGATATCGATGGGCGTGGCGCTGATGACCAGATCACAAGGTGTCGCCTCGATGGTGGCTTCCAGATCGCGGATCTGGGCGTCGCCATAGCCCATGGCGGGCAGGATGCCTTTGGCGTTGGGGTACTTGTTGTAGGTCGCGGCTATGGAGGCGACGGCAAAGGGGTATGGGTCCACGATCTCCGCTGCGCCGGCTTTTTTCGCCGCAACAACCCCCGCTCCAAAGCTCATGGAGCCGTGGGTCAGGGTCGGGCCGTCCTCAATGACCAGGACCTTCCGGCCCTTCACCAACTCAGGCTTTTCGCAAGTGACGGGACTGTTGGCCCGAATGACGATCGCCTTGGGATTGAATTTGGCGGCATTGGCTTCGATGGCGGCGATGTTGGCTTCGGTGGCGGAGTCGCACTTGTTGATGACGATGACGCCGGCCATCCGGAAATTCGCTTCGCCGGGGTGGTAGAGCAACTCGTGGCCTGAGCGGTGCGGGTCCGCGACACAGATGTGCAGGTCACTGGCGTAGAAGGGCAGATCATTATTCCCGCCGTCCCACAGGATCACATCGGCTTCGGCCTCCGCGGAGCGGATGATCTGCTCGTAGTCCACGCCGGAATAAATGATGAAGCCGTTGTCGATGTGGGGTTCGTATTCTTCGCGCTCTTCGATGGTGCACTTGTGCATGTCCAGATCCGAGTATTCCGCGAAGCGCTGGCAGGCCTGGATGGCCAGGTCGCCATAGGGCATAGGATGGCGGATGGCCACGACCTTCTTCCCCAGTTGCTTCAGGATGTTGCTGATGTAGCGCGTGGTCTGGCTCTTGCCCGCGCCCGTTCGCACGGCGGTGATGGCGATGACTGGCTTGGAGCTCTTGATCATGGTTTTGTCGGCGCCCAGCAGTTCGAAGTCCACGCCATGGGCGATGCACAGGGCGGCGAGATGGCCGATGGTGTCGTAGGTGACATCCGAGTACGAGAATATGGCGACATCCGGCTTTTCGCGCTGGAGCAGCTCTGCCAGGTCGCCTTCGTCGAAGATGGGGATTCCGCCTGGATAGAGCTTGCCCGCGAGTACTGCCGGGTACCGGCGTCCGGCGATGTCGGGGATCTGCGTCGCGGTGAAGGCCACCACCTGGTAGGCGGGGTTGTCACGATAGACGGTGTTGAAGTTGTGGAAGTCGCGGCCGGCGGCTCCCAGGATGACGACCCGGCGTGGTATCTGAGACATATGGCTCCCCCTGCTTCCCGAGGTGCCGACACGCGCGTTGGTGGCAGTCCTGGCACACTCCAGGCCCTGCCATGCTAGCCCGGGCCCCGGCTCCTTCCCGCGGGATGTGGCAACCGTCACAGGGCTCCCAGAGCCCCAGGCGCCGGGGGAACCTGGGCCTTGGGCCGCCAAGCTGGTATCCTCAGTCGTTTCCAACCCGATCAAGAATTCATCGGCAGAGGAAGCAGCCATGCCCGCGATGCAGCCCATCCAACTCTCGGTGTTCTCGGAAATCCAGCGGCTCAAGCAGGTGGTGGTCCACAGCCCGGGGCCCGAGGTGGATCTGATGGTGCCGGGCATGGCCGAAAAGCTGCTCTTCGACGACATCCTGTTCGGCAGCGCGGCCCGCGGGGAACATCGGCAGTTCCGCCAGGTCCTTTCCCGGGTCGCCGAAGAGGTCCTTGATATCCAGGATCTTTTCAGCGAATCCCTGGCGGAAGAGGGGGTGAAGCTGGCCTTCGTAGAGGACCTGCGACGGCTGGTGCACCTGCCGGACGAGACCTGCAACAAGCTGAGGGACATGGACTCGAGCGATGTGGCCCGGTCGGTCATCTGCGGCATTCCCTGGCCCGACATGCAGCACCACACCCACTGGCAGCGGGAATTTGACTATGAGCTGAACCCCATTCCCAACCTGCTGTTCATGCGCGACCCCGCCGCCGTGGTGGGCGACGGCTACTGTGTGAACGCCATGGCCACCTGGGCGCGGCAGCGGGAGCCCCTGATCCTCAGCTACGTGTTCAAGTTCCACCCGCGCTTCTGCCACCTCACTGAGAACGACAAGTGGTTCGACCAGGTGACGCCGCTGATCCGGGGCGAGATCAAGGTCCCTCAGAGCCTGGAGGGTGGCGACACCCTGGTGCTCAGCGACAAGGTGCTGGCGGTGGGGTGCAGTGAACGCACCACGACGGATGCCATCCACATCCTGGCCGAGAACCTGCGCCAGGACTTCCGCCGGGGCGAGGGCAGCTTCGAGACCCTGCTGATGGTGCTGATGCCGAAGAAGCGCAGCGCCATGCATCTGGACACGATCTTCACCCACATCAACGTGCATGAGTGCCTAGTCTACCCCCCCTACTTCACCGAAGGCTCCCGGGAATTGCTGAATGTCGTGAAGATCGACCTGCGCCATGAGGAACTGCGTTTCACCACGCGCCCCAACCTGTTGACGGCCCTGAAGGAAGTGGGCATCGAACTGAAGCCGATCTTCTGTGGCGGGAACGACTACATCAAGCAGCAGCGGGAGCAGTGGACCGACGGCGCCAACGCCTTCGCCCTGGCGCCGGGCGTCATCATCAGCTACAGCCGCAACGTGGCCACCGCCGAGGAGCTGGCCCGCGCCGGCTACCGGGTGCTGTCGGCCAGGGAATTGTTGGCGGATCCAAACATCAACCTGCTGGACCGCAAGAAGTACTTGATCCTGTTGGAGAGTGGAGAACTCAGCCGCGCCCGGGGTGGCCCGCGCTGTATGACCATGCCCCTGGCCCGGGTTGGGAAATAAGCGGTAATCGACCCAATGCTTTGGTCCGATACGCCGAATTTTCAGAACCGCCAGGGAAAAATTAACATTTCTTAATGACTGCCTCGGAACAGGGGGAGGCAAGATCTTGACTGCACCCCCGCTCCTTCCAAATCCGGCTTGGCTTGAAAGATTCAGGTCTCGGCATCGTCTGGCCGGAATCCGAATCTGCGTGGGCCCGGCCGCACATAAATCCCCATCCCTTTTCTTCAAGGAGTTGCCCATGGCAACGAAAGGCCGACTCGCAGTTTCCTTCCTCACCGCCGCCCTGGCTTCGGGCGCCCTCCTCGCCGCCGTGCCGCAGTCTGTTGCCGTCCAGCGGGCTGCCGATTCCTCTGCCCGCCTGATGGCCATGCGCAGCCAGTTGGGCCTGGATGCCGATCACGCCTTTGCCATGGCGAAGGTCCACTCGGACGACCTCAACCAGGTCCACGCCCACTTCCAGCAGACCTACCAGGGCGTGAAGGTCTGGGGAGGCCAGGCCATCTCCCACATGGACAACGAAGGCACTGAGCTGCCCCTGACCAATGCCCTATACAAGGCCATCCGCATCAACACCAACCCCGCCATGCAGGGTGCGGAAGCCCTGGCCATCGTCCAGGCCGACTTGGCGCCCAAGGGCGCCTTTTCCCAGGACCCCACCATCGAACTGGTGGTGTTCCCCCAGACCACGGCCGCGCGCCGCGCCGGGGCCGTGCACAAGGGCATCGAGGACCTCAACGCCGAGGACCTGGAAACCCGCGTCCTGCGCTACACCCTGGCCTACCACGTTCACACCGAACTGGAGAATGCCGTCGACGGCATCCGCCAGACCGACTACATGATCAATGCGCACACCGGCGAGATCATCCAGAAGTGGGATGACCTGCACACCTCCGCAGCCGTCGGCACGGGCAACTCCCAGTACAGCGGCACGGTGAGCCTCAATACCAACAGCACCACTGGCGGCTTTGAAATGCGCGACATGACGCGCGGCGCCGGCGGCACCTTTGGCAATAACGTGGTGACCAATTCCAACCACGCGGCCACCACCTCCACCGCCACGGGCGCCATCTACACCAACACCACCAACACCTGGGGTGACGGTGCCAACTATGTTGAAGGCTCCTCCACCACCGCCGCCAATGGGCAGACCGCAGCCGTGGACGCCATGTTCGGCATGATGACCGCCTGGGACTTCTACAAGAACGTCCTGGGTCGCAACGGCATTGATGGCAGTGGCACTTCCACCTACAGCCGTGTTCACGTCAGCAACAGCTATGACAACGCCTTTTGGTCGGATTCCTGCTTCTGCATGACCTACGGCGATGGTTCCTCCTTTACCACGCTGACCTCCATCGACGTGGCCGGCCACGAGATGAGCCATGGCGTCATCGCCAACTCCGTTCCCGGCGGCCTCACCTACTCAGGCGAGTCCGGCGGCCTGAACGAGTCCAACTCCGACATCTTCGGCACCATGATCGAGTACTACGATCTGGGCGGCGGTATGGCGGCCCATGCCACCACCGTGCCCGCCACCGGTGGCAATTTCAGCATTGGCGAGCAGCTTTCCTCTACCCCTTTGCGCTACATGAATAAGCCCAGCCTGGACGGCTCTTCACCCGATGTCTGGTCCTCCACCGTCGGCAACCTGGACGTGCACTACAGCTCCGGCCCCGGCAACCGCGCCTTCTTCTTCCTGGCCCAGGGCGCCACCACGTCGGGCAACAACAGCACCACCCTGCTGCCCAGCGGCATGACCGGCGTCGGCAATGACCACGCCGCCCGCATCCACTACCGCGCCATGACCACCTACTACACCTCCAACATGACCTATGCCGATTCCCGCACCGCGCACATCAATGCCGCCAAGGATCTCTATGGCGCCGGTTCCGCCGAAGAGCAGGCCGTGTGGAATTCCTTCCACGGCGTCAATGTCGGCGCGGCCTGGACCAGCACCGTGCCCACCGCCCCAACCATCACCAGCCAGCCCGCCAATGCCTCGGTGAATACCGGCGCCACGGCCACCTTCAATGTCTCCGCATCCGGCACCGCGCCCTTCACCTACCAGTGGCGCAAGAACGGCACCGCCATCTCCGGCGCGACCGCCGCCAGTTACACCACCCCGGCCACCGTGGTCGCCGACAATGGTTCCACCTTCTCCGTCGTCGTCACCAACAGCGTGGGTTCCGCCACCTCCAACAACGCCACCCTGACGGTCACCACCATCTCCGGCACCACCTTCGCCGAAGTGGAATCCAACGACACCATCGCTACCGC
>JANXPB010000035.1 GCA_025357545.1 Holophagaceae bacterium
CGCCATTCGCGGTTAATGATTTTCTTGGTGGATTCATGAAACGCACACTGCTCATCGGCAAAGACACCCACGAAGTGGAACTGCTCCGCCAGGACGGGGTGGCGACCCTCATCTGGAATGGCGTGGCGCAGAGCCTGGATATCCTTGAGGTGGAACCGGGCAGCTACTCCGTGATCATCGAAGGCAAGTCCGTGGATGTGCACCTGGACGCGGCGAAGCATCCCGACCCGGACATCCATGCGTTCCGCGCCTCGCTTCACGACGGCGCTTACGAGTTCGCGCTGCAGGACCCGCGCAAGGCCCTGCTCGCCGCCGCCGGCGCCGCCTCGGCCTCCGGCGGCACCCTTACCGCCCCGATGCCCGGCAAGGTGGTCAAACTGCTCGTCAAGGAAGGCGATCCCGTCACGGAAGGCCAGCCCCTCCTCATCATGGAAGCGATGAAAATGCAGAATGAGTTGAGGGTCGTGTCGGAAGGGGTGGTCATGAAAATCACGACCTCCGAGGGGGCCACCGTCGAAACAGGTTCGGTCTTGATCATGATGGGGCCCAAGCAAGCTTGAAGGAGCTGCCTTGCGTATCGCGAAGCGATACCGAGAGAATGCAAAATGAGCTGAGAGCGACTTCAGCGGGGAGAGCCGCGAAGATCACGACCCAGGAGGGCGCCACCGTTGAAACGGACGGGACTTTAATGATCTTGGTGGCGTCCGAAGCAACTTAGCGGGTGGTCTCGCGGATCGCGGAGCGATACCGAAGGGATGCAGGACGACCTGAGAGCCGTGTTGGAAGGCAGGGCCGTGGAGGTTTCGACCGCTGTTTCCCCCACGGCACAGCCGGGTTCGTGCGCAACAACTGCAAGGCGTAGACTGTCCAGACACGTCCTGACCATCACGCCACTCCATCCATGGAATCCACGCATGGCCTTCACCCAGGATTGGTTTTCGAAAAACATTCCCGTCTGGGAGCGTTTGTTCGCCCCCTTGAAGGGCCGCCCGAACCTGCAAATTCTTGAGATCGGCTCCTTCGAAGGCCGCTCCGCCTGCTGGCTGCTTGAACATGTGTTGACGGGCGAAGGTGCGGGCATTGATTGCGTGGATACCTTCATGGGCAGCATGGAAAACGCGGCCTGGGGCATCGACACCACCCAGCTTTTCGAACGATTCAAAGAGAACACCGGGCCGTGGGAAGCCCGCGTGACGGCCCATGTGGGCGCAAGCGATGCGGTGCTGCCGAAGCTGACCAGGGTGTTTGATGCGGTCTATGTCGATGGCTCGCACACCGCCAAAGACACGCTTAGCGATGCAGTCCTGGCCTGGCGACTGCTGCGCATCGGCGGGTTGCTGATCTTCGATGACTACGGATGGAACCTGTACCCGGATGCGGAATTGAATCCAAAGCCAGGCATCAACGCCTTCCTGCACGGCTTCAACGGCTGGTTCGAACTGGTTCACATCGGCTACCAAGTCGCGATCCGAAAATGTGCAGCCTATGACGCTACCCGGAAGAACAGGGCTCCGGAACTGAAGTAGCCAGGCCCGATGAACAGGCAAGCCTGGTTGGAAGCGATCAGGGGTCGCGTTGCAGGAATCATCCAAGGCCAGCGCGGGCAGCCGTGACAAGGCTTCACCACTGGCTCCGGCAAGGAGCAAAAGTTGCCAAAACAACGTCCGTCCTGCCTTGGAAAAGGCAGAAGTGTGGATTCAATCGGGAACCTGCGGGAAGTTCTAGGGGGGAAGGAGCGTTCTGATTTAGAGGAGATTGGAAAAGACTCTATCCAGGTTCCGGCTGTCTGTGCGAGGCCGAAATCGAGTTCGGATTCCAGTCCGGACTCCCGGCAGCCCTTGCCTGGGGCTTTTCCGCAGACCTTGTGGGAATCTCGCGGGTTACAGTGTCGAAGTTTTTAGTTCACAAGGTCTTTACGGATTGCTGCGTTTTGAGGGCAGGTGCGGGGAGGGGTGCTGTGCCCCCATGGAGCCATTCCGCAAGCCGTTTGAACTCAGGCGCCCAGTACTTCCAATCGTGGCCGCCAGGCCGCAGCTCGAGACTCACGGTGCGGTTCCGCCGGGCGCACAGTTGGGCGAAGTCCCGGGTCACGGGCGCCAGGCCGTACTTGTCTTCGGTGCCACAGCCGAGGAACAGGTCAGCGGTCCCCCCCAGATGTTTCCAGGGGTTCCAGGGGGTGAAGGCCTCGGGTGTCAGAGGGAAAGCCCGTTGGAGGGAGTGCCGCATGAACCACCCAGCCTGGCCGAACGGCGGCTCCACCAGCGCGGGTGAGAGTGCGACGCAACGGGAGAACAAGTCGGTTCTTCCGCAGAGGTTCAGCGCGCCAAAACCGCCCATGCTAAGACCCGCGATGCTGCGGGATTCCCGGCTCCCTCCGAAACCCGGGAACCGCTTCTCGATGTCCGGGAGCAGTTCCCTAACCAGAAATGTTTCGAAGGGGAAGCTGCCATCCTTCCGATCGGCATACCAGGAGCCGAAATGGGTGATGGAGACCCAGAGCGCTGGGGCGATGCGGCCGGCGGCTTCCTCCTGCGCAACATGAGCATAGATCCCGTGGCGGATGAGGTCGGCGGGGCCGTCATAGGCGCCTGGGAGCATGAGCACCACTCGCGCCTGGACCCCAGGATGGGCTGCCTTCCAACTGGCCAGCACTGCCGGTGCCGGGACATGGAGAGAGATGGGCACACTGCGCTTCAATAGTTGGGAAGAAAACCCCTCTGAACTTCCTGCGGGGTAGCCCTGAGCGCTCAGGCAGGCCAAGCTGGAAAGATAGATGACCAGCAACCTCCACATGCGCATCCCTGACCTCCCGGCGAACTGGCCCTATGAGCCTCGCACGGCCACGCACCCTTGGACACATACCGAAAATATGGACTTGGGCGAGCTGGGCGGGGGCTGGACCCGGGTGGGACCAGAGGCACTGGACCTCGCGGCTGATTCGCAGGGTCTTGGGCAAGCCTTCGGGCGCGGGGGTATCCAACGTCGGGGCACTGTGGTGATCAGGCCTTACCGGCGAGGGGGCTGGATGCACCACGTGAATGACCGAACCTATTCCAGTGAACTCCGCTTCGCCGCCGAGGCGGAGGCCCATCGCGCCCTGTGGGAACAGGGATTCCCCACCGTGGAACCGTTGGGCTACGCCTTCCGCTCCCACGGCGTTGGAGTCGAGGGGCTCTATCTCACAGGGTATGAAGAAGCACAGCCTTGGCCCAGGGTCTTTGATCGCACGGAGAAAGCCTTGCCCCAATTCAGGATGATACTGGGGGCCCTCTCAGGGTGGGGGCTCTGGGCCCCGGACCTCAATGCGACCAATTTCATCTTGAAGCCAGAAGGGACCCTCCTGGCCCTGGATTGGGACCGGTCCCGTTGGCAGCCGCCCGGCGCCGCGTTGCATGGCGCCTACCTGCGGCGCCTGATGCGCAGTCTGCGGAGGCTGGAGGCCCCGGAGGAAATTCACGGCCTGATCGGCAGCTTGGCATAGTATTTATTTCCCACTGGGCTATCTTCGGGATGCCATGAAACCGCGTTGGCAGACCCTTCTACTGCAAGTGTTCCTGTTGGCCCTCCTCTACCCAGTGGCGGCCAAGTGCTCATATCTGATGACCTTCCCAGGGAGCCGGGACACGGCTATCTGGCTGCCGAAAGGCCTCGCCTTGGCGGTGATGCTCCTAGGCGGCCGGCGGCTCTGGCCGGGTGTTTTCCTGGGGGGCCTGGCCACGGTGATGATGAATACCCAGGCTCCCCTGTGGGTGCACCTGAGCATCGCCACCGCCAACACGGTCGAGGTGGGGTTGGGCTATTGGCTCATGACCAGGGGCGGCTTCGATCCTGCCCTGAAGCGCCTGCGGGATGTGGTGATGCTGGTTGTGTTTGGCGGCATTTTCTCCACCACCGTGGGCGCTGGAATGGGCGCCGTCACCTTCGCTTTTGGGGGCTCCCTGCCCTGGAGCTACTTCTGGCCCTTCTTCGGCCGCTGGTGGCTGGGCGAGGCCACCAGCGCGCTGTTGGTCACGCCGTTGCTGTTGATGACGGTCCAGCCCCGGCCCCGGGTGACCAAAGCGACGGCTCTGGAATTCGGCGCCGTGATGATGGTGCTGGCCTTCGTCTCCTACAGCGTGTTCTTCCATGGCCCGGGCTTCAACGCCCAGCGCTACCCGCTGCCCTTCCTGGTGTTTCCGGTGGTGGTGTGGGCCTGCCTGCGCTTCGGCCTACGGGGGGCCATCTCAGCGGTGGCCGTGGTCGCAGCCTTCGCCATTCCCGCCACCATCTCGCGCCTGGGCCCCTTGACCGTCATCCACGGGGCCCCTTCCATGGTGTTGCTCCGGTCCTTTCTGGCCACTTTGGTGCTCACAGCCCTGGTGCTGAGCGCCTTGCTCTCGGAGCGGGAGTCCGCCGAGGCCATCCTGGGCGAATCCGAAAATCGCTTCCGCCTGGTGGCGGAAACCCTCGCGGTGCCCGTGGTGATCATCGCCTATCCGGATTCGGAGATCCTCTACGTGAACGACCGCATGGCTGACCTGGTGGGGTTGAAACGGGAGGCCCTCATCGGCGTTTCATCTCTCTCTTTCTACCACCGCCCCGAGGACCGCTTGGCGGTGGTCTCCCGCCTGCAGACCGAAGGGAAGTTCGACCGGGTGGAACTGGAGATGAATACCGCCACAGGCCCGAAGCTCGTGGAGGTAACCTCCCGCATGATGACCTTCGACGGCCGGTCTGCCAGCCTGACGGCTTTCTACGACCTAACCGAGCGGAAGCAGGCTGAACGGACCCTGCAGCAGAGCGAGGGTCGCTTCCGTGCCCTGAGTGAAGGCACGACGGATGGCATCCTGGTCAATGAGAACGGCATCATCATCGACGTGAACCATGCTCTGGCGAAGATGTGGGGGGGCACCGTCGACGAAATGATCGGGCTGAAGGCCGTGAACCTCGCGCTGGAATCGGACCGCATGAAGATCGTGGACATGGTGCGCTCCGGCACCGATGCCCCCTATGAGATCACCGGCCAGCGCCGAGATGGCAGCACCTTTCCCGCAGAAATCTCCGGCAAGACGGTGTTCTACCTGGATCGGCCCACCAGGGTGGCCTCCATCCGGGATCTCACTGACCGGAAGCGGGCGGAGGAGGCCCTCCGGGAGAGCGAGGAACGTTACGCGCTGGCGGTCCAGGGTTCCAACGAAGGGATCTGGGATGTGCACCTGCAGTCCGGGGAATCGTATTTCTCCGGGCGCTTGAAATCGATTCTGGGTCTGCTTCCTGGTTCACCGACGCCGAACATTTCCGAATGGGTGGCCTGGGTCCACCCCGAAGACCGGGAGGGCATGGGCCAGGCGGTCTATCAGCACGTGAAACACCGCAAACCCTATGACATCGAATTCCGCATGAAGGCTCCGGGCCTGGACTACCGATGGTTCAGATCCCGCGGTCAGGCCATCTGGAATGCCGAAGGCCTCGCCACCCGGATGGCCGGTTCCATGAGCGATGTCACCGACCGCAAACGCGCGGAAAGGGAACTGTTGGCGGCCAAGGAGGCCGCGGAAGCCGGCTCCAGGGCCAAGAGTGAATTCCTGGCGGTGATGAGTCACGAGATCCGCACTCCCATGAACGCCATCATCGGCATGAACTATCTGTTGCAGCAGACCCATCTCGATGAGGATCAGGCGGATCTGGCGGCCACCGTGGGCTCTTCGGCCCAGGGCCTCATGTCCCTCATCAACGACATCCTGGATATCTCCAAAATCGAAGCGGGGCAGATGGAGCTGGAGGAGATCTCCTTTGATGTGGGGAAGGTGGGCGGCGAAGTGCGGAATCTTTTCACCGCCCAGGCCGCCCAGAAGGGTCTGGCCTTCGCCTTGGAATTGGACGAGGGGCTGCCACCGGCGATGCTGGGCGACCCCCAACGCTTGCGCCAAGTGCTGGTGAACCTGGTGGGCAATGCCCTTAAATTTACCGAACGCGGCACGGTCAGGCTGCGGCTCCAATTTGATAAGGAAGCCCGCCGTTTGAATGCCTCGGTTCAGGATACGGGCATCGGCATTCCGAAGGAGAAACTGGGCCGGCTCTTCGACAAATTCACCCAGGCCGATGCCTCCATCACCCGGCGCTTCGGGGGCTCAGGATTGGGCCTGACCATCTCCAAGCACTTGGTGGAATTGATGGGTGGAACCATCCAGGTGGAAAGTGTCTACCTGGAGGGGTCCCAGTTCCGGATCAGCCTGCCCTGGTGCTTCCCGGCGGGCAGCGAGGCCGCG
>JANXPB010000057.1 GCA_025357545.1 Holophagaceae bacterium
CGTCGGCCTGATGGCGCGCTACGGCTCGAAGGCGATCCGGGGCCACGGCATCCCCGAGGCGATGGAGCAGGTGCTGCTCAACCGCTCGCGCATCGCGCCCCGCGTGCTCGTCCTCAAGCCGCTCTCGGCGGCCATCGCCATCGGCACCGGCGGGCCCTTCGGTGCAGAAGGACCCATCATCGCCACCGGTGGCGCGCTGGGGTCGCTGGTGGGCCAGTTCATTCCCACCTCGGCTTTGGAGCGGAAGACCCTCCTGGCCGCTGGCGCCGCCGCGGGCATGGCCGCCACCTTCGGCTCTCCGGTGAGCGCGGTACTGCTGGCCGTGGAACTGCTGCTCTTCGAAATGCGGCCCCGCTCCATCATTCCCGTGGCCTTCGCCGCTGTGGTGGCCACAGGGGTGCGCATCTCGCTGGTGGGCATCAAGCCCATTTTCGCCATGGCCACACTGGCCACGCCCACCGGCTTGACCCTGGGCCTGTACATCCTGGTGGGAGCCCTGGTGGGCGTGGTTTCGGTCTACGTGACCAAGTCCGTGTACTGGATCGAGGATGCCTTTGAACACCTGCCCATCCACTGGATGTGGTGGCCCGCCCTGGGTGGTCTGGCGGTAGGCGCCATCGGCTGCTTCGTGCCACGCACCCTGGGCGTGGGTTATGACAACATCCAGTCCATCCTCTCGGCGGACCTCATCGGCACCACCCTGCTGGTGCTCTGCCTTGCGAAATTCGTCTCCTGGGCCATCGCCCTGGGCAGCGGCACTTCCGGCGGAACCCTGGCCCCCCTGTTCACTATCGGCGGCGCGCTGGGGGCCCTTCTGGGGGGCGTCTTCGCCAGGCTCCTGCCCCACGCGGGGATCGACCCGCGCATGTGCGCCCTGGTGGGCATGGCGGCGATTTTCGCCGGCGCCTCGCGGGCCATGCTGGCGTCGGCTGTCTTCGCCTTCGAGATCACGCTCCAGCCCATCGGGCTCATGCCCCTCCTCGGCGGCTGCGCCGCGGCCTACATGATTTCGGCGCTGCTCATGCGCCACAGCATCATGACCGAGAAGCTCGCCCGCCGCGGCGTCCGGGTGCCCGCTGAATACACCGCCGACCATCTGGACCAGATGCTGGTGAAGGACTTCGCCTCCAGAAACGTGGCGTCGCTTCCAGGTGAGATGCCGCTTGGAACGGCCAGGCTTTGGCTGGCTTCCCGGGGCCAGGGCAGCGCCCACCAGGGCTTTCCCCTGATCGACGAGGCTGGTCGCGCCATCGGCATGGTGATGGCCCGGGAACTGGAGGACACTGCTTTGCCACCGTCCACGCCCCTCACGGCGCTTTTGTCGCGGCCCCTGGCCTTGGCCTTCGAGGGCACCTCCCTGAGGGAGGCGGCGGACCACATGATCCGCGAAGGCGTGGGCCGGCTGGCGATAGTGGACGAGGGCCAGCGGCTCATCGGCATCCTCACCCGCAGCGACCTGCTGGAAGCCCACACCGCGCGCCTGGCATCCCACGAAGGTTAGTTGGCGATTGCAGGGATGAAGTTCCTCCCGGGATGCCTCACCATGGAGCTCTGCGCTGGCTTTTATCCTGAGGTTTTCATGCGAATGTTGCTCACATTGCTCGCTGGCATTTCCCTGGCTTTGGCCGCCCAGGAGGCTGAACGCATGCCCACGCCCATGCCCATCCTGCCCAGCAAGGCTGAGGTGGCCAAAGTCGTCCGCGAGGCCCAGGCCTGGGACGTCCACTCCTATGCCAAACCCAAGGAAATCCGCACCCTCCACATCGCCCTGGACTTGAAAGCCGATTTTGAAAAAAAGGTCCTCCAGGGGACTGCCGTGCTGAAGGTGAAGGTGCTGGACCCCGCGGCAAATTCCATGACCCTCGACACGCGGGACCTGGAGATCCAGAAGACCGACGCTTCTCCGGATGGCAAAGCCTGGAAGACCGTGGACCACACCCTGGCCGCCAAGGATCCCATCCTGGGTTCCAAACTCACGGTGTCCCTGCCCAAGGGCACCCATTTCGTGCGGATCGGCTACGCCACCAGCCCGACGGCCACGGGCCTGCAGTGGCTCACGCCCGAGCAGACCGCCGGCAAGAAGGAGCCCTTCATGTTCAGCCAGAGCGAAGCGGTCCACGCGCGGTCCTGGATCCCCTGCCAAGATTCGCCGGGCGTCCGGGTGACCTACAGCGCCACCATCCGCACCCCGAAGAACCTCCGCGCGGTGATGAGCGCCGTGAACGATCCCAGGGCGAAGCGCACAGGGGTGTATCGCTTCACCATGCCCAATGCCATCCCAAGCTACCTCATGGCCATCGCCGTTGGAGATATTCAATTCCGGGCCCTGGGCCAGCGTACGGGTGTGTACGCAGAACCCTCAGTGCTGCCCAAGGCCGCCAAAGAACTCGAGGACACCGAGAAGATGGTCGCCGCCACGGAGCAACTCTACGGCCCCTACGCCTGGGGCCGCTACGACATCCTGGTGCTGCCGCCCTCGTTCCCTTACGGCGGCATGGAGAATCCGCGCCTCACCTTCGCCACGCCCACCATCCTCGCCGGCGACAAGAGCCTGGTCTCCCTCATCGCCCATGAGCTGGCCCACAGCTGGAGCGGCAACCTGGTGACCAATGCCACCTGGAGCGACGTCTGGCTGAACGAAGGCTTCACCACCTACGTGGAGCGGCGCATCGTGGAGGCGGTCTACGGACGCGGTCCCGAGGAGATGCAAGCGGTGCTGGGCCGCCAGACCCTGCAGCACCTCCTGGACACCCTGCCTCCCGCGGACACGGTGCTGCACCTGGTGCTGAGCGGCCGCGATCCCGACGATTCCCTGAGCGAGATCCCCTACGAAAAGGGCGCCCTCTTCCTGCGCACTCTCGAAACAACCTATGGCCGGAAGCCCTTTGATGCCTTCCTGCGGAGCTATTTCAAGCACTTCGCCTTCCAGAGCGTGACCACCGCGGATTTCGAGGGCTACCTCCAGACCAATCTCATCGCGAAGTTCCCCGCCAAGAAGGCCGTGGTGCCGGTCCATGCCTGGATCCATGAAGCCGGCGTTCCCAACGGCGCAGCGGAACCCCGGAGCGACGCCTTCAAAAAGGTTGACGAGGCCATCGCCGCCATTTTGAAGAGCGGCAATGCAGCTGCCCTAGGGAAAGCCACGAGCGAGTCGTACCTGGCTGTTCCGGCGCCTTGGAGCACCCAGGAATGGCTGCATTTTTTGCGCGGCCTCCCCGCAGACCTGAGCCTCGATCAGATGAAGTCGCTGGATGCGGCGTGGCACCTCACTGACATTGGCAATGCGGAGATCGCCCACGTCTGGCTGCGCCTCGCCATCCAGCATGGTTACACCCCCGCCGATGCGCGGCTGCGAAACTACCTCATCGGCATCGGCCGCCGCAAACTCATCGTGCCGCTTTACACCGAGCTGGCGAAGACGCCAGACGGCCAGGTCCGGGCCCGGGCGATCTTCAAGGAGGCGCGTCCGGGCTACCACCCGCTAGCCCAGAGCACCATCGACCAGGTGCTGGGGCTGAAGGACTGAGACAGAGATACCTGGAACCGCCATGTTGCGCTGGCTCAAACGCAGGCTGAGCGTCCCTCCGCGGCCACGGGCCGAAGCCGAGCCTCTGGAGCCCAGGCCCACCGCCAATGCGCCCGGGTTCCAGGTGAGCTTCCAGGCGGGCGGCCCGGTGCTCCTGCATCCTGCGGGCCTGCGCTTCCACGCCAAGCTCTACCTGTGGACGCCGCTCCGGGTGCTGCGGACCCATGGCCGTTTCGTAGTGGACGGCTCCGAACTGCCCGCAGCCATCCCACCAGAGTTCGGCACGTGGGTGAGGCAGCCCGCCGCCCCGGCCGGGTGGGAGCCTCCGGAAATACTTGTCGAGAGCGATGTGGGCGAGGTGAAGCCCTCCTGCTTCCTCCCCTTCCTCGTGGCTTTCCGAAGCATCGTCGAGAGCGATTTCTCCCCCGGGGAACAGGCCCGGAAGCTCAACCGGCTGCACCTGCTCAATCCTGCCTGGAAGCCCTTCACGGGCGCCCTGCGGCGGCCCAGCGAGTTCCATCCCGAGGGTGCGCCGAACCTCGCCGCCGTGTGGTTCTGCCCCCACTTGGCGGCGGCCTTGCCCGGCCTGCCGCCCACCCTGGCGGCGGCGTTGGTCGCGGTTGGGTACCTGACCGCCGCCCAGGTCGGAGCGGCCCCCGTTGCCGACCTGCTGCAGGTGCCCGGTCTCTCCCGCGCTGCCCTGAACCGCCTCCGGAAAACCCAGCGCGCCTCGCGCTAGTCGGCGCTTTGGGCGCGTTAGAATGGCGGATGCAGACCGAAAATCCCCACTCCGCCTTCAAATCCATGCCGCGCACCGGCGTCATTTTCGTCACCGGCGAAGCCCAAAAGCTCGGCTTCGATCCCAGCGATGCGGACTGGTGCAACCTGGGCCAGGGCCAGCCCGACACTGATGAACTGCCCGGCGCCCCGCCCCGCGAGCACAGCGTCGGCATCCTGGTGGACGATCAGGAATATGCGCCGGTGGCGGGCCTCATGGAACTACGCGAGGCCATCGCCGGATACTACAACCGCACCTACCGGCGGGGAATGAAGACCCAGTATTCCGCCGAAAACATTTCCGTCAGCGGCGGCGGCCGGGTGGGCCTGGCCCGGGCAGCCGCGGCGCTGGGGCCGATCAATCTGGGGCATTTTCTTCCCGACTACACCGCGTATGAAGAGCTGCTGGACGTCTTCAAGGCCTTCACCGCCATTCCGATTCTGCTGGACCCAGAGCGAGGCTACGCCCTTCCCATCGAGGAGCTTCGCCGCGAGATCCAGGGCCGGGGCCTGGGCGCCCTGCTGCTCTC
The DNA here is from genome assembly GCA_025357545.1 of Holophagaceae bacterium. GTDB lineage: Bacteria > Acidobacteriota > Holophagae > Holophagales > Holophagaceae > JANXPB01. Next base: position 4,834 of record JANXPB010000057.1, read on the forward strand.
CAATCCCAACAACCCGACGGGAAAATTGCTCCAGGGCGAAGAACTGCGAAGGTGGATCGAGCTTGGCAAAGAGAGCGACTGCGCATTGCTCATCGACGAGTTCTACTCCCACTACATTTGGGGCGGCAAACCCGGCCAGCTGCCCGTGGAGAGCGCCGCTCGCTACATCGAGGACGTGGAGAACGAAGCCGTGGTGCTCTTCGACGGCCTGACCAAGAATTGGCGCTATCCAGGGTGGCGCATGACCTGGACCGTGGGCCCCAAACCCATCATCGAGGCCGTGGCGAATGCCGGCTCTTTCTTGGATGGCGGCGGCTCGCGCCCCCTGCAACGTGCGGCCATCCACCTGCTGAATGAACAGCACGTCAAGGACGAAACCATGGCCACCCACCAAGCCTTCCGCGCCAAGCGCGACCTCATGGTCTCGCGGCTCGAGCGGCTGGGGGTGCGCTTCGAGCGGGCGCCGGAAGGCACCTTCTATACCTGGGGCAATGTCTCGGGATTGCCGGAACCGCTCAACGACGGCATGGGCCTTTTCCGGGCCGCGCTGGAGCACAAGGTCATCGTCGTGCCTGGCGAATTCTTCGACATCAACCCCGGCAAGCGTCGCCACGGCCGGGCCTCCAGGTTCAAGCACCACGTCCGCTTCAGTTTCGGCCCCGGCATGGACACCATCACCAAGGCCCTGGACCGGCTGGAAACACTGGTGCTCCACACGGCGAAATAAGCCGTGGCCACGCACTAAAGAAACGCACTGGCCCTTTTGTAACGGCCCTTAAAGCAACGAACTACGCGATGGCGCTGAAGGAAGTGAAGAGCGCGCAAAACCATGCCTGTGCTCAATCTTCGCAATCTTCGCGCAGGGTTTTGATGATTTCGGCGACATCTTCACCATACGCTCATCGTCGCGGCCGCAGGGCGCTTGCCGAGGTCCTGGCAATCGAAGGCTGAATAGAAGGCCGGCAAGTCGGTGACCGGGCCGATGACCCTGAACCGGATGGGGCAATGCACATCGGAGGTCACCTGCAAGCGCAGGCTTTCAGGCCGGACGTTGGTGCGCCAGCCTTGGGCGAAGGCTATGAAGAAGCGCTGGTCCGGCGTGAGGCCGTCCACGGTCTTCAGTTCTTTGCCCCTGGAAGCCAGCTGGTAGGCGGTGTAGGCGATCTTGAGGCCGCCGATGTCGGCGATGTTCTCGCCCAGGCTCTGGGCGCCGTTGACGTGCAGGCCCGGCAGCGGTTCGAAGGCGTCGTACTGTTTCACCACCAGGTCCGCGCGCTGCTTGAAAGCGGCCACGTCGGCGGGAGCCCACCAGTCCTTGAGATTGCCTTTCTCGTCGTACTGCCTGCCCTGGTCGTCGAAGCCGTGGGTCATCTCGTGGCCGATGGTCGAGGCCAGGGCCCCATAGTTCACGGCGTCATCGGCCTTCTCGTCAAAGAAGGGCGGCTGAAGGATGCCCGCAGGGAAACACATCTCATTGAGGCTCGGGTTGTAATAGGCATTGTTGGTCTGGGGGGTCATGCCCCACTCGGCACGGTCCACGGGCTGGCCCAGCTTGGCCATGTTGCGCTGGAATTCGAAGAGCCGCGCGGCCAGCACGTTGGCAACGTAAGGCCGACGCTGGATGTCGAGCTTGGAGTAATCCCGCCAGAGGTCGGGGTAGCCCACTTTGGCCCTCATGGTGTCGAGCTTCCGGTAGGCGGCCTTTTTCGTGGCTTCACTCATCCAGGGAGACTCCTGGATACTCAGGCGCATGGCCTCCTTGTGGAATTTCACCATCTCCAGGGCGCGCCCCTTCGCCTGGGGTGAGAAGGCCCGCTTCACGTAGAGCTGGCCAAGGTCTTCGCCGATGGCGTGGTCCGCGGCCTGGAGGACGCGCTTCCAGCGCGGCAACATTTCCTTGCGACCCGACAGCACGGTTCCGAAAAAGGCGAACTCCTCCGCTTCGAACTCCTTTCCCAGTCCCGCGGCCGTGCCGCTGAGGACACACCAGCGCAGATAGGCCTTCCAAACGGGCAGGGGCACTGCCCGGGTGAGCTGGGCGAAGGCCTTCATGAACTCCGGCTGGCCGACCACCAATTGACGTTGGGAAGCCGGCAGGGCGATGCCTGAGAAATAGGTGGGCCAGTCGAAGCCCCGGGCCAGCGCGGCCACCTCCTGCCGCTTCAGCTTGTGGTAGTTGGCCTTGGGATCGCGGAGGTCCACCAGCCGCCGGGAGGCTCGGGCCAGCCGGGTTTCCAGGTCGAGGATCTGGCTTGCTTCGAGCTCCGCCACCTCTGGCCTGTCGCCGGCCAATTGAAGGATGCGCGCGATGTGGGCCCGGTACTTTCCGAGCAGCGCCAGAGAGGCCTCATCGGTCCGCAAGTAATACTCCCGCTCCGGAAGCCCCAGGCCGTCCTGGTAGAGCCGGGCGATTTCCGCGCTGCTGTCCTTGTCGTCCACGGCCACGAAGAAGGCGAAGCCGCCCCGCAGGCCGCGACTGTGCAGGGCCGCCAGCATGGGCGCCAGAGCCGCTGGGTCCGCCATGCCCTCGATGCTTTGCAGGAGCTGCTGAAGCGGTTGGAGGCCGGCCTTCTCGATGGCGGCCTCATCCATGCCCGAGGCGAAAAAGTCGCCGATGCGCTGGGCGGCGCTGCCTTTCGGTGCCTGCAGATCCTCGGCGCTGGTTTCCAGGATGTCCTTCAGGATGGCCCAATTGCGGTCATCGATTTCCTGGTTCACCCCGTAGGCGGAGTAGGCGGCAGGGATCTCCACCTGGTTGTAGGCACCGTTGGCGTAGGCATAGAAATCGGCGCAAGGCAAAACCTTGCGATCCATATGGACGGGATCGACCCCCAGGATGGGGCGGATTGGCGGCGCCGCCTGGGCGGCAAGGGCCACCGCGGCGGTGGATAGGAAAAGGGTTCGGAGGGTCATGGCTCGCTCGACACAGTGGGGCCCGAAAAGGGCAGGAACAAAAGCATCACCAGATGCTGGGGCGGACGTCCTCGGCGCGCTTCATGGCGTCGCCATCGGCGCAGCCGAAGGCCTGGTAGAACTCCGGCAGATTGGAAAGGGGGCCGATGGTGCGGAACCGCCCAGGGCTGTGGGGGTCGGTATTGAGCCGCACCCGCTGGGCTTCGGGGCGGATGACATTGCGCCAGATGACGGCGAAATTCAGGAAGAAGCGCTGGGGCCCGGTGAAGCCGTCAATGGGATCGGGACTCCGGCCCCCAAGGCTCTTCTGCCATGCCGCGAAGGCGATCTTGAGGCCCCCCAGGTCGGCGATGTTCTCCCCCAGGGTGAGCTTGCCGTTCACATTCTGGTCCGGCAGTGCTTTGAAAGCGTCGAACTCCTTCACCACCAAATCGGTCCGGCTTTCATAGGCCTTTTTATCCGCCTCGGTCCACCAGTTTTTCAAGTTGCCCTCGGCATCGAACTGGCTGCCGGAGTCATCGAAACCGTGGGTCATCTCGTGGCCGATGACCGCGCCGATGCCACCGTAGTTCACGGCATCGTCGGCCTTCGCGTCGAAGAAAGGCGGTTGCAGGATGCCCGCCGGGAACACGATCTCGTTCATGGTGGGGCTGTAGTAGGCGTTGACAGTGGAGGGCGTCATGCCCCACTCGGTGCGGTCGATGGGCTGCCCCAGTTTTTCTAGGTTGTGCCGGGTTTCAAAGGCCCGGGCCCGCATGATGTTGCCGTAGAAATCCCCTCGCACGACCTCGATCTTGGAGGCATCCTTCCACTTGTCGGGATAGCCTACCTTCACGCCGAAGGCCGCGAGTTTCTTCAAGGCCTGCTGCTTGGTGTCCGCACCCATCCAGGGCAGCGCAACGATTTTCTCTTTGAGCGCGGCGCGCAGGTTTTCGATGAGCACCACCATCTTCTGCTTGGCTTCGGGGCTGAAGGCCTGCTTCACGTAGAGCTGTCCGGCGGCCTCGCCCAAGGCCGAGGGCGTGTCGAGCACGGCCTGCACCCGCTTCCAGCGGTCCTGCTGCTGGGGGATGCCGTTCAGGATGCGGCTGTTGAAGTCGAAGGCTTCATCCACAAAGGCCCTTGAAAGGTGCGGCGCCGCGGAACTGACCGCATGCCAACGCAGGTAAGCCCGCCATTCCGGCAGAGTGATGTCCTCAGCCATGCTCCCGAATTCCATGATGAAGGCCGGCTGGCGAACGTTCACGTCCCCCACCTGTTTCAGCCCCAGGCCTTTGAAATAGAGCCTCCAGGCAAATTGCGGCGCCATCTGCTCCAGCTCCGACACCAGCATTTTGTGGTAGGTCTTTTGGGGGTCGCGCTGGTCCACGCGGCTCATGGAGGCCTTGGCCAAGCGCGTTTCCACGATCATCACCGCATCCGCATGGGCCCTTGCGTCCATGGAATCTTCGCCGGCGAGCACCATCATCTTGGCCACATGGGCGACGTACTTCTCCCGCAGGTCCTTGGATTTCGCATCGGTCTTGGTGTAGTAGTCGCGGTCCGGCAAGCCCAGGCCGCCCTGGCTCAATTGGGCGAGGTACTGGGTGCTGTTCTTGGCGTCCTGGGCCACACCGAAACCAAAGCCGCCGCCCCCCGCGTGGGCCCCGTGGAAGGCGGCCAGCACCGAAGCCAGGTCCCGGGTGCTCTTCATGGCCTCGATGCGGGCCAACCAGGGGCTCAAGGGCGCGGCGCCTAGTTTCTCGATGGCCGCCTGGTCCATGCCCGAAGCGAAAAAGTCGCCCACCTTCTGCTCCAGGGAACCCTTCTTCCAATCGCTCCGTTGGGAAGTCTCCTCCAGAATGGCGTGCAGCGTGTCGCGGTTGCGGTCCGCCAGTTCTTCGAAACTGCCGAACCGGGCCTTGTCGGCGGGGATGGTGGATCGCTTGAGCCACCCACCGTTGGCGTACTGGTAGAAGTCGTCGCAGGGCTTCACGGCAAGGTCCAGGTCTGCGGGATCGATGGCCTTGGCAGTCTTGGCAGTCTTGCCAGCCTTGGCGACCTGGGGCAGCGGGCTTTGGGCCACCAGGGACGTGGCCACCAGGCCAAGGGAGAAGAGCGCATGAGGAAGGCGAAGCATGGGAACCTCGTGAGATGAGGTTACTAGCCTAGCACCGCTCCCACCGGCCCTCCAGCGGCATGTGACGGTTACCGGAAGAGCTCCCCGGTGTTCTGCGTGATGAGGGTGTTCAGGCCGCCGTAGACCATCAGTCCGCCGGTGGGCAGCACCACCGCGGCGTGGGCGAAGCGCGGCACGCTCATGGCAGGGGCCGTGGAAAATGCGCCCAGCGCGTAGTCGTAGTATTCAGCCGAAGCCTGATCGCCGATGTTGTTGGTGCCCCCCGCCGCCAACACCCGGCCATTGGTAAGCAGGTTGAGGGTGAACTGGGTGCGGGCCACGGCCATCGTCCCGGACAAAGTGAAGGTTCCCGTGGCCGGGTTGTAGATTTCATAGGTGGCCAGATAGGGCCCTACGGAGCCCACGGTGCCCCCGGCCACCAACACGGTGCCCGAAGGCAGCACCAGCGCCGCGTGGTTGTAGCGGCCGGTATTCAGATTCCCGGTGGCAGCGAAGGTGCGCGTCTGCGGGTTATAGATTTCGGCGGTGGCCGTGGGATTGTTGCCGATGGCCCCGCCCGCCACCAGCACACGGCCGTTGGGCAGGAGCGTCGCGGTATGGCCCACACGGATGTTGGCCATGCTCCCGGTGGCGCTGAAGGTTCCGGCTTGCGGGTCATACAGCTCTGCCGTGGCGGTGTAGACCGCGGCATCCGTGCGCCCCCCCGTGATCAGCACCAGCCCGTTGGGCAGCAGGGTCGCAGTAGCGCCCTCCCGGGGCAAACCCATGGCGCCGGTGAGGGTGAAGCCATTGGTGGCCGGGTCGAAAAGCTCGGCACTATCCAAACGGTTGATGCCATCGAAGCCACCGGCGATGAGGACCTTGCCATTGGGCAACCGCGTGGCCGTGTGGCGTGAGCGCACCGCCTTCAGGTTGCCCAAGGCGGCGTAGGTGCGTGCCACCGGATCATAGAGGGCGGCAGTGCCGCTGTAGCTGCTGAAGGTGCGGCCACCGGCGATAAGGAGCTTGCCCGTGCCCAGCACTGTCAAGGTCTCGTCCGCCCGGGCTTCGGCAGCGGTGGTGGCGCTCCAGGCCGAGAGGATCGGATCCTTGGGATTGTGCAGTTCGCCGATGGGCGACACCGGCAGGGGCGCGCCCGCCGCAAGGTACCCACCGGCGATGAGGACCTCGCCGCTCAGTAACAGCACCGAGCTAGGGGAGAAACGAGCCACCGAAAGGGGCACCGCCGGAAGGAACAGGCCCGTGTTCGGATCGTACATATCAAGGGAGGCGGTGGCGGCTCCTGAGGCCAGGCTGCCCCGCTGGCCGCCGCCCACCCACACCTTGCCATTGGGCAGCAAGATGGCCGCGTGCTGGCTGCGGTCTAAGGACATGGAACCCGTAGCGCTCCAGACGCCTGACGCAGGGTCGAAGCGCTCCGCAGTGGCCGTGGCCACTCCGCCGCTGGTGAGGCCTCCGGCGCACAGGACCTTGCCGTTGGGCAACAGGGTGAGGGAAGCCAACTGCCGGGCCAGGCCCATGGCCCCCGTGACCGCCCAGAGGCCCGTCTGGGGATCATAAATTTCTGCCGAAGCCAGGACGGTGCTGGTGGCATTCACCGTCACGCCGCCAACCGCCAAGACGAGTCCATTAGGAAGCAAGACGAGCTTGAAGGTCTCCCGGGCGGTGGCCAGGGAACCGGTAGCCGTGGAGAGGCCGCTGTTCGGATCGTAAAGCTCGCAGGAGGAGAGGGATTTATTGGCGATGGGGTCGTGCCCGCCCACCAGCAGCACCTTCCCGTTGGGCAGCAGCACCCCGTCATGGAGGGCCCTGGGGGCCACGAGGCCCACCGCTGGGGTGAAGGTGGCCACGGTGGAATCGTAGAGATCCGCCGTGGGCAAGAGGCTGCCGCCCGCCAGGAAGACTTTGCCATTGGGCAGCAGCGTGGCGGTGTGGCCCACCCTGCCCTCGGCCATGAGGCCCCCGGCCGCAAAGGCACCCGCAGCGCGAGTGTACAGTTCGGTGCCCTTGATGGGGTTGCCCGCCGAATCCACCCCCCCGGCTATGAGGACTTTACCATTGGTCAGGGCCGTGGTGGTCGCTCCGGCCCGGGCCACGGCGAGAACCCCCGTGGGGCCGGTGGCGCCGACGTAGACAGTGGCCGCCACCTGGGCGGTGACCGAGAGCCCCGCATCGTTGGTCACGGTGAGGGTGAAGATCTTGGACGAGACCACCGGCCCGGTGGTGGCCGGGGCTCCATTGAAGATCAGCCCCACGCCGTTATCCACCCGCCCGGTGCCCCCGGTGAACTGCGCGAACAGGATGGCCGTGTCATTTGGATACAGCGGGGTCGTGGGCGAGAGGTTGAAGGCGGTGATGGACGGTGGCGCCACCACCGTCAACCGGGCCGCTTGAGTGTTGCTCGCACCTAGGGAATTGGTGGCCGTTAAGGTGTAGGTGGTCGAGGCCGCCGGTGCGACCACCACCGAGTTCTGACCGATCACAGGCCCCACACCATTATCGATGGTGAGGTTCTGGGCTCCGGACACCGTCCAGGCCAAGGTGCTCGAG
>JANXPB010000167.1 GCA_025357545.1 Holophagaceae bacterium
CCTTTTCCGCTCCCTGTTTCGCCGGTGATTAGTACCGTGGCTTGGGATTGGGCCACGCGCGTGGCCTTGATTTCGAGATCGCGAATGGCCGCGGACACGCCCAGGAAAGGGTTGCGGGGTCGCTTGGTGCGCTCCTTGGCGCGTTGGCTGCGTTCGGAGCGGCGCTGCTCCAGCAGGCGCTGGATCTGAGCTACGAGCATGGGCAATTCCACGGGTTTGGTGTAGACATGATCCGCACCCAGCTGCATGGCTTTGACAGCCATCTCCACGGTGCCGAAGCCCGTAATCAGGATGATGGGGAGACCAGGGAAACGCGCACGCAGTTTGGGCATGAGGTCCAACGCGTCCCCATCGGGCAGCCGGAAATCCGTGAGGACCAGATCCGCCTGAAATTTTGCGGCGGTATCGAGGGCTTGGGCTACGGTCGCCGCCTCCGCCACTTCGAAGCCGCTGCCGGAAAGGTATTCGCGGATGCCGAAGCGGATGGAGGGTTCGTCATCCACCAGCAGGATGTTGTGGCGTCGCATGGGGTTACTCCCGGCCAGAGAAAATGGGAAGGCTCAAATCAAGGATGGCGCCCCCCTCCGGAGCATTGGCGCAGCGCAGAGAACCCCCGTGGGCTTCAGCAAATTTCTTGGCGATGCCCAAGCCGAGCCCCGTCCCCCCTTGGCGCCGCGAGAAGAAGGGCTCGAAGGCGCGGGAAAGATCCTCTGGAGCGAAACCGGGACCCTGGTCCTGGAAACGCAAGTGAATCTCGGTTACTGCATCGCGCACCTCCACCTTGATATCGCCGCCTTGCGGGCTGTGCTGGATGGCGTTGTTCATCAAGTTGTCCAGGATCTGCCGGACGCGACCCTGATCCCAGAAAACCTGGATGGGATGCGGAGGCAACTCGAGGGTGAACTTCAGGCTCGAATCCAGGGCGGAATGCTGCAGCAATTTGAAAGACGTATCCAAGAAGCAGCTCAGATCGAAAGTATGAGGGCTCAGCACCACGGGTCTGCCGAGGTCTGTGAGATCGCTCAGCATGCTTCGGAGCCTTTCGATCTCCACCCTTAGAACCGCGAAGTGGGGTTCCAGGTCCGGTCGTCCCTTCAACGAAGCATGAATGGCTTCAAAGGTGGCGCTGATGCCAAAAAGGGGATTCCGGATTTCGTGGGCCACGCCCGCCACCAGTTGGTTGATGGCTTCCTGGGCCCGCACCCGTTCGGTGACGTCCACACCCACGCTCCAGGACGCCCAGCCCGGGATGGGGGCTAGGTCCGAAACGGACGAGAACGCCAGGACGCGTTTTTCACCATCCTTGCGGGTGAGCTCCAGTTCCCAATTCCGGTACTGGTTCCCCCGGCGGGCCCATTCAGCCATGATCTGGTCGCGGTAGCCTTGATCCGGGTAAAGCAGAGGCAGAACGTATGGGAAAAGGGAGGATTCGCGCAATTCTTCGAAGCTCCACCCAGAGACCCGTTCCGCCTCCTGGTTCCAGTAAAGGAAGCCTCCATCCTGGTCGAAGGCGCTGAGTACCACCGGCATGTGCTCCAGCACCAAGCGAAGGTGCTCCATGGGCCCGTCGAAGGACCGGAACTCGTCTCCGGAATTGGAATGTGGGGGTTGATTTTGGGACATGGGGGACATGCAGAGCTTAGACCCCTGAGCCAGGATCATGCCAGCCCACAAATCCTCATGCCTTGCGGGATTAATTCCGAAACGCACCAGATTTCGGAATTGTAGCTGTGGAGAATTCCGGATCCCGAACTGTTAGATTTTTCGTTTGTTACCTACAGGCCACGGCCCAACGCCTACGTCCTAAAGATCAGTGCCCGCCCACCTTCGCCAGCAGGTGGTGGCCGTTCACCATGCAGGCCTTGTGGGTGATGTGGTGTTCGAACTCGGGGCGGAATTTCTGGAGCATGGAATCCATGGGGCCGCAGGCGGCGTCGCCCAGGGCGCAGAGGGTCTTGCCGGCGATGTTGGGGGTGATGCTGGCCAGCAGGTCCAGATCCTCCATGCGGCCTTGGCCGTGTTCGATGCGGTGCAGGATCATCTCCATCCAGTTGCAGCCTTCGCGGCAGGGCGTGCACTGGCCGCAGCTCTCGTGGGCGTAGAAGCGGATCAGGCGCAGGCAGGCCTGCACCATGCAGGTGTCCTCGTCCATGAAGATGACACCGCCGGAACCCGCCATGGAGCCGGCATCCCGCACGGAATCGAAGTCCATGGGCGTGGAGAATTCCTTCTCGCTGAAGGCCGGCGCCGAAGCGCCGCCCGGGATGATGGCCTTGATCTTCTTGCCGGTGCTGGAGCCACCGGCCAGGTCGTTCATGATGAAGTCCAAGGGCAGCCCCAGGGGCAGCTCATAGAGGCCCGGGCGCTTGATGTGGCCGCTGAGGCAGAACACGCGGGTGCCGGTGTTCTTGGGACGGCCGATCTTGGCGTACTCGGCGCCGCCCATGCGCAGGATTGGCGGCACCGCGGCCAGGGTCTCCACGTTGTTGATGGTGGTGGGCTGGCCGAAGGCGCCCTTGGCGGCGGGGAAGGGCGGCTTCACGCGGGGCTCGCCGCGGCGGCCTTCAAGCGAGTTGAGCAGTGCCGTTTCTTCGCCGCAGATGTAGGCCCCGGCGCCCCGGTGCACGAGGATGTCGAAGTCCCAGCCCGTGCCCTGGATGTCCTTGCCCAGGTAGCCCGCGTTCCGGGCTTCCTGCAGGGCGTGCTCCAGCTTCTCGATGAGCCACAGGAATTCGCCGCGGACGTAGATGAAGCCCAGCTGGCACTGCATGGCCCAGGCGGAGATGATCACGCCCTCGATGAGCTGGTGGGGGTTGTACTCCATGATGGCGCGGTCCTTGAAGGTGCCGGGCTCCCCCTCATCGGCGTTGCACACCACGTAGCGGGTGAACTTGCGCTCGGGCGTGTCCTTGGGCATGAAGGACCACTTCAGGCCCGCGGGGAAGCCCGCGCCGCCGCGGCCCCGGATGCCGGAGGTCTTGACTTCTTCGGTGACCGCCACGGGCTCCATCTTCAGGGCCTTCTTTAAGGCCACGTAGCCTTCGTGCTGTTGCTCGTAGACATCCAGGGTCCAGTTGTCCAGGTGGCCCGCGCCGCGGAGCATGAGGTTCGGATACTTGTCGGAGCCGAAGCCCTCGAAGGTGTAGCGCTGGGGATCGTGCTTGGTGCGGAACGTGGCCATCGAAATTACCTCAAAGGGCGCGGTGGCCGTGAAGGCGGCTGGGCCGACTGAGTAGCGGGGGTGTGGGGGTACATCGCGAGAAGAGTGGGCAGGCAGTTTCCATGGGGGGCATCATTCAGCCCAGGCGCGATATTCGCCGCGCTCGCAGGATTCGAGGATGCCCTTCAGCTTGGCATCGTCGAGGTACTCGTCGTAGACATCGGCGTTCACCTGCATGCAGGGCGCACTGCCGCAGGAGGCCAGGCATTCGGCCTCCTCCACGCTCCACAGGCCGTCGGGGCTGGGGCCACCGCCGGGCGTGCAGCCGGTCTTCTCGCAGACCTTCTCCAGGAATTCAGCACCGCCGTTCAGGGCGCAGCAGATGTTGGTGCACACCTGCAGGTGGAATTTCCCCACGGGCTTCTTCTGGTACATGGTGTAGAAGCTCGCCACACCGAACACATGGCCTTCGGGGATGGAGAGGGCGCGGGCCACGGCCTTCATGGCGTCCAGGCTCACGAAGCCAAACTCGCGCTGCGCGATGTGGAGCGCGGGCAGCGTGGCCGCCAGCTTGTCGGGATATTTCGCCGCAATGGCCTGGATCTCGGCGATGGCCTCGGGGCTGAAGTCCACGCGTTCGCTCTTGGGCAGGCGTTCGCCGGTGGCCAGGGCGTGGTCGGCAGTTTCGGGAGGCAGGGGATGGTTCATGGGCTCACTCGCGGCTGCAAACAGTCTAGCGGAGAGGCCCGCCGACCCCGAACCCTAAGCAAGCGCCATTCTGCATTTGCCCGGGAAAGCGTGACGGTCTTCACGAAAAAGCCGCCTTTCGGCGGCTCTTCCAGGAAATTCAGAGGCGCTACTTCTTGGCTTCGGGAGCCTGCTTGACGGCTTCGATGGATAGGCTGATGTCCACATCGTCGCTCAGCATGGCGCCGCCGGAATCCAAGGTCTTGTTCCATTTCACGCCGTAGTCCTGCCGGTTGAGCTTGAGGGTGCCCTCGAAGCCCGCGCGGGTGCCCATGGGGCTCACCACGGTGCCGAGACTCGCCATGGTGAAGGTGAGGGGCTTGGTGACGCTGTGCATGGTGAAGTCGCCGGTGACCTGCAGGATCCCCTTGGAAATCTCCTTCACCGCGGTGCTCTTGAAGGTAATGGTGGGGAATTTCTCGGCATCGAAGAAGTCCGGGGATTTCAGGTGGCCGTCGCGGCTGGCGTTGTCGGTATTGATGCTGGCGACGTCGATGCTCACGTCCACGGAGGATTTGGCCAGATCCTTCTCATCCACCAGGATGGCGCCGGTGAACCTGGTGAAGCGGCCCGGGGTGCGGGAGACCAGGTGGCGCACCTTGAAACCCACTTCGGAATGGGACGCGTCGATCTTATAAGTGTCCGCCGCGATGGCGGGCGCGGCCAGGAGCAGGGCGGGCAGGAGGAAATGGAAGGGCTTGAGCATGCAGGACTCCATGAAAGGGGCTGAACAGCCTTGTATCCAAGATAAGCCGGAAGAATAGGTGTTACAACACCTTTTGTGTGCTTGCTCACTCGACTTTCCGGTACTCTTGGATCGCCATGGACCTACGTGAAGAACTAAAGATTGGCAAGCCCCTTGAGCCCGGTCACGAAGTGGCCCTGGCCCTGCTGCTCACCCGGGAGTACGTGGGCCGCATCCTGGACGAGCAGGTCTTCCGGAACGCGGAGATCACCGACCAGCAGTTCAACGTGCTCCGCATCCTGAAGGGCGGCCCGAAGCTGGGCTACCTCATCCGGGAGATCAAATGCCGTATGCTCTTCCGCAACGCCGACGTGCCCCGGCTGGTGGACCGGCTGGTCAAAGTGGGGCTGGTGAAGCGCTGCGAGAATCCCAAGGACCGCCGGGGCAGCCGCATCCGCATCACGTCGCTGGGCGACGACCTGCAGGCCCGGGTGAAGCCCTCCCACGCGGAGGCCTGCCGCCTCATGGATGGCTGCCTCAGCGAAGCGGAGCGGGTCCAGCTGCTCCAGCTGCTGGAACGATTGCGGGACCACTACCGTGCCGTGCTGGCCGAGCCGCTGGAAGATCCGGACGCCTGACAGGCCGTCCGCCGGGCCTCATGGCATCCGATGGTTACCGGTCCAGCTCGCCGGCAATGATATTCATGGCTCCCAGTTCGGCGACGGCGTCGGCGAGGAGGCGGCCGCGGACCTTCTGGCCGAAGCTGCTGAAGATGGGCAGGCAGGGCGGCCGGACGCGGATGCGGTAGGGATTCTTGCCGCCGTCCGACACGATGTAGAAGCCCAGCTCGCCATTGGCGGCCTCGGTGGCGCTGTAGACTTCGCCCACGGGCATCTCGATGCCGTGCATGATGAGCTTGAAGTGGTGGATGAGGCTCTCCATCCGGGTGTAGACCTTCTCCTTGGGCGGCAGCGCGATCTTGTAGTTGTCCACGATGACCGGCCCGGGGCCGATCTCCCGTAGTTTGTCCAGGGCCTGGCGGATGATGCGCAAGCTCTGCCGCATCTCTTCCACGCGCACCAGGTAGCGGTCGAAGACATCCCCGGTGGTGCCCACGGGGATGTCGAAGTCATATTGCTCGTAGCCGAGGTAGGGCTGGGATTTCCGCAGGTCCTGGGGCACGCCGCAGGCCCGCAGGCAGGGGCCGGTGTAGCCCCAGCTGATGGCGTCTTCGGGCGAAAGGGCGCCCACGCCCTTGGTGCGGTCGTGCCAGATGGGATTGCGCGTCAGCAGCTTCTCCAGCTCGTCGATGGCCAAAGGGCACTCTTCGAGAAAGCGCTCCGCCACCGGAAAGAAGTCCTCCGGCAGGTCCCGGAACAACCCGCCGACCCGGGTGAAGCTGGTGTGCAGGCGTTGGCCCGCCGACATCTCAAAAAGGTCGTAGACAGTCTCGCGCTGCTTGAAGAGGTAGAGGAAGGCCGTGAAGGCGCCGATGTCCACGGCGTTGATGCCCACGCACACGATGTGGTCCGCCACGCGCGCCAATTCCGAGACCAGAACGCGGATGACGCGGGCGCGCTCGGGGATCTCGAGGTCCAGCAGCTTCTCCACCGCCTGGGAATAGCCCACATTGTTCATGATGGAGGAGCAGTAGTTCAGGCGGTCCGTGAGGGTCACGAACTGGTGGTAGCTCAGGTGCTCGCCGAGCTTCTCCACGCCGCGGTGGAGGTAGCCGATCTCCGGCGTGGCCCGGGCGATGATCTCCCCTTCCAACTCCAGCACGATGCGGAGCGTCCCATGGGTGGCGGGGTGTGTCGGCCCCATGTTGACGATCATGTGGTCGCCGTCGCTGGCCCGGATGGTGGCGGCGATGGAATCCAGGGCGGCTTCGTTCGATAGGCTCATTCGCTCACCGGGTGGCTCTGCCCAGTGTAGGGCGCGGTGCTGTCCGCCATGCAGAAGGGATCGCCGCCATCCAGCGGGAAATCCTTGCGCAACGCATGGCCCTGGAAGTCGGACCAGGTGAGGAGGCGGGTCAGGTTGGGGTGGCCTTCGAAGGGAATGCCGAAGAGGTCGAAGACCTCACGCTCGAACCAGTCGGCGGTCTTGAAATGGGGGGGCAGGTCCGGGCCGACGAGGCTGGGCAAGGCTAGGCCGTCGGCGACGGGCACCTTGATCCGCAGACGGTCCTGGGTGGCCAGGTTCAGCCAGTGGTAGACGACATCGAAGCGCTCCGCGCGGTCCGGCCAGTCCACCGCGGTGATGTCCACCAGCAGCTGGAAGCCGTCCTTGAAGATGAGGTCCACCACCTTCAGGAAGTCATCTTTGGCGACCACGATGGTCGCGTCGCCACGGAAATCGTGGCGGTCCGTGATGGCGCCGGGCAGCTGCTCGTCAATGTGTTCGATCACCATGGGCGGCCTCACCATCCTAGAAAATCGTCGCCAGGCCGCGGTCCCCGGCGTCCAGGATCATCTCGCGGACGGCTTGCTGGCTGCTGAGGCCGCGGGCGGCCTCCAGCTCCTTCTGGCGGTCCAGGCTTTCGTAGAACCGGGCGATGTGGTCCTTGCGCATGGAGAGCGATTCCTTTTCGATCTTCTCCTGCAGTTTCATCACGCCGTAGATCATGCTCTCGGGCCGGGGCGGGCAGCCGGGCACGTAGACGTCCACGGGCACCACGCGGTCGATGCCCTGCAGGGTGGCGTAGGTACGGTACATGCCGCCAGAACTGGCGCAGACGCCGACGCTGATGACCCATTTGGGCTCCGCCATCTGGGCGTAGATGGTGCGAAGCACTGGGGCAAGTTTGTTGGTGACGGTGCCGAGCACCAGCATCATGTCGCTCTGGCGGGGGCTGAAGCGCATGGCCTCGGCGCCGAAGCGGGAGAGATCGTATTTGCTGGCCATCACGCTCATGAACTCGATGGCGCAACAGGCGGTGCCGAAGGGCATGGGCCACAGGCTGTTCTTGCGGGCCCAGTTCACCACCGTGTCCAGGCGGGTGGTGAGAACGGCGTCGTTGAGATTCAGCTCCGACATCACTTCTCCCACTCGAAGGCGCCTTTGGCCCAGGCGTAGATGAACCCCACCAGGAGGGTGGCGAAGAAGGAGAGCATGGGCACGAAGGTATTGAGGTGGGTCTTGTACTGGACGGCCCAGGGCAGCAGGAAGGCCGCTTCCACGTCGAACAGGATGAAGAGCATGGCCGTCAGGTAGAACTTCACCGAGTAGCGGTGCCGGGCGCCCGTCTGTAGCGGTTCCACACCGCATTCGAAGGGCGTGAGCTTGGTGGGCTGCGGATTGTTGGGCTTGAAGCGCGGCAGGATGACACCCGACAGCACCAGCACGATGGCACCGACGGTGGTGGCCACCAGCAGCAGGATGAGGACGCCGAAAAAGGGTGTGAGGGGGCTGGGCATGGGGGGCATGGGAGCTTCCGGAACCCCTCATCCTACCCGGCCGCGGCCGTGCCGCCTATCACAGCCAAGGGGTGCCGCCGGGCCCGCGCTCGCAGCCGCCGGCGCAACGTCCGGTTTTGCCGGGCGGGGAAAGGCCCTTTTCACGCTAGAATGGAGGATTCCGAGGCAAGCATGAGCGATCTGAAAACCGAAGTGAAGACCATGCTCATCGAGCGCTTGAAACTGGAGGGCATGACCGTCGATCAGATCGACGACACCGCGCCACTCTTCGGGGAAGGCCTCGGCCTGGATTCCATCGACGCCCTGGAACTCGTGCTGGGCATCGAGCAGAAATTCGGCGTGAAGATCGAGGACGAAGCTGCCGGCCTGAAGGCCTTCAAGAATGTGGACTCGCTGACGGCCTTCATCGCGGAGCATCGGGCCGCATGAGCCAGTCCGGCCGCGTCATGAAATCTGGGGTCTGAGTTCATGGCTGCAGATCCCGTCACGACCGATCTCATCAAGACGCAATTGCCCCACCGCTTCCCTTTCCTGCTGGTGGACCGGGTGCTTGAACGGGAGCCGGGCGTCCGGGTGGTGGCCGAAAAGCTGCTGACCTATGGAGAACCTTATTTCCAGGGCCATTTCGCCGACCGGCCGCTCTTGCCGGGGGTGCTGATGCTGGAAATGCTGGCGCAGGCGGGCGGCTTTCTGGAAGCGGAGCCCCTGGCGGGCCAGTCCATCTTCCTGGCCCAGGTGGTCGATGCGCGCTTCAAAGGTCCCGCCTTCCCCGGCGACCGCCTTCGACTGGAGGTCAAGCCCGAGGCGAGTTTCGCGGGGCTGCTGAGGATCACGGGCACCGTGGCCTGTGAGGACCGGATCCTCTGCACGGCGAAACTGGTGCTGAAGAGGCTGGGATGAAGCGCCGCGTCGTCATCACGGGTGTGGGCTGCGTTTCAAGCCTGGCGCTGGATGCTCCGGCCACCTGGGCGCGGATGCTGGAGGGCCACTGCGGAATCGGCCCCCTCACGAAATTGGCCATGCCAGGGGAACCCGCCCAGTTGGCGGCGGAGGTCCACCTGCCCGCGGACCCGGCCATGAACCGTAGAGCCACCCTCTGCGAACGCATGGCCCTGCAGGCTCTGACCGAGGCCCTCCAGACCTCCCGGGGCGGCGAGGGCTTGGACCCCCGGCGCATGGGCGCCTTCCAGGGCGCGGGCACCTCGGGCCTCCCGTCGGCGGAAGCCTACCTGAAGGCGCAGCTGGCCGGTCAGCGGCCGGGCGCGGCGGAGCCGGTGTACCAGAGCCCCAACCTCATCACCGACGTGTTGGCCGGCGTGCTGGGCGCCATGGGTGCCCGCAGCACCATAATGAACGCCTGTTCTTCTTCGTCGCTGGCCCTGGGCCAGGCCTGGGAGCACATCAGCGGCGGCGAGCTGGATCTCGCCGTGGCGGGGGGCGCCGAGTCCCTTTGCATGACGACCTACGCCGGCTTCAGCAGCCTCAAGGCCATGGACGCGGAACTCTGCCGACCTTTCAGCCGGGACCGTGCCGGACTCAACCTCGGCGAAGGCTCCGCCCAGTTCATCCTGGAACCCCTGGACCAGGCCCTGGCCCGGGGCGCGGAGATCTTCGCGGAGCTGCTGGGCTATGGCGCCAGCCTCGACGCCCACCATCCCACAGCCCCCCATCCCGAGGGGGAAGGCGCCGCCCGCGCCATGCGCATGGCCCTGGACTGCGCGGGATTGGACGCCGGGGAAGTGGACCTCATCAGCGCCCACGGCACCGCCACTCCCGCCAACGACAGCACCGAGACCTCAGCCATCCGCGCCGCCCTGGGCGCAGCGGCGGACCGGGTTTCAGTGACCTCCACTAAGTCCCAGTTTGGCCACACCCTGGGAGCCTCCGGGGCCATCGCCACTTTTGCTGCGGTGATGGCCTTGAGGTCCGGCGCCGTGAGCCCCACCCTGCGGCTGGTGGACCCTGATCCGGCTTGCGCTCTGGACTACACGCCCTTGCAGGCGCGGGAGCGGCAACTGCGGGCGGCCCTGGTCAACGCCTTCGCCTTCGGGGGCAACAACGCCTGCCTGGCCCTCCGGGCCTGGGAGGGGCGATGAGCGGAGATGCCATCGTCATCAGCGGCCTCGGCCTGGTGCTGGCCTGCGGCGATGGGCTGGAGGTGGCCCGCCGGTCCTGGGTTTCGGACCAGGCCTGCTTCAGTCCGCTGCCCCCCAACCTGGGCGTGGGACGGGGCGCCGTCTGCGCGGCCTTCAATCCGGTGGGCATCATTCCGCCCATGCAGCTGCGGCGCCTGGACCGGCCTTCCCGGTTCGCCTGGGCCGCGGCCCACCAGGCCTTGTCGGACGCGGGCCTGGATGCGCGGCTCCAGGGCGAGCGCATCGGCCTGGCGGTGGGCACCCTCAGCGGTGGCAGTGAAGCCAGCGAAGTCTTCATGCGCCCCTACTTCGAACGGGGCCCCGAGGGCGCATCGCCCATGGTGTTCCCCAATTGCGTGGCCAACGCCGCCTCGGGCCACGTGGCCCTGGCCTTTGGCATCAAGGGGCCCAGCGGCACCCAGCTCGAGCGGGAGAATGCCACCTTCGCGGCCCTGGACCAGGGCCTGCGCTGGCTGCGGCGCGGCGCGGCGGACGCCGTGCTGGTGCTCGGCACCGATGGGCTCTTTCCATTGCAGCTGGAACTGCTGCGCCGCACGGGAAGGCTGTGTGTGCAGGGCGATCCCCTGGCCCATGGGGGCACCGGCTACCTCCCCGGCGAAGGGGCCCAGGCATTCCTGCTGGAGACCCGCGACCGCGCTGAAGCTCGTGGGGCGAAGGTGCGCGCCGAAGTGGCGGCCCTGGTTTGCGTGGCCCCAAAGGATGCGAGCCCCGCGGCCCGTACCGAAGCGCTGGCCCTGGCGGTGGCCGAAGCCGCAGGTGAGCAGGTTCCGGCTGCGTGGGTGGGTGGCAGCAATGGGTCCCGACGGGTGGATGACCTGGAGGCCGCGTGGGCGGCGCAGCATCCCCGGTGGCCCGCGCCGCGCTTTCCCAAATTGCTCTGGGGAGAATTCTGCGGGGTAGGCGGCCAGCTCCTGGCGGCGGCCCTGCTGGAGGAACGTGGCTCGGTCCTGGTAAGCGGGCCCGCCAGCGCCGGCTGTCAGTACGCGGCGCTGCTCAAGGACATCATGTTCTAGGCCGTTGCGAAAAACCTAACTGGTCATATTGCTGATGGACCGGACTAACGGACCGTAACAAACTAACCAGAACCGCACTGCTTATTACCTCGCAGACCCTAACATCTACCCATGGCCTTCCGAGACCCCCACGCCATCCTCCTGAACCGTTCCAGCATTTTGGTGGTGACGGGCGTGGGTGTGGGCCTGCTCACCCTCAGCTACGTGCTGGGCGTACAGGTCGGCAAGCAGAGCGCGGCCCTGCAAAGGCCCGCCTCCAAGGGGTCCGGCGAGGAACTCAAGGCCCTGCCCGCGCCCATACTGGACCAGCTGAATGCGTTGGACGGCATGGAAGCGGACCCAGCGTCCAAGCCCGATCCCCAAAAGGAAGCCAAGGCTCCGGTGAAGCCCGCGGCGGCCCCTGGGTCCAAGCCCGAGTCCCGCCCCGAACCGAAACCCATGCCGACCGCGGTGGCGCCAGGACCCGTGGCGCGCTGGACGCTGCAGCTGGTCTCCACCCCCGATCGCACCGAGGCGGACCGGGTGGCTGGGAAGGCCAAGGCCGCGGGTTACCCATCGCAGGTGGTGAAAGATGGCAGCATCTACAAGGTTCGCTGGAGCCACGCGGGAGCCAAAGCTGAAGTGGATGTCGCCGCAACCAAGATGAAAGCCGCGGGGTTCAAGCCCTTCGCCGTGCCTGTGGAGTGAAGCGTGGATGAGATTGCAATGCACTTGCGCTGGCGCCTGGAGGTGCCCGATTTGGCTGAAGACCCGCTCGGAGACTGGCTCCAGGCCCAAGGCGCCACGGCCACCTACCGGGAAGCCGACCCGCCGAACGCCTTCTATGCCTACTTTCCACCGGGGGCTAAAGGCCCTGATCCGGCGAGCCTGGCGGCCTTCCCGGGAGTGGCCTTGCAGGCCGCAGAGCGCTTCCAGGATGAGGACTGGCTCGCCAAGAGCCGTGAAGGTTTTGGCTCCTTCGCCGTGGCGTCCAGGTTTTTCATCCGGCCCCTCTGGGACGAGGGTGCGCTGCCGATCGACCGCTTCGCCATCACTGTGAATCCCGGCCTGGCCTTCGGCACCGGTGGCCACGAGACCACGCGGCTCTGCATGGAACTATTGGAACAAATGGCGCGGGAAGGCCGCCTTAAAGGGCCCATCCTCGACATCGGCGCGGGCACCGGGATCCTGTCGCTCGCTGCCTATCTGCTGGGCGCGCGGGGGATCACGGCCTTCGACCTCGACCCTGATTGCGGCCCGGCCATGCTGGAATTCATCCAGATGAACGAGGGCCTCGGCGGTTCCGCTCCCTTCGACCACTTCATTGGACACCTGGAGGATGCGCGGGTGCGGCCGCCCTACCGGGGGCTGTTGGCGAACATTCTATTGGAGACCATCCAGGACCTCCTGCCCCGGATGACGGAACTTGTGCAAGCCGGTGCCTGGCTCATCGCGTCGGGCATCCTTGCTGAACGCCAGGACGAAGCCCTGGTGAGCCTCGCGGCCAGCGGATTCAGGCCCTCGAAAGTACTCACCGAAGGCATGTGGGTGGCGATCCTGGCGGAGCGCGTCGGATGAATCCCAACCGCCCCATCGGCGTCTTTGATTCGGGCATCGGCGGCCTCACGGTGGTGCATGCGCTGCGGCGGCTGCTGCCGGGCGAATCGCTGGTGTACCTGGGCGACACGGCACGGGTGCCCTATGGCACCAAGAGCCATGCCACCATCGAGCGCTACACCTTGCAGGCCGGCGCGATCCTCCAGCGCTACGACCCCAAGCTGCTGGTCATCGCCTGCAACACCGCCTCGGCCCATGGCCTGCCGGCCCTGGTTGCCGCCGCGCCCTGCCCGGTGGTGGGCGTCATCGAACCGGGCGCAGATATGGCCGCCCAAGTTGAAGGCCCCGTGGGTGTCATCGGCACCATCGCCACGGTGCAGAGCGGCGCCTACGAAGCCGCCATCCGCCGCCGCCGCCCGGGCGCGGAGATCCATAGCCTGGCCTGTCCGCTCCTGGTGAGCCTCGCCGAAGAAGGCTGGCTGGACGACCCCATCACCACCGAGATTTGCGAACGCTACTTGAGACAGCTTTCCGCCGTGGTGAAGACCATCGTGCTGGGCTGCACCCACTATCCGGTGCTGCGGCCCTCTTTGGACCGCGCCCGCCCCGGCACCACCTGGATCGACAGCGCCGAGGTCACCGCGGAGGCGGTGGATGCCCTACTGAAAGCCTCCGCCGGGTATCGAACCGAAAGTTCAAGGGGGCCCCTTCGCGTTCTGCTCACCGATGCCGGCAGCCGTCTGCAGGAGGTCGGCTCGCGGTTTCTAGGCGAAGCCCTCGAGACTGTTGAGCTGGTGGAGCTTTAGGGGCGGATTAAGCCGCCGCCTGGGCCACGCCCGGCAGGTTGAAGACCACGGTGGTGCCGTGGCCGACCTCGCTCTCGATGCGGATCTCGCCACCATGGGTGCGGATGATCTCGCGGCAGATGGCTAGGCCCAGTCCCGTGCCCTTGCCTTCGGGCTTGGTGGTGAACATGGGCTTGAAGACCTTGGGCAGCACGTCCGGCGCGATGCCCTGTCCGCTGTCCTGGAGCTCCAGGTTCCAGCCGCTCCCCGCGGGGGTCACGCGCAGATGGATGTGTCCGCCTTCGGGCATCGCATCCACGGCGTTGTTCACGAGGTTGATGAAGAGCTGCTCCATCTGCTTGCGGTCGGCGCTAACTTTCACGCCTTTCGGCGCGTCCACGTGGAAGTCCACCCGGTGGGCCGCTAGCGTGGGGGTCCAGAGCTGCTGCAGATCCTCCAGCAGCGCGTCCAGGGACACGGTTTCCTGCTTGAGCTGGGGCCGCCGGGTCATGTCCAGCAGGCGCCTCACGATCTCGCCCACCCGCTGGATCTGTGCCTGGATGACGCCCAGGCGGTCGCGGGTTTTATCGGTGAGGTCCTCCTCCCGTTGTAGCAGCTGCAGGTGGCTGTTCACCAGGTTCAGCGGAGTGCCCACCTCGTGCGCGAAGGTGGCGGTCAGCTGTCCGGCCACCGCCAGGCGCTCCTGCTGGCCGAGTTCCTCCCGCAGCAGGGAATTGCGCTCCACCAGCGATTCCAGTTCGGCGTTCTTGGCCTGCAGGTCACCCAGGGCCGCGTCGATGCGGCCCTGGAGATTGGCGTTGAGGCCGTGGATCTCTTCGATGAACGCCTCGCGCTCGCCGGAGGCCCGCTGCAACTGGCTGGCCATGAGGTTGAAACGGTCGGCGATGGAGCCCAGTTCATCGGCGTGCTGAACCGAGGCGCGGGCGGAGACGTCGCCTTGTTCCAGCCGTTCCATGGCCTGGGTGATGTTGTGCAGCGGATCGTTCACAAAGATGCCCAGGAGCACCCAGAGCAGGATGAATTCCCCAAGGACCACCAAAGGAAGCATTTTCCAGGTGCCCTTTCGATTGTTGGCCCACACCGTCTCCCATCGCTCCAGGTCGCAATAGGCGCGGATGAGGCCGATGGGCGGGCGCCCAGCTTTGGGATTGTGGATGGGCAGGTACACCTTCCATCCCTTGTTGCCGGTGGTCAGGTCCACCTCTTCCGCCAAGGGCTCCTTCAAACTCATGAACTGCCCCAGGTCACGGCTCCACTGGACTTCCTCCTCCACCCCACTGGATACGAGCAGGTCCACGGCATCCGTGCTGTCGATGCGCTGGAATACGTCGATCTGGAAGATGCTGCGGTCGTCTCCCGCGAGGCTCTCGAGCATTTCCTCCACCTTGCGCTTGTCGCGGAAATTGGGATCCCGTTCCAGGATCTCCGTTTCAACGGTCCTGGCCGCTTCGATGGTGAGCTTCCTGGAGTAGGCTTCCAGCTCGCGCCGGCTGTTGCGGGTGATGTTGTAGGCCACGGCCACCGTGAGCACGCTGGTCACCAGGGCGGTCACCAGGAAGAGCTTGGCATGCAGGCTTCGCAGCCATTTGAAGGGACGCACATTCATGCGGGCGCGACTCCCAGGAGGGCCTGCAGCCGGGCCGAGAATTCGGCGGGATCGAAGGGGTCTTCCATGGCTGCGAAGGCTTGGAAAGCCTGGAGACGGGCTTCGGCCACGGTGCCCAGGAGTTCCAGCAGCGCAGTGGCCAGGGCGGGTCGGCCGGCCTCAGTCAGCCGGCCGTGGTGCTCCCACAGCAAGGCCTCCAGGGAGGCGCTGTCGTGGTGGTCCCCCAGCGTTTTTTGCAGGGCCTTGAGTTCCGACAGGAAGCCCGCAGGTTCGGTGGGGAAGGCTGGCGCCAGGGCCTCCAGCGTGTCCCGGAGCCGCTTCACACCCACCCGGGCGACATGGAGGGCCGGGGCATCCTCGGTGTTCCGTAGGGCCTGGAGCGGGCCCAGGGCTTTGATGATGAGCGGCGCCAGCACCGCCCAGGCGGCCCCCGGCAGCGGCAGGCCATCGAAGGGTCGCGATAGGCTTTCCACCTGGAGCAGTTTTTCCAGGCCGGGAGCTTTGGGATCCAGGCGGGCCAGCCGCTTTCTGCGCCGCCGGGCCAACCCCTCCAGCAGGTGTTCGATGGCGGCCTGCTGCCCCGCCTCCGCAGGGCCCCCCTGCAGCGTCTGAAGCCCCGCCGACTGGACATCGAGATCGCGCAACAGGCCCAGCTCTTTGCTGAATTGTTTCAGAGAGCGGAGGCGGTGCTTCAAGGCGGAGTAGGCTTTCGGGTCCAGCAGCCCCATGACGGTCCGCAGGCGCCGCGCGGCCACCCGGCCCCGGTGCACCACCTCCACCTCCCGAAAGCCTCCCTTGCCTTCACAAGCCGCGCTGAATTCGCGCAGCCGGGCGTCCAGGGCCCGGTGAAGCAGGATTGAAAATTCGACACCATGCATGGGGCAAGTCTAGGGCCTTTACTGTCCAGGTCCGACCGGAGTCGGAAGAGGCGAACTTTTAGCGTAAGCTAAAGCGGGGCGGAACCGGATATGGATGCGATTCACATCAAGGGCGCGCGGGAACACAATCTGAAAAATTTCGACCTCACGCTGCCCCGCAACCAGCTGGTGGTGATCACGGGATTGAGCGGCAGCGGCAAGTCGAGCCTGGCCTTCGACACGCTCTACGCCGAAGGCCAGCGCCGCTACGTGGAGTCGCTGTCGGCCTACGCCCGGCAGTTCCTGGACCAGATGGAAAAACCGGATGTGGATTCCATCGAGGGCCTGAGCCCCGCCATCTCCATCGAGCAGAAGACCACCTCGAAAAATCCGCGCTCCACCGTGGCCACCGTCACCGAGATCTACGACTATCTGCGCCTGCTCTTCGCGCGCACCGGCAAGCCCCAGTGCATGGCCTGCGGCCAGCCCATCGCCTCCCAGACCATCCAGGAAATGGCGGACCAGATCCTGTCCCAGCCCGAGGGCACCAAGCTGCAGATCCTGGCTCCGGTGGTCCGCGGCCGCAAAGGCGAATTCAAGAAAATGCTCCAGGACCTCATGAAGCGGGGCTACATCCGGGCCCGCGTCAACGGCAGGATGGTGGATCTCACCGAGGGCGTGCCCGATCTGGACAAGCAGAAGAAGCACACCATCGAGGTGGTCATCGACCGGGTAAAGGTGGCCGAAGGCACCAGCACCCGCCTGGCGGATTCCCTGGAAATCGCCTGCAACCTCAGCGAGGGCGCGGCCCTGGTGGACTTCGACGGCCGCGAAGTGCTCTTCTCGTCGAAGCTCGCCTGCAACAACCAGAAGTGCGCGCGCTTCGGCCTGGGCCTGCCGGAGCTGGAGCCCCGCAGCTTCTCCTTCAATTCCCCCTACGGCGCCTGCGACACCTGCGATGGCCTGGGCTTCAAGCGCCAGTTCGCCGAGGAGCTGATCGTCCCAAACACGAGCCTCAGCATCAACGAGGGCGCCCTCCAGGCTTCGGGCTGGAAGAGCGTCAGCGAGGACGGGTGGCGGGCGCAGTTCATGGAGCAACTGGCGCGGGCGCTCAAGTTCAGTTTGGATACGCCGTGGAAGAAGCTGCCGGAGCAGGTGCGGGAAATCGTCCTGCACGGCATGGGCAAGCAGATGAAGTTCATCTATGAAAAGGGCAAGAACCGCTACGAGTTCATGCACCATTTCGAAGGGGTCATCGGCAACCTGGAGCGCCGCTACCGTGAGACCAGCAGTGAGGATACCCGTGAAGAGATGGAGCAGTCCATGCGCATCACGCCCTGCGAAAAATGCCGCGGGCAGCGCCTCAAACCCGAAGTTCTTTCGGTCTTCGTGGCGGGGCGGAACATCGCCGAAGTGGTCTGCCAGAGTGTCCGGGATGCCCGCGTCTGGTTTCAGGACCTGGGGCTGGAAGGCAAGGACGCGGTCATCGCCGACAAGGTTCTGAAGGAGATCCGCGAACGGTTGGGTTTCCTGGACGACGTGGGCCTGGGCTACCTGACCCTGGACCGCAGCGCCGCGACCCTGAGCGGCGGCGAGGGCCAGCGCATCCGCCTGGCCACGCAGATCGGCTCGAAACTGCAGGGCGTGATGTACGTGCTGGATGAGCCGAGCATCGGCCTGCACCAGCGGGACAACCAGAAACTGCTGAAGACGCTCCAGGAGATGCGCGACCTCGGCAACACCGTGCTGGTGGTGGAGCACGACTTGGAAACAATCCTGAGCGCCGATTACGTGGTGGACATGGGCCCCGGTGCGGGGGAGCACGGCGGCTACGTGGTGGCCGTGGGCACGCCCGATGAGGTGGCGAAGAACCCGGCCTCCATCACCGGCCACTTCCTCTCGGGGGTGGAAGAGATCCCCGTGCCCCGGAAACGCCGCAAAGCCGAGCGGGACCACCTGGTGGTGGTGGGCGCCGAGGAGAACAACCTCCAGAAAGTCGACGTGGCCTTTCCCGTCGGCCTGTTCACCTGCATCACCGGCGTGAGTGGCAGCGGCAAGAGCACGCTGGTGAACGAGATCCTCTATAAAGCTCTGGCGAACCGCCTGCACCAGGGCGTCCACGTGGTCGGCAAACATAAAAAAATCAGCGGCCTTGAGCAGATCGACAAAGTCATCGCCATTGACCAGGCCCCCATCGGCCGCACGCCCCGCTCCAATCCGGCCACCTACACGGGCCTCTTCACGCCCTTGCGGGAGCTGTTCGCCCAGCTGCCGGAAAG
>JANXPB010000092.1 GCA_025357545.1 Holophagaceae bacterium
CTCCTCAAGCTGCTGGGTTTCGCCGCCGTCTTCCTGCTGATGAAGACCCAGGCCCACCTCCCTTTCAATCCTGAGGGCCAGGCGAACACCCCCACCGACCTGGCCGTGAACACGGCCGTGAGTTTCATGACCAACACCAACTGGCAGGCCTATGGCGGGGAGAGCACCCTCAGCTACCTCACCCAGATGCTCGGCCTCACGGTGCAGAATTTCATCTCCGCCGCCACGGGCATCGCCGTGCTGGTGGCGTTGGTGCGTGGCCTGATGCGCCGCAACGCCCAGACCCTGGGCAACGCCTTTGTGGATGTCATCCGCAGCACCGTCTACATCCTGCTGCCCCTCGCCTTCATCTTCGCGCTCTTCCTGGTCTCCCAGGGTGTGATCCAGAATCTGTCGGCCTATGTGCACACGGTCTCGGGGCAGACCCTCGCCATGGGCCCAGCGGCGTCGCAAATCGCCATCAAGATGCTTGGCACCAATGGCGGCGGCTTCTTTGGCGCCAACGGCGCCCATCCCTTCGAGAACAGTTCACCCCTGTCCAATTTCGTCCAGACCTGGAGCATCCTCATCATTCCCGCCGCCCTCGTGGTGAGCTTCGGCCGGATGGTGAAGGACCGTCGCCAAGGGTGGGCGCTGCTGGCCGCCATGACGATCATCTTCGCTGGGTCCCTGGCGGTCTGCACCCACTACGAAGTGAAGGGGAACCCGGCGCTGTCGCGCATCGGCGTGGACCAGGTGGCCAGCGCCACAAACACTGGCGGGAACATGGAAGGCAAGGAAGTCCGCTTTGGTCCCGGCCCCTCGGCCCTGTGGGCCACGGCCACCACGGCGGCCTCCAACGGGTCCGTGAATGCCATGCATGATTCCTTCACCCCGCTGGGCGGCCTGGTCCCCTTGTGGCTCATGCAGCTGGGCGAAGTGGTCTATGGCGGGGTGGGCTCGGGGCTTTACGGCATGTTGATGTTCGCTCTGGTGGGCGTCTTCATCGGTGGGCTGATGGTGGGCCGCACGCCGGAATACCTGGGCAAGAAGGTGGAGGCCTTCGAGATGAAGATGGCCTCCCTCGCCATCCTCATCCCTTGCGCCGTGGTGCTGATCGGCACCGCCGTTTCCGTGATCTCTACCGCGGGCACCGCCTCCATCAGCAATCCGGGCCCCCACGGGTTCAGCCAGATCCTCTACGCCTGGAGCAGCTGCGGCAACAACAACGGCAGCGCCTTCGGCGGGCTCAACCCGAATACCCCCTACTACAACTACGGCCTCTCCATCGCCATGCTGCTGGGCCGCTTCGGCGTCATCTGGCCCGTCATGGCCACCGCGGGCTCCTTGGGGAAGAAGAAGTACACACCCGAAAGCCTGGGCACCCTGCCGACCCACACGCCTTTATTTGTCGGTGTCCTGGTGGGCGTCGTGCTGCTCATTGGCGCGCTCACCTTCCTGCCTTCCCTGGCTCTTGGCCCCATCGCCGAGCACCTAGCCCTGCGCTGAGGCTGCCATGATCCGCCCCTCCGAGCTCAGTCCCGTCGATCCCGCACGCGCACCCAGCGCCCGGCCTTGGCTGCGCCTGGCGCTGGTGATGATCCTTCCCCTGCTGTGGCTTGTGGCAGGGTTGGCCTTCCTTCCCCCCGTCCGCTGATTCCTCCGGAGCCTGTCATGGTGTCCCATTCCCGGCAAACCGCCCAGGCGCGCCCCCTCATCGAACCCGCCATCGTGCAGCGAGCGGTGGGGGATGCTTTCCGGAAGCTGAACCCGATCCACCAACTGCGCAACCCGGTGATGTTCACCGTGTGGATCTGCAGCGCCTTCACCACCGTCCTATGGGTCCAGGCTTTGATGGGGCATGGCGAGGCCCGTCCGGGCTTCATCCTCGCCATCGCCCTGTGGCTTTGGTTCACCGTGCTTTTCGCCAATTTCGCCGAGGCCATGGCCGAGGGCCGCGGCAAGGCTCAGGCGGATAGCCTCCGCCGGGCGAAGAAGGACATCGCGGCCAAGAAACTTGCAACACCGGATCGGAACGGCACCCAGGAATCGCTGCCGGCCTCCATGCTGCGGCTCGGGGACTGGGTGCTGGTGGAAGCCGGGGATACGGTGCCCGGGGACGGCGAAGTCGTCGAAGGCATCGCCTCGGTCAACGAAAGCGCCATCACCGGAGAGAGCGCGCCGGTGATCCGCGAAAGCGGCGGGGACCGCTCGGCGGTGACGGGGGGGACCCAGGTGCTGTCGGACTGGATCGTGGTGCGCATCAGCGCCAATCCGGGCGAGACCTTTTTGGACCGCATGATTGCGATGGTGGAAGGCGCCAAGCGCCAGAAAACGCCCAACGAGATCGCCCTGGACATCCTGCTGGCGGGCCTCACCATCATCTTCCTGCTGGCCACCGCCACGCTGCTGCCCTACTCCATCTTCAGCGTGAAGGCCGCGGGACAAGGCAGCCCCGTGACCCTCACGGTGCTCGTGGCCCTGCTGGTGTGCCTCATCCCCACTACCATCGGCGGGCTGCTCAGCGCCATCGGCATCGCGGGCATGGACCGCATGATCCAGGCGAACGTCATCGCCACCTCAGGCCGGGCGGTGGAGGCCGCTGGGGACGTGGACGTGCTGTTGCTCGACAAGACCGGCACCATCACCCTTGGCAACCGCGAAGCCGTGGCCTTCCATGCCGCCCCAGGCGTCGACACGGCCAAGCTGGCGGACGCGGCCCAGCTCTCCTCCCTCGCCGACGAAACGCCCGAAGGCCGCAGCGTCGTGGTGCTCGCCAAGCAGAAGTACGGGTTGCGGGAACGGGACCTCCACTCCCTCGGGGCCCACTTCGTGCCCTTCACCGCCCAGACCCGCATGAGCGGTGTCGACATGGAGACCGGCGGGCAGCGCCGGGAGATCCGCAAGGGGGCCGCGGCCTCCGTGGAGGCCTACGTGGCAGCAAAGGGCGGGCATTTTCCCGAGGCGATGAAGCGCGAAGTGGACCGTATCTCCATGGCAGGCGGCACGCCCTTGGTGGTGGCGGAAGGCGCCGAGGCCCTGGGCGTCATCGAATTGAAGGACATCGTGAAGGGCGGCATCAAGGAGCGCTTCGGCGAGCTGCGCAGCATGGGCATCAAAACCGTGATGATCACCGGCGACAACCCCCTCACCGCCGCCGCCATCGCCGCCGAGGCCGGCGTGGATGACTTCCTCGCCCAGGCCACGCCGGAAGCAAAGCTGAAGCTCATCCGGGAATACCAGGCCGGCGGACGGCTCGTGGCCATGACCGGCGACGGAACGAATGATGCGCCAGCCCTGGCCCAGGCGGACGTAGCGGTGGCCATGAACAGCGGCACCCAGGCGGCGAAGGAAGCCGGCAACATGGTGGACCTGGATTCCAATCCCACGAAGCTCATCGAGATCGTGGAGATCGGCAAGCAGCTGCTCATGACGCGGGGCTCCCTGACCACCTTCAGCATCGCCAACGACGTGGCGAAGTATTTCGCCATCCTTCCTGCGGCCTTCGTGGCCACCTACCCAGCCCTGGGCGCCCTGAACGTCATGGGCCTCCACAGTCCGGAAAGTGCCATCCTTTCGGCGGTGATCTTCAATGCGCTCATCATCGTGGTGCTCATCCCCCTGGCGCTGCGGGGTGTAAAGTACCGCCCCCTAGGGGCAGCCCAGCTGCTGCAGCGCAACCTCTTCGTCTACGGCGTGGGCGGGCTCTTGGTCCCCTTCGTCGGCATTAAGGCCGTCGACCTGCTGCTCGTTGCTCTGCATTTCACCGTATAAGGAACCGACATGAACCTTCAGCTGCGCCCCGCGATTGTTTCCTTTCTGGCCCTCAGCGCGCTGACGGGCCTGGCCTATCCCCTCCTGGTCACGGGCCTCGCGAAGGCCCTCTTTCCGCGGCAGGCGGAGGGCAGCCTGCTCCGCAAGGACGGCAAAACCATCGGCTCCGAATGGATCGGGCAATCCTTCACGGACCCCGGTCATTTCTGGGGGCGCCCCTCCGCGACGGTGGATGCCCATGGCAAGCCCCTGCCCTACAACGGCGCCAATAGCGGCGCTTCCAACCTGGCGCCCAGCAACCCGGATCTGCACAAGGCGGTCCAGGACCGCATCGCCACTCTGCGTGCGGCGGATCCTGAAGCTACCGGCCCAGTGCCCGTGGATCTTGTGACCACCTCCGGGAGCGGCCTGGATCCCCACATCAGCCCCGCCGCAGCGGCCTTCCAAGTGCACCGGGTGGCCAAGGCGCGGGGGCTGTCGGATGCTCAGGTGCAAGCGCTGCTCGGCCGGCATGTGGAGAGCCCCCAGTTCGGGATTTTGGGCGAGGCCCGCGTGAACGTCTTAAAACTGAACCTGGCCCTCGATGGCCTCCAGTAAGCTGGGGTCGTGACACCTGAACGGCCGGATCCCGATGCGCTCCTGCGCAAGGTGCAGGATGCGGAGGCCCGCGAGAAGCGCGCGAAGCTGAAGGTGTTTTTCGGAGCTTCGCCGGGCGTCGGCAAGACCTACGCGATGCTGTCCGAAGCCCATGAGCGGAAGGCCATGGGCATCGACGTGGTCATCGGCGTAGTGGAGAGCCATGGCCGTTCGGAGACCGCCGCCTTGGCCGAAGGGTTCGAGACGGTTCCAGCCTGCGAATTGCCCTACCGGGGCATCTTTATGAAGGAATTCGATCTGGAGGCCGCCAAGCAGCGGCGGCCCCACCTCATCCTCATGGATGAATTGGCCCACACCAATGTGCAGGGCTCGCGACACGACAAGCGCTGGCAGGACGTGCTGGAACTGCTGGACGCAGGCATCGACGTGTTCACAACCCTCAATGTCCAGCACCTGGAAAGCCTGCGGGACGTGGTGGCGCAGATCACCGGCATCGTGGTGCGGGAGAATGTGCCGGACACCGTGGTGGAGCGTGCCGACGAAGTGGAATTGGTGGACCTGCCGCCGGAGGATCTGCTGCAGCGGTTGCGCGAGGGCAAGGTCTACGTGCCGGACCAGGCGCGCCATGCCATCGACCGCTTCTTCCGGAAGGGGAACCTGCTGGCCCTGCGCGAACTGGCGCTGCGCCAGACCGCCCAAAACGTTGATGCCCAGATGCGCCGCTACATGGCCAGCGAAGGCATCCAAAAGACCTGGGGCGCCGGCGACCGCCTGCTGGTCTGCGTGGGGCCCCACGAACTCTCCGTGCGCCTGGTGCGGGCCACCCGCCGCCTGGCCGCAACCCTGGGCGGGTCCTGGGTGGCGCTCTACGTCGAAACGGCCCGCCATCAGCGCTACACCGCCGACGACCAGGCGCGCATCGAGGCCCACTTACGGCTGGCCGAGCAGCTGGGGGCCGAGACTGCGGTCATCGAAGGGGGCATCTCCATCGGGCCCGACATCCTCCGCTTCGCCCAGGAACACAACATCACCAAGATCGTGGTGGGCAAGCCGGCGCGGTCCCGCTGGCGGGAAATGCTGAAGGGTTCGCTGGTGGACGAGCTGATCCGCGGCAGCGGGGACATCGATGTGTTCGTCATCACCGGCGACCGCGGCGAAGAGGCGTCCCGCCCGGCCTTGGCGCCGCGCGCCAGGGAACCGTGGACCACCTGGCTCTGGGCGGTCCTCATGGTGGCGGCGGCCTCGGGACTTGGCAGCCTGCTGTTCCGGCCCAGCGAACTCGCCGACATCGTCATGATCTACGTGCTCGGGATCGCGTTGGTGGCCGCGCGACACGGGCGGCGCCCCTCCCTGCTCGCTTCGGCCCTCAGCGTCGCGGCCTATGACTACCTTTTCATACCGCCCTATCACACCTTCGCCGTGAGCGACTTCCGCCACATCGGCACCTTCGGCATCCTCATGTTCACGGGCTGGCTCATCGGCACGCTGACGGAGCGTATCCGCCAGCAGGCGCGTCTCGCCCGCCTCCGCGAGCAGCGCACCGCAGCGCTGCTGCGCCTCAGCAAAGAGCTGGCCGCCAGCGCCGGATCCATGGAGCTGGTGGAATCCGCCATCCGCAGCGTGGCCGCCCAATTCCACACCGAGGCCGCCGTGCTGCTCCCAGACGCCAACCGCCGGCTGACGGCCCTCCGCAAGGCGCCGGCCTTCACCTTCACGGACCAGGAACTGGGCGTGGCCCAATGGGTTTTCGAGCACGGGGAGCCCGGCGGCCGGGGCACCGCCACCCTGCCCGGCGCCAAGGCCACCTACCTGCCCTTGCGGGCCAGTGGCGGCATCGTGGGGGTGATGGGCGTGCTTCCCAAAGGCGAAGCCCAATGGACCGAACCGGACCAGCGCAGCCTGCTGGAAGCTTTCGCCAGCCAGACGGCCCTTGCCGTAGAACGCCTCGACCTGGCCGACCGGAACGAGGAGGCCCGCCGCCGCATGGACGAGGAACAACTCAGGACCACCTTGCTGAGTTCCGTGTCCCACGACCTGCGCACGCCCCTGGGGGCCATCACCGGCGCCGCCAGCACCCTGCTGGAGCAGGCCGAGGCCATCCCCGAAGCCACCCAGCGGGAGCTCTTCCGGTCCATCCTGGATGAATCCAAACGCATGCACCGCCTGGTCACCAACCTGCTGGACATCACGCGCCTGGAATCCGGCGCCGTGACGGTGAAAAAGGCCTGGACGCCCTTGGAAGAAGTGGTGGGCCTGGCCCTGAACCGCATGGAGGAGGCCCTCGCGGGCCGGCAGGTGAACGTGGATCTGCCCGTGGAACTCCCCCTGGTGCCCCTGGACGAAGTGCTCATGGAACAAGTGCTGGTGAACCTCCTCGACAATGCCGTGAAGCACACCTCGGCGGGCTCTCCCATCGAGGTGCGGGCCTGGTCCACGGGGAGTTCCGTCACCCTGGTGGTGGCGGATGGGGGGCCCGGCCTGGCCGAAGGCGACGAGGAGCGGATTTTTTCGAAACTGGTGCGCGGCTCCCGGCATGGCAGCGAGCCTGGGGCGGGGCTGGGCCTCGCCATCTGCCGGGGCATCGTGGAAGCCCATGGGGGGCGGATCCAGGCCGCCAACCGCTCCCAAGGGGGCGCCCAGTTCCTGGTGACCTTGCCTCTGGAAGGTCCGCCGCCGGGCCTGCCGGCGGAGTATGAGGAGGGCGCCGAATGACGGCTGGTCCGCTGGTGCTGGTCATCGAGGACGAGGCGCAGATGCGCCGCTTCCTGCGGGCGGCTTTGGAGAGCCATGGCTTCCGCTTCCTTGAGGCCGTCACGGCGCAGGAGGGCACGGCCCTGGTGACCAGCCACAATCCGGACGTGATCCTCATGGACCTGGGCCTGCCGGACTTGGATGGCTTGGAATTGACCCGGCGCCTCCGGGACTGGTCCGCCACCCCCATCATCGTGATATCGGCCCGGGGCCGGGAGGAGGACAAGGTCCGCGCCCTGGACGCCGGCGCCGACGACTACCTGACGAAGCCCTTTGGCACCGGCGAGCTGCTGGCCCGCATCCGAGTGGCTCTGCGCCACCAGGAGGGCGCCACGGACACCAAGAGTGGCGCGGTCTTCGAAACCCCGCTGTGGCGCCTGGACCAGGGCCGGCGGGAAGTGAGCGTCCAGGGCACGATCGTCCACCTGACCCCGCTCGAATACAAGTTGTTGGTCATCCTGGTGCGCCATGCGGGCAAGGTGCTCACCCACCATCTGCTGCTGAAGGAGGTCTGGGGCAATGCCAGCGCCCAGCCCCACTACCTCCGCGTCTACATGGCCCAGCTCCGCCACAAGCTGGAAGAGGACCCCGCGCGGCCCCGCTACTTCATCACTGAGCCCGGTGTGGGCTACCGGCTGCGGTGGCCCTGAGGGGCGGGCATTCCTCAGTCTTTGACCCAGCCCCAAGGGGGTAGTCGCCTTCCGCTCATTCCGAAATCCAGTCCTTGGGTGCTTGGTGGCTACGTGGGGATATCATACCAAGTAGCGTTCATAAAAGTATTGCATATATTTGTCCATGGAGGAGTTCATGGGCAAAGCGGCGAGGTTTTCTGCAGCGCGGGTCCGAGATCTGGAGGCCAGTGCCGAGGAGCGCTGGAGCCGGGAGGCGTTCCTGC
>JANXPB010000173.1 GCA_025357545.1 Holophagaceae bacterium
CTGCCAGGGGGTGGTCGAGCCTGAGGCCTTCAAGTCCAACGCGACCGTCAGCGCCAGGCGCAAGGCATTCAGGAAAAAGAACAACCCCGCGAGCAGCGCCCACCGCAGGCGGATCCGTGGCCAGCTCCACGCAGGGCTCTCAAGGTTCAACGCATCCATTCAACGGGCCTCGTCACTGAGTATGGCCGCCAACTGCCCTTCCGTGATCCGCGCCGGACTAGGCCGTGCCGCCCTGGAGGACCGGGGCTTCCGCGGGCCCATGCCCAAGCAGGGACGCAGCCACTCGATGCGGGCCACACCCTCGCAAAGGGCCCAGGTTCCCAGGAAGGAAGCCCCCGTGAGCAATCCGAAAAAGGTCCAAGCGGGCAGGTTGAAGCGCAGCATCCACCACCCCATCACGATGATCACGGTTTGATGGAAAATATAGAACGGGTAGGCCAGAGACTGAGCGTGGTGAAGGCCAGGGGAGGACCGTTTGACCAACGCGCGGCCGTAGCCGAGCGCGGCGCAAAGGGAAGCCCAGATGGCCGCGTAGTAGCAGAGGTAGGCCAACGGCACGGGCAGCTTGTCCGCCAGCAGCGAGGCCGGCACCAACACCAGGGCCAAGCCCAGGTTCCAGCGGCGCAGGGCCACCAGCCGCTGGTCCAGTTTCGGCAGCCGTCCCAGCAGGTGTCCAGCCAGGAAGAGACCGCCGTAGAAGACGAGGTTTTTGGGGTCGTGCAGCAGGTCATTGGTTTCCGGGTGGTTCCGCAACAGGAAACGGCCGCCCATGATCGGGACCGCCAGCCACCAGAGGTTGGCGCCCCCGGCCAGAAAGGCTTCAGTGCGGGCCAGGAAGGCCTTCCCGCGATCGCTCCGGAACCAGGCGAAGAGGGGCAGGGCCGTCATGCAAAACACGAACAGGTAGGCCACGAACCAGAGGTGGTGCCAGCTCAGGCTGCCCTTGGGATAGGGTACGCCCCGCAGCACCGACGGCCAGAAGGCCAGGTAGGAGCCGGTGTATTGCCCCTTCCACACGCGCTCGACCCAGATCTGGGGCGGCACGATCACCAGCATTCCGAAAATCAACGGCCACAGGAGGCGCTTGAGTCGGTCCACGGCGAAGGCGCCCACAGTGCGGGTGCGGAGCGCCAGGGCGGTGGCGAGGCCTGCGATGAGCATCAGCAGCGGCATACGCACCATGTGGAGCACGTCCATGGGCCCGTTCAGGAGCGGCAGCAGCACCGGCGCCTTCACGCTCCAAGGATCGTCCACATTGAACATGCGGGCCGAGTGGTAGAGGTGCAGCAGCAAGATGCAGGCGACCCGCAGCCAGTCCAGGTCGGGGCGGCGCTGGGACTGCACTGGCAATTGAATCGACAAGTCGGACATGGGGCCTCCGGGAAGCCCAATGATTTCGTGACGAGGCCGCCCCAGGCGGTTCCAGGGTCACGAACCGGACCGGGAGGGCGCGAATCGGACGGAGCGCGCCCTGAGACGTCCGCCTTTCCCTTGGCAGTCGCAATGGAGGCGGTAGGCGGGTTCCCAGAGAATCGCCAGGAGTGGTTTCTAGAGATGCTCCCGCTTGCTTTCCAAACTCTTGGGTTTGAAATTCTTGAGCTCCTCCACCACCTCCGCCAGCATGGCGCGCTTGATGGCGTAGGGCAGGAAGGCGCTCTTGAAGCCCATGATGATGATTTCCTTGATCTCCTCCAAGCTGAAGCCCAGGTGCTCATGGATGGCCAGGAATTCCTTGCTGACGGTGGTATTGGTCATGAGCCGGTTGTCGGTGTTCACCGTTACGCGCAGGCCCAGGTCGTAGAAGAGGCGGATGGGGTGGTCCACGAGCTTTTTGACGGCCTTGGTCTGCACGTTGGAGAGCGGGCAGCATTCCAGCGGGATGCGGTGGTCGTTGACGTAATTCAGCAGGTCCCCGTCCTCGATGAGCCGCACGCCGTGGCCGATGCGGTGGGCGCCGCAGAGGTGGATGGCTTGG
>JANXPB010000204.1 GCA_025357545.1 Holophagaceae bacterium
ACGGACCTTCGCGTGGATAGGCCGTTATCGGCGCTTCAGCAAGGACTACGAACAACTCTGTGAGTCAGTGGAATCCTTGATCTACCTTGCGATGACTCGCCTGATGCTGGCGAGGCTGGCTGCATGATTATTTTGAAACACCCTCTAAGGCTGGTTAAGGCGGGTTGAGCCGGAGCCTTGCCGGCGCCAATGATCAGGCGCGGGCCGTCAGCCGGAGCTTGATGCCATGGACCGGGGCCGCCGATACGTCGTACTGCTGCCGGATGTCCTGTCCTGGAAGCGGTGTGAGGTCGTAGCGGCGGAACAAGTGGGTGGCGAGCGCCTTGATCTCCAGCTTGGCGAAATTGATGCCGATGCAGGTGCGGGGGCCGCCCCCAAAACCCACCAGTGCATAAGGGTTCTTCACGTCTTCTTCGCGCGGCGGCGCGAACCGATCGGGATCGAAGCGTTCTGGTTCGGTCCACACGTCCTTCAGGTAGTGGGAGCCCACGATGGAATAGAAGAGTTTGGCGCCGGCCGGCAGGACATGGCCCCGGAAGGGCACCTCCGTCAGCACTCCCCGAGCCCCATTCGGGATGGGCGGGTACAGGCGCTCGGTCTCGCTCAGGGCGTAGCCCAGGAGCTTCATGCGCTGAAGGTCCTCGGCGGTCGCTCCCTCGCGATCCCCCAGGATGGCCTCCTGTTCTCCCCGGATGCGGGCGAGGTAGTCCGGATGCTGGCTCAAGAGGTACAGGAACCAGGCGATGAGGCTCGTGGAGGTCTCATGCCCCGCCACCAGAAGGGTGTTCATGTGGCCGATCAGTTGCTCATCGGAAAGGGCCTTCCCGTCGCGATCCCGGGCGGCCACGAGCAGGCCCAGGGCATCGCTGGCGGGCCGGGCGCGGCGCGCCTCGATCTTGGGGAGCAATAGCCCCCGCAGGCGGTCCCACAGCAGGTCCCGGCGTCGGCGCCAGGCAGCGTCCCGGCCCTGAACTGGGACCACGGTGCGCAAATCGAGGAGTTGGGCGTATAAAGCGGCAAACTGCTCAATCTCGGCTCCCGGATCGAGGCCGGCGAGGGTTTCGGCAGCGATGGCGAAGGTGAGCTGGCGGGCCTCCTCGTAGACATCCACGGTGCCGCGGGCCGCCCAGTCGGCCACGGCCTCGGTGACGAGCCGCTGCATCACCCGCAGGTACTCGCTCAGATGGCCCACCGCGAAGGCGGGGTTCATCATGCGGCGGTGGTCCGCGTGGGTCAGGCCATCCATGCTCAAGAGCCCGTGGCCCAAATGCTCGCCCAGCCCCAGGATCTCCCCCCAGCCGATGGCCGTGGAAAAGGCCTCCCGATGGGTGTGGAGCACCATGCGGTTGGCCTCTGGGCCGATGACGAAGAGGTAGTGGTCGGCCAGGCCGGGGATCTGGAATATTGGACCGTAGTCCCCATAGCACCGGGCCATGGCCGGTCCCATGTTCGTGCGGTAGTCCTTGGGCAGCCGGCCCAGGGGAATGGTGGCCTCCCTAGCCATCGAGGCCGCCCGCGCTGAACCGCGTGACTGAGGGGGCTCCAGGGCCACCGCCAGGAATTGTGGTGAAATCGCGGTAGCCCTGCGAGGCCCGCATGAGGCCCAACCGGACCAGCTGGCCACTGCCCTCGTACCGAACCGACTGGGGGCCCATGAGGCAGAGCTCGGGCGAAGCGGCGAATTTCCTCACGTAGCCCGCATACTCGGAAGCCGCGTTCCAGTGTTCCTTTCGGACGCTCTCCTCCTGGGCACGAAGCACAAAACTGTCGATGAATTTGAAGTGGAGCAGCGCACCGGTCACCTCGGTGCTCTTCGCTCCCGGCAGAGAGGAGCGGTGGACCCCACGATCGAGGTCGGGTCCTGGTCGCCAACGGCGCAGGGCGAACTTCGACAGCACGATGGGCGGTTCCGCCTTGGCATCGGCGGGCGTGAAGAGCCGGTGGCGCGCACCACCATGATGGTAGCCCGTGGCCGGATTGAAAAAGTAGTCGCCCGCATCGAAAAAGGGACAGACCAACCGCGGATCCGCGCCGGCGGCGTAGGTGGTGGCGATGACCGGGCGGTCCGAGTACAGGTCGAGCAGCAGGGTGGGGAGCACGCGAAAATTCTGGCGGTCCAGGAAATCGCAGAGGGCGGTGAGACCCACCTGCTCGCACCCGGGGTAGACCAGGAGTTCATCGGCATCCAGGATGAGGGCCCACCGGTCCACGGCGAACTGGTTCATCAGGGCGACGGCCCAGGTCACGCCGAAAACGCTGTCCCGATAGCTGGAACTCGTGTGCCAAAGGTGGACGTCCGGCTCGCCCAGCAGAAAATCCGCCGAGCCATCCGAGGAATCATTGTCGACGATGAAAAAGCGCCGTACGCCAAGGGCCCGGTGGTAAGCCAGCAGGAAGGGCAGCCGGGCCCGTTCGTTGCGAAGGCAGAGGAAAGCCCTCACTCCGGGTTCCGCCCCGGGAACCGGGCGGTGGTCGAGGCGCGTCAGCTCACCGTTCATGCTCCTTTTCCTGCTGGTGCGGCGACTCGCGCCAGCACCAAATCGGCAGCCCGCGGCGGTCCACCGGCCTGGCGCAGGGAGGCCCCCAAGTGGGAGGCCCTCAGGCGGTCGCCCGGCTCGTTCAGCACCTTCTCAGCTGCGGCGCGCAGCGACTCCGGCGAAGTCTGCTCCAGGCGCAGGCCGGCCCCGAGTTCCACCATCCGGGCCGCCGTGAGTGCCTGCTCGGCCTGCTGCGGCACGAGCAGCAGCGGCACGTTCAGGCTCAAGGCTTCGTGGACGCTGTTCATCCCGCTATGGGAAATGAAGAGCGCGCTGCGCTTCAATATCTCGATGGGAGGCACATTGTTGCGCACGATGAAATTCGCCGGAATCGGGCCGAGGGCTTCGCGGCTCAGGCGGTTGCCGATGGACATCACCACGGTGTAGGGGCCTTCTGAAAAGGCGTTGAGACAACTCTTGAAAAAGTCCGCGTTCCGGTTCAGCACCGTGCCGAGCGAGATGTAGATGACCCGCTTTCCATCCAGCAACTCCAAGGGGAAATCCGGTTCATCACCCCTCGCCGCCAGGCAGGAACCCACGAAGTGGAAACGTTCGTCCAACAAGTGCGCCTCGGGCTGGAGCTCCGCCGACGAGTAGCTGATGGTCAGGTCGCCGGGGGCGTTGAACAATTCAGCGTAGGTCAGCGGGCGGATGCCATATTGCGCGCCGATCTGACGTGAAATCTGGTGGAAGCGGATCCCGTGCGACAGGCCGCTGTCCGGCGCTCCAGGAGGGTGGGCCAGCATGCCGGGTGTGAAGGACCAGAGCGCCAGGGACACGACAGTGGGCAGGTCGAGGACCCGGGCCACCAGCCCGCCCCAGGCGCAGACCGAATCGTGGAGGATGTAGTCCGGCTGTTCCGTGCGGACCAATTCCACCAGAGCGGGCAGCAGGTTCCGGCAGGTGCCGATCATGAGCTCCGCGAAAAGGCTCGGATCAATGCCGTTCAGCCCCGGCTGATCGATGTAGTGGTCATCAATGATCGGAGTGGCCCTGAAGCTTGCACCCGTGGCTTCGATAACCGGACGGAACCGCTCCGTCGCAAAATAGACAACTTCTTCGCCGCGCCGGACGAGCTCTGCGGTCAGCCCCAGGGATGGGTTGATATGCCCGCTCGCCGGAATGTTGAAGAAAATCGCCTTCGACATCAGGATTCCGATCTTCGAGAAAGCTCCATGGTAATTCATCCGCCCATAACGCTCATAGCTCCAGGCGCTCTGAGGCACACTGGAAGGCTATGGAATCACGCGACCGGGCCCGGCTCGATGAACTGCTGCGACTTCTGGATGGGCCCGCCTCGGGGCTACAGCCTGAAGCGAAGCTGCGCTGGACCGAGCCCTCGGCCCTGGCCTTGCTCTTGGCGCGCTGGATCTCCCGGGAAGGTCGGATCCAGCCGTTGTGGGTGGACGCGCCCTCTGAATCCGAGGCCCAGGCCCTGGCCCGGGATCTGCGAGTGCTATTGCCCGGCGCTGGTGTGGCGCAGTTCCCGGGTTTTGCGCCCTACCTCGGGGGCGAGTCGTCGCCACCGGGCATGGTGCTGCGGGACCGCTTGGCCACGCTCATCGGCCTG
>JANXPB010000207.1 GCA_025357545.1 Holophagaceae bacterium
CCCATGAACTCCTCCATGGACAAATATATGCAATACTTTTATGAACGCTACTTGGTATGAGGCATAAGGATTGAGGTTTGAGGCTTGGGGCTACAGGCCCAGCAGGGACCTGGCCTCGGTCTCCATGCGGTCCAACAGGGCCGCGTCCGTGCGGCTCTGCAGGTAGATCTTGAGCTTGGGCTCGGTGCCGCTGGGGCGGAAGGCGGCGAAGGCGCCGCTCGCCAGGCGGAACTTCAACACGTTGCTGCGGGGGATCTCCTGGGCGAGGTCGCGGCGGTCGGGGCGGTCCAGGACCGGCTCCTCGACGCCGGCAGGCCCATGCCACCGGCCACTCTGGAAATCCTCCCAGGACAAAACGTCCTCGCCGCCGAAGCGCGACAGACCAGCGGCGCGGATGCGCGCCATGGCATCGCTGAAGCGC
This sequence comes from Holophagaceae bacterium, assembly GCA_025357545.1. GTDB lineage: Bacteria > Acidobacteriota > Holophagae > Holophagales > Holophagaceae > JANXPB01. The sequence continues at coordinate 422 of JANXPB010000207.1, forward strand.
AGGGCGCCGCCGGGACGCGGGTCCTCGAGATTCACCAGGCGGTTGTAGAAGGTGCCGACCCGGGCCTGGAGGGCGTCCACCGCCTCGAAGAGGCCCAGCCCCTGGGCCTTGAAATGGCCGATCATCTCGCCCACCACGAGGGCCGCGGTGACGCCATCCTTGTCCCGCAGCTGGTCACTGAGCAGCATGCCGAAGCTCTCTTCGGCGCCAAAGGCATAGGCCTCGCCCACCGCGTCGAGGCGGTCCATGCAGGCGGCGATGTTCTTGAAGCCCGTGAGGGTCCACATCACCTGCAGGCCATGGCTCCGCGCCACGTCAGCCAGGAGGTCGGAGGTCACCACGGTGCTGATGCAGACCCCCTGGCGGCCCTTGTGGCGGCAGAGGTAGTCCAGGGTCAGGGCGGCGAGATCATTGCCGCTCATGAGCTCCCACTCGCCCTGCCGCTTGGCCACCACGCCGATCCGGTCCGCGTCGGGATCGTTGGCGAGGATGGCGTCGCTGCCCATCCGGTCCGCGTCCGCGAGGGGCGCGGCATAGGCGGCGATCTCCTCGGGATTCGGCCGGGGCGCCGTGGGGAAGGTGCCATCCAGGGTGGCCTGGGACGCGCAGATGGCCAACGGGATGTGCGCACGGCGGAAGAGCTCCGGCACGAAAGCCCCGCCGGTGCCGTGGAAGGGCGTGAACATCAGCTTGGCTTCCTCGAACACCGCGGGTTCCTGCCGGAGGGCGAGGCCCAGGGCCAGGTAGGCCTCTTCGATGTCGACGGGGATGGGCTGGATGCGCGCATCGGCGGAATCCGAAGGGCGCTCCGGCACCAGCGGCAGCCCCGCGGCGTGGGCTTCGATTTCCGTGTCCCAGGGGCTCAGCACCTGGGCGCCGCGGTCGTCGTAGGCTTTGTACCCGTTGTAGGCCTTGGGATTGTGGGAGGCGGTGATGATGATGCCGCAGGCGGCCTTGAGCTTCCGCATGGCGAAGCACAGGAAAGGCGTGGGGAGCGGGCGGCCGCCCAGAAATACGGTGAATCCTTCCGATGCCAGCACCCTCGCGGCCTCGTGGGCGAATTCGGCGGAGTTGATGCGCGTGTCGAAACCCACCAGCGCGATGGTTTTGCCCGGCGCGCGCAGCTTCGTGACGGCTGCCAGCGCCAGCGTCGTGCGCCGCACGTTGGGCTTGTTCATGCGCTTGAGCCCGGCGCCCATGATGCCCCGCAGACCGCCGGTGCCGAAGGCGAGGGGCTCGGAGAAGCGGTCGGCCAGTTCAGCCAGCGCCGCGGCGTCGCCCTGTTCCGCGGCCGCCAACAAGGGCTCCAAGTCGGCCTGGAGCTCCGCTTCCAGATGGGGAGAGGCCAGATAGGAAAGGGCTGTTTGAAGGGACATGGGATACCTGCCTGGGGGGATAGAAAGGGCTGTCGGGGGAAGCCGGGCTGCTGAGCGGGGAGCGCGCAGACCCGTAAAGTCCCTCAATGTTGCATGGTTGAAACGATATCCCGGAAGAACCCGTTGATGCGGCGCGCCACCTGCAACTCGCCGTAGGCGCCGGCCGTGACCACCACGACCAGATCCAGGCCGGGCACCACGAAGATTCGCTGACCGCCATTGCCGAACGCCGCGCTCCACGGAAGCTTCTGGCCCTTCCACTCCACGGTGCCGCACCACCACTGGTAGCCGTACTCAAGGCCGTCGAAACCGGTGCTGAGGCGCGGTTGCAGAGAAGCTTCGATCCACTCGGCGGGCACGATCTGCTGCCCCCGCCATCTTCCGCGGCTCGCCACCAGCTGGCCGATCTTGGCCATGTCGCGGGGACGCATGCGCAGGCCCGTGAAGGCCATGGGCCGGCCATGCAGATCCGCCACCCATTCCCAGTCCGTGATGCCCAAGGGCTCGAACAGGGCTGTGCGGGCGAACTCCTTCAAGGGCGTTTTGGTGGCCCGCGCCAGGATGTCCGCCAGCACCGCCGTGCCGCCACTGTTGTAGTTGAAGGCGCGGCCCGGCGCGGCCGCGATGGGCCGGCTGAGCACGTAGCGGCTGGGCGACCATTTCCAGTACAGGCGGTGCTCATCGTCGGGGCCTGGGCCGCCTTCGCTCCAGGCGAGGCCGCTGCTCATGGTCAGCAGGTGTTCCAGAGTGATGGCCTTGAGTCCGGGCGTCGCCAGGTCCGGATACTCCGGATAGAAATCGATGGCCGGGGTTTTGAGGTCGCCGATTTTTCCCTGCTTCATGGCGATGCCCAGCAGCAGGCTGACGATGCTTTTGCCTACGGAGCGGGTGTCGTGCAGCACCGTAGGGCCAAATTCCGTCGAGTGGGCGAAGAGGCTGTATACGCCCTTGTCCTGGCCCCGCTGGTAGCGCTCCGCCACCAGGCGGCCATGCCGTTCCACGATGATGCTGTGCACATTGGCGCGTTCCTCCAGCAGGCCGCCGAGCAGCGCCTGGAGGCGCGCGGGGTCGAAGCCCGCGTCCGCCGGCCCCACCCTCTCCCACCCATCGCCGATGAGCGCGGGAAGGGTGGCATGAGTATCCTGCGCCTGCGCGACCAGGGGCAACAGCAGCATCGGCAAGGCGGCGAGCCATCGGGGGAGGGCCCGGGCGCCATGGGTCGCGCGGTCGCTTGGTGAAGGCACAGATGTCCCCCTTGCTGGTCCCGGATCGGCCAACGGCTACAGGAAGAGCGGCATGACGTAGTGCAGCACCAGGCCCGCCAGCAGCGCGCAGAACGGGATGGTCAGTACCCACGCCACCAGGATGTTGCCCGCCACGCCCCAGCGGACCGCGGAAACGTTCATACTGGCGCCCACGCCCATGATGGCGCCGCTGATCACGTGGGTGGTGCTCACGGGAATGCCGAAGTGGGCGGTGGTGAACAGCACGATGGCGGCCGAGGTCTCGGCGGCGAAGCCGTGGATGGGCCGCAGCTTTACGATCTTGGAGCCCATGGTCCGGATGATCTTCCAGCCGCCGGAAGCCGTGCCCAGGGCCATGGCCAGGGCGCAGGCGATCTTGACCCAGAGGGGCACGCCCACCTTGGCGCCGTGCGCTTCGAGCTTGCCGTAGGTGATGAGGGCCAGGGCGATGATGCCCATGGATTTCTGCGCGTCGTTGGTGCCGTGCGTGAAGGCCATGGCGGCGGCGCTGATGAGCTGCAGCTTGCGGAAGCCCACGTTGACCTTGTGGCTGGCCAGGCGGCGGCAGATCCAGAGGATCGCGATGATGAGCACCATGGCGATGAAGAAGCCCACTACGGGCGAGACCACCAGGAAGATGCCCACTTCCTTGAGCTTGGTGGTGTGCAGCGCGCCGCGGCCCGCCTGGGCCACCACGGAGCCGGCCAGGCCGCCGACGAGGGCGTGGCTGGAGCTGCTCGGGATGCCGAACATCCAGGTGATGAGGTTCCAGATGATGGCGGCGATGAGGGCCGCCATGACCACCGCGGGCACTACCACGGCCGGATCGGCGATGCCCTTGGCGATGGTGGTGGCCACCTCGGTGCCCAGCAGGGCGCCGGCGAAGTTGAGCACGGCGGCCATGAGGATCGCGTTGCGGGAGGACAGCACGCCCGTGGATACCACCGTCGCGATGGCGTTGGCGGTGTCATGGAAGCCGTTGATGTAGTCGAAGGTCAGGGCCAGGACCACGATGAAGACCAGGGGCCACAGCATGGCCTAGGCGTTCCGCATGACGGTGCTGCCCACCACCTGGGCCACCAGCTTGATGTCATCGGTGGCCTCCTCGATGATGTCGAAGATCTCCTTCCACTTGATGAGGGCGATGGGGTCTTTCGGGTCTTCGAAGATCTGGGCCAGGGCGGCGTGGAACACCGAATCCGCCTGATTCTCCAGGGCGTGGACGTGGCGGATGCGGCGGCGGATGTCCTTCACGTCGGACATGGTCCGCAGACTGTTGATGAGGTGCACCAGTTCCTGGGCGCCTTCCATGGCGAGGTTGCTCAGCTCCAGGGCCGCGGGCATCACGGTTTCGATGCGGTAGAGCACGAAGCGCTCGGTGACCGAGTCCAGTTTGTCCACCACGTCATCCAGCGCATGCGCCAGCTCCATGATGTCCTCCCGCTCCAGGGGCGTCACGAAGGTCTGGTTGAGGCGGTCCATGATCTCATGGGTGAATTCGTCCCCCTTGTGCTCCAACTCCTTCATCTCACGCCGGAGGTCTGCCCAGGTGGAGGGGCTGCCGGTGCGCAGCCCCCGGTCGAAGAGCTGGGCCGAGGCCAGGACGTTGGCAGCGGCTTCCTCCAGGAGGTCGAAGAAAACCATCTCCCGGGGTTTTAACCACCGCATCAAGGAATTGAGGCTCATGAAAGCTCCGTTTCAAGCAAACGCTTCCAGTTTGCCGTGTGAACGGAGCGTTACCAAGCGGTAAAAAAGGGGTGTGGACCATGGGGTTAGGGTTATTGGTTTTTGGCATCTGCAGGCGCCTTTGGCGCGCCAATTCAAGCGGCCCAAGGCCGACGGAAGCTAAGACCTCTTTACCCGCAGCCCAAATCCCTCAGCCATCCACGCTGCCCAGTCGGTAGCCGACGCCCACCACGGTTTCGATGAGGTCGGCGGCCACGCCCAGTTTGGCCCGGACCCGGCGCACATGGGCGTCGATGGTGCGGCTCTCGCCCAGGTATTCCAGGCCCCAGACTTGCTGAAGGATCTTTTCCCGGCTCAGGACGCGGCGGGGATTTTTCAGGAAGTAGGCCAGCAGTTCAAATTCCCGGCGCGTGAATTCAAGGGCTTCGCCATTCACCCGCGCCACGTGCATGTCCAGATCCACGGCGATGGGTCCGAAGGCGAGCATCTGTCCCTTGGCGGTCTCATCGAGGAAGCTGGCGCGCCGCAGGATTGCCCGGATGCGGGCCAGCAGCTCCCGGGTGGAAAAGGGCTTGGAGATGTAGTCGTCCGCCCCCAGCTCCAGGCCCAGCACCCGGTCGATCTCTTCGCTCCGGGCGGTCACCAGGACCACCGGCAGGGAACGGTAAGCGGGCGTGTTGCGGATGGTCCGCAGCACGTCCAGGCCATCCATGTCCGGCAGGGTCAGGTCCAGGAGCGCCGCGTCGGACTTGGAACCCTGGCCCGAGGCCGTCAGCTGCAGGTGGCGGAGGGCGTCTTTGCCGTTCTCGAAGGCATCCACGGCGAAGCCCTCCCGCAGGAGGTGCTGCTCCAGCCCCAGACGGATGTCCGGGTCGTCTTCCAGCAGAAGGATGCGTGGCATGGTGGACCTTTGAAAGGGCGGAGTGGTGGGTCAGGCTTCGGATTGACTGCGGGGCAGGTAGGGGTGCTTCACGTTCACGCCTTCGAGGATGAACAACACTTCCTCGGCGATGTTGGTGGCCTGGTCCGCGATGCGCTCCCAGTTCTTGATGACGATGATCAAGTGGCTGGCCCGCTCGATGCACAGGGGATCCGCCAGCATGAGGCGCAACAGGTCCTTGTAGATCTGGACGTAGATGGCGTCCACAGTGTCGTCTTCGGCGATGACCTGGCGGGCGAGCTCCGCGTTGCCGTTGACGAAGGCGTCCACGGCCCGGCGCACCATGGTGCGGGTTTCCCCGGCCAGGCGCTCTAGGGCGTCCCCCGCCAGGATGGGCGGGTGGATGAAGGGCACGCGGCGGGCGATGTTGCAGCAGTGGTCCCCGATGCGCTCGATCTCAGGAATGATCTTTAGGCTCGAGGCGATGAGCCGGAGGTCCGTGGCGATGGGGGACCGCAGGGCCAGCAGGTCCACGCAAGCCTGGTCCAGCTTCAGCTCCTGTTCGTCCACTTTGCGGTCCAGTTCCTTCACCCGGTCGGCCTTGGCGCTGGAGCCTTCGCTCACCGCCTCCCGGGAGAGGTCGATCATCTCCTCCACCTGGCCGGCCATGGCCATCAGGCCGTCCCGCAGGTCCTGCAATTCCGAATCGAAGTGGCGAACCATCAGCCGAACCTCCCTGTGATGTAGTCCTCGGTGGTGCGTTCCCTGGGGTTGGTGAACATCTTCTCAGTAAGTTCTACTTCCACCAGCTTCCCCAGCCAGAAGAACGCGGTGAAATCCGAGGCGCGCGCCGCCTGCTGCATGTTGTGGGTGACGATGACGATGGTGAATTTCTTCTTGAGCTCGAAGATCAGCTCCTCGATGCGGCTCGTGGCGATGGGATCCAGGGCCGAGCAGGGCTCGTCCATCAGTAGCACCTCGGGGTTCACCGCCAGGGCCCGGGCGATGCACAGCCGCTGCTGCTGGCCGCCGCTCATGCCCAGGGCTGATTCCTTGAGGCGGTCCTTCACTTCGTCCCAGAGCCCTGCGGAATGGAGGCTGGTCTCCACGGCCTCATCAAGGATCTGATGGTCCCGCACGCCCTGGATGCGCAGGCCGTAGGCGACGTTTTCATAGATGGATTTCGGGAATGGGTTGGATTTCTGGAAGACCATGCCGGTGCGCTTCCGGAGTGAGATCACATCCACGCCGGGTTCATAGATGTTGGAACCGCCGATGCGGACGCTGCCTTCGATGGTCACGTCGTCGATGAGGTCGTTCATGCGGTTGAGGCAGCGGAGCAGCGTGCTCTTCCCGCAGCCGGAAGGGCCGATGAAAGCCATGACGGTGTTTTTGGCGACCTTCAGGTCGATGTTGAAGAGGGCCTGTTTTTTCCCGTAGAACAGATTCAGGTTTTCCACCGTTAGCATGGTCGGCGAGGTGAGCACCGAGGCATCCGTGAGCGGCAGGTCCGATAGCTTGGCGGAGGCTCCCGCGTATCCGGCGCTGTCCACAGGGTCGGGCTTGGCAAGGGCTTCAGGGCGTTCCATGGCGACTCCAAGGCTCATCAGAAGGTGCTCCCACCCAGACGGGATCGTAGATTGCGGCGGAGTTTCAGCGCGAAGAGGTTGAGGGCCACCACCACCACCAGCAGGAGCAGCGAGGTCATGAACACCATGGGCTTCGCCGCTTCGCTGTTGGGGCTCTGGAAGCCCACGTCGTAGATGTGGAAGCCCAGGTGCATGAATTTCCGGTCCAGATGCAGGAAGGGGAAGGAGCCGTCCAGTGGCATGGCCGGCGCGAGCTTCACCACGCCCGTAAGCATCAGGGGCGCCACTTCGCCGGCGCCCCGGGACATGGCGAGGATGAGTCCTGTGAGGATGCCCGGAGCGGCACCGGGCAGCACCACGTTCCAGATGGTCTGCCACTTGGTGGCGCCCAGAGCGAGGCTGGCCTCCCGCTGGTTGCGGGGCACCGCCGCGAGGGCCTCCTCGGTGGCCACCACCACCACTGGCACCGTGAGCAGGGCCAGGGTGAGGGAGGCCCACAGGATGCCGCCGGTACCGAAGGTCGGGGTGGGCAATTGTTCGGCGAAAAAGAGGCGGTCGATGGATCCGCCCAGGGTGTAGACGAAGAAGCCGAGCCCGAAAACCCCGAACACGATGGAGGGAACTCCCGCCAGGTTGTTCACCGCCACGCGCACTGCGCGCACCAGGAAGCCGTCTTTGGCGTATTCCCTTAGGAAGAGGGCCGTGATGATCCCCAGAGGAACCACCATCACGGACATGATGAGGACCATCATCACCGTGCCAAAAATGGCCGGGAAGATGCCACCTTCGGTATTGGATTCCCGCGGATTGTCCGCGACGAATTCCCACATGCGGGAGCAGTAGAGACCCACTTTCCCGAGGAATCCAAGGTCGTTGGGTAGCACCACGCGCACCACGGCGCTCAAGGGGATTTCCTTCGTCTGGCCCTCGACGGTCTGCAGGGTCACCGTGAAGGCCTTCGCTTCCTTCCGCAACTGGTCCAACTGCGTCTGGAGTTCTTCATACTTGGCTTTGAGGCTCTGTTCCTGTTGGTCCAGGGCCAGAAACCCCGCGGTGTCATTCGCGGCCTCAAGGCCTTTGCGGCGGAGCCGGCAAGCTTCCAATCGCTGGTTCAAATCTCCGACGCTGTTCTTTTCGATCTTGCGGATGCGGGCCTGGAGGGCCGTGGCGGCGGGCAGGGACTTCAGTACCGCGCCCACGGAGTCGGCCCCAGCGGCGAGCGTCGAACCATCCTTGGACAACTTGGCGATCCGGCCCACGAAGGCGCCGTTTTCCAGGCGCTCCACGAGCACCGCATCCCTGGGTTCGCCGCGGCCGCTCAGTTCGACTGTCTTCAGCCAACGGAAATCCTGGCCGTAGAGATCCCGGTTGCCCACTCGGAACTGCACTTTCGCGGGCTCGGCGCCGAGGGCGGATTCAAAGCCGGTGATCTCGCCGAGCACCGGGCCCGCAGGCCCTTGGACCTGCACCAGGGGCGCGGGCCAGAAGATGCCCAGGCCCTTGGCGGCGATGAAGCCCACCAGGCCTGCGATCATCAGGAGGCAGCAGGAGAGCATGGCTCCCGAGAACCAGATGAAGCCATTGCCGCGCCGGAGCCATTGCAGGATGCTGCTCATCAGAAGCTCTCATAGCGCTTGCGCAGGCGCTGGCGGACCAGCTCGGCGAGGGTGTTGAGCAGGAAGGTGAGCGCAAACAGCAGGAAGGCCGCCAGGAAGAGCACGCGGTAGAGGGACCCGTGGTGCGGGGCCTCAGGTATCTCCACGGCGATGTTCGCCGCGAGGGTGCGCATGCCGTTGAAGGGGCTCCAGTCCATCACGGGCGTGTTGCCGGTGGCCATGAGCACGATCATGGTTTCGCCGATGGCCCTTCCGAAGCCCACCATCAGGGCGCTGAAAATGCCCGGGCTCGCAGTGGGCAGCACCACGCGCCACGCCGTCTGCCAGGGCGATGCGCCGCAGGCGAGGCTCGCGGACGTGAGGGATTTCGGCACAGAGCCCAGGGCGTCTTCGCTGATGGTGAAGATGATGGGGATCACGGCGAAGCCCATGGCGAAACCCACCACCAGGCTGTTGCGCTGGTCGTAGATGATGCCGTGGGACCCCTGGAGCCAGGTGCGGTAGCTGCCCCCAAGGAAGTGCTGCTCGAATGCCGGCCCTATTTTGAGGGCCACCAGCAGGCCGACCAGCAGCAGCGGAATCATCCACAGCACCTCGCGGCCTTGGCCCCAGATGGTGCGCCACTTGCTGGGCAGGCGGCCCCAGAGGGGCATGGCGAGGAGGGCGCAGAGCAGAATCGCCATGGGCAGGACAAAAATCTCCACGGCCAATTTCTCGAAGAGCGGCGCGAGCACCAGGCCGGCCAGGAACCCCAGCACCACCGAGGGCAGGGCGGCCATGATC
>JANXPB010000210.1 GCA_025357545.1 Holophagaceae bacterium
GTCGTCCCTGTCGAGTCGCTCGCCTTCATCGGCTTCTCACACTTCGAGTCCGACGAGTGCGGCGCGACCAACCCGCTCCTCGCCGTCGCGCCGCGCGCCGTGCCGCTGTGCGGCCGCATCAACGCCATGATCAATGGCGACATGTTCGACCGGCCGGTGCGCGCCCTGGGCGACGGCGAGCTGCTCGACCTCGGAGCGCACCGTCTGCGCTGGTTCGACACGCCGCACCTGCCGCACGGCTGGGAGTGCGGCCACATGATGGACGAGGCGACGCGCACGCTCCTGTGCGGCGACCTCTTCACGCAGGGTGGCGCCGTTTTCGCGCCGCTCGTCACCTCGGACATCCTCGGACCGAGCGAGGCGATGCGCCGCGGCACCGACTACTACGCCCACGGCACCGGTACCCGCGCGCAGCTGGCGCGCCTGGCCGCCGCTGCGCCCACCACGCTGGCCTGCATGCACGGCAGCGCCTGGAGCGGCGACGGCGGCGCACTTCTCGCCGCGCTCGCCGAGGCGCTCGGTGCTCAGGCCGGCAGCGTGTAGTCGAACGTGTAGTGGTGCTGCTTGTCGACGATGTCGATCTGCAGCTTACCGTCGATGCCGGCGAGGCCGCCCCAGCCCGAGTCGGGGACGACGGTGCAGCTCAGCGCGGCGTCGCCTCGCTTCATGGTGCCGCTGTGCTGGAGCGCGAAGGTGCCCTGGCGGCCCTGGAGCGTGCCGCTCACCTTCTCCATGGCCACGTAGCCGGCGGAACCCTTCACCTCGGTGCCCACCATCAGCATCTGCCCCTGGCTAGTGGCTTCCAGTTCGCCGTGGAACTGCTTGTGGATGGACATGCGGCCCGGGACGGGGTCTGAGCCAGGCTCGCCGATCAGCGGCGCGAGCTTCACGTCGAAGCTTCCGGAGGCGTGGTGGGGCATGGAGGACTCCTTGTGGGTGACGGCCTTGGGCGGCCCGGGCGTTTGGGCGACCAGCGAGGCGCAGGCGAGCGCGAGGGCGGCGTGGGTGAAGTTGAATTGCATGAAGGCTCTCCCTGCTTCCACCTTAGGCCGGGTAGGCCCCCGGTATTGTAGAAACGCGACAGGGCGCGGAGGCACGGAGAATGAGGGCGAAAGCGGAGAAACCAAGAGGGCTGCTGCGTTCCCACTCGGATGGCGGCATCTTCCGCCATGCCCGCTATCTGCCCTCGCCGGACCTGGCTTTCTTCTTGGAACATTTCTGGGTGGTCGCCTGGGATCTTCGAGGCCAGGCCCCGGTCACCCGCGAAGTGCTGAACCACCCTTGCGTCCACTTCGTTTTCGAATCGGGGTGTCCCGCGCGGGTGGCGGGTCTGGAGCGGGGCCGTTTCAGCCGCACCCTGGAAGGCCAGGGCCAGGTATTCGGCGTGAAGTTCCGCCCCGGCGCCTTCCGGCCCTTCCTTCGTGGACCTGTATCCCAACTGACCGGCAAGACCCTGCCTTTGGAGGACCTCTTCGGAACGGCTGGCGCCGCACTGGCGGACGAGGTCCAGGCCCTGGACCCGGATGCGGACGAGGCCCGGATCCAAACAACCGAATCCTTTCTGAGGTCCCGGCAGCCCGAGCGGGATGACCTGGTGGCGCTCCTGAACCGCCTGGTGGAGCGCATCATCGCGGACCCCTCCATCACCCAGGTGGCGTACCTGGCAACCCTCTCACGACTTGGCCCTCGCACGCTCCAGCGGCTTTTCAGCGAGTACGTGGGGTTGAGCCCGAAATGGATGATCCAGCGCTACCGGCTGCACGAAGCCTTGGAGCGCGCGACGACCCACGGAGCTCCCGACTGGCCGCGCATCGCCTTGGAGCTCGGCTACTTCGACCAGGCCCATTTCATCAAGGATTTCAGGGCCTTGGTGGGGCGCACGCCGGTGGAATACGCGCGAGCCTCCGCCAGTCCACTAGAATGATGGTTGAGGTGTTGCATGTCGTCGCCCATGACGGGGAAGTTGGATTGCCATGAAACCGCCGATCACTACCGGGCGCTTATCAAAACGAACATCGCGAAGCTGGGCTTCTCGCCAGGGCTGGGAGTGATCCTGGGCTGCGACGACCTGGGCTGCATCCTCTACCACCGCTGGCTGATGAAGGACTGCGAGGACCTGGGCATCGACGCCCGGGACGTGGAAGTCAACAACGGCATGGAGCTGGTGAAGACCGTGGCGCGGCTCAACCAGGACGACAAGACCCACGGCATCTTCATCTTCTACCCCTTGCGCTACACCGACATCAAGGACGACGAAGTGATGGACCTGGTGGACCCAGACAAGGACATCGAAGGCCTGCACAGCACCAACATCGGCTACCTGAACAAGTACCGGAAGCGCATGGACGGCACCGACCACCGCTGCATGACGCCTTGCACCGCCCGGGCGGTGGTGAAGTCCATCAAGCGCGGCTTCGGCGACACCTACCTCACCGGCAAGACCGTGCTCATCATCAATGATTCGTTGCGCATCGGCCGCCCGCTGAACGCCATGGTGGCGAACCTGAAAGCCACGCCCATCGTGTGCCACGCGAACACCAACGTCCACCACCTGGAACAGTTCATCAAGCTGGCGGACGTCATCGTCAGCGCGGTGCCCACGGCGGGCTACCAGCTCCGCACGGACTGGATCAAGGACGGCGCACTCTGCTTCGACCTCAGCGGCCAGGGCAACTTTGACTACGAGGCGCTGGACGCCCGCGGCATCCACTACACCGACACCACCAAGAACAGCATCGGCAAGGTGACCCGCGCCATGGCCCTGCTGAACCTGACCTACGCGGCGGGCGTGGGCTAAGGCGCCTGGGGCCACCCCACCCGCGCCACCACGCGGTTGCCGCGCCCTTCATAGGTGAGTTCGTCGAAACTCATGGCCTTGGCCATGGCGATGCCGCGGCCGTGGGTATGGAAGGCCCGTTCGGAGGAGAGCACCAGGAAGGGCCTCCAGTCGAAGCCCGGCCCTTCGTCCTCCACCGTGAGGGTCAGGCCCGTGTCGCCGCGCTCGAAGGTGACGGCCACGACCCGGTCCCGGAATTCCGGCCGCTCCAGGCGCTCGGCCACTTCCACTAGCATGCGCCGTTCCTGCATCAGACGCGTCTTGTCCGCATAGGTGAGTTCCAGGTTGCCATGCTCCACGGCGTTGATGAGCAGCTCCCACACCCCCACCGTGGCGGCCTCGGGGTCCGGAAAAGTCCCGGCCAGCAGGGCCGCCAGGGCCCGGGCATCCTCGGGGCTGCGGAAGCGGAACTCCGCCCGGCGCAGCAGCCTCGCGCCGCGCACGCCGGCTTCGAGCTTGCGCTCTACATCCAACACTTCGGCGCGGCTCTCCAGGGCCGCGCGCACGACACTCCGGAGCACCTTCAGGTTGAGGGGCTTGGTGAGGTAGTAGAAAGCCCCGGCCTGGATGCCTTCGGCAATGCGCTCCGGCGCCGTGTCCGCGGTCTGCAGGATCACCTGCAGGAAGCGGAAGCGCCGATCCCCCTTGAGGCGCCGCAACAGGTCCATGCCGTCCAGGCGCGGCATCATCAAATCCAGCAGCACCAGATCGAAGGCCGGATCGCGGTCCAGGAGCTCCCAGGCGGATTCACCGTCCTCCGCCATGTGCAGTTCGTAGCCCTCGGCGCGCAGGGAATCCGCCAGCACCTGCAGGTTCACCGGCGCGTCGTCCACCAGGAGGACCTTGGGGTCGGACTCGCGCATGGGCGGCTCCGGCTGAGACGGGTTGGGAAGGACTGGCCCGGCGATTCTAGCGGGATTCCCCTCCGGGCAGGCACATCATCGCGCCGCTGGATCGCCCAAGGCCGCGCTGCGGGCCGAGCGCGCGGAACCCTAGTGGGTCATCCAGGCCATGAGCGCCCGGCCAGAGGGCGCGCTGTGGTTGGCGGTGTTTCCCGATGCCAAAGAAGCCCTGTTCTTCATCGGCAAGGAAACCATGAAGGGCCGCTGGGACGATGCCCGCAGCGTGTTCTTCGAAGAGGACGGCCTCACCTGGAGCCTGGAAGGACGCCCGGTCACGGTCAGCGCCATGGAGGATGAGGCCGCCGAGGAGGACGCCGGAATCGAAGAAGAGCGGGCCAGGCGAGGGCGGCTGCGAGGGCTGTGAGCGCGCGATGGGAAGGGAAAGTCGAATTCATTTCTGTGAACCGAGCCCCAGTTGTATTCGAAAAGATGAATTCACCACCAAGGAAAAACACAAGCCCCACCAGCTTTCATCGGAACCACTTATCGCTTCACGGAGCCTTAACAATTCTTGACTTGATGTTTCGAGGGGGGGGGGGGGGTA
>JANXPB010000221.1 GCA_025357545.1 Holophagaceae bacterium
GCTCCTCCAGGAGCTGCGGCACGAAGGCCCCCACCTGGATGGGAATGGGCTCCAGTCTTAAGGCCCCGGTCTCGATGCGCGACAGCTCGGAAATGTCGTTCAGCAGCATGGTCATGCGGTCCACGGATCGGAGGATGGCCTTCAGGTTGCGCTCCCCCTCCGGCGCCACGACGCCGCCGTCCATCAGGTTTTCCGTGGCGATGCGGATGCTGGTGACGGGCGTCTTCAGCTCATGGCTGGCGTTGGAGATGAACTTCTGGCGAGTGGTTTCCAGGGCTTCCTGGTGCGTGATGTCGTCCAGGGTGAGCAGCACGCTCAGCCCGCCCTCGGTGCCGCCGAAGGGCACGGCGCGCAAGCGCAGCACCCGGGGATCCCGCCGCAGGGTCCACTCGGCCACCTCGCCGGTGTAGGCTCGCTCGATATGGCGCAGGGTCTCCGGTTCGCGGAACAGCCCGTGCAGGGAACCGCCCATGGTCAGGCGACTCGAAGTGCTCAAGAGCAGCTGGGCCGCGGGGTTGTAGAGGCGGACCTCCTTCCCCGGATCCAACAACACCAAGCCTTCCCGCAGGTGGACCAGGATGCCCTGGCGCAGGCTGTCCTCCTGCCGGCTGCGGTCCCTCAAGGAGAGATTTTCGGTTTCCAGGGCAGTTTTCACCTGGGCGCTGGTACCGAGGTTCAGGAGGCCTTGGCGCAGCAGCAGGCCGGCGCCGGTGAGGAAGCAGGGGCCGCCGAGGATGAGCCCCAGCGGCAGGCCCAGCGCGTAGATCATCCAGGCCCCGAGAATGGCCAACGCCAGGGCGGCGAGAGGCGGAGCGGGGAGCTGGGGCGTGCGCGTCATGGGATTCCTTGAGTATGCGGGCGCCCAGGGGCTCCTGGTGTTCCGGGCGTGTAACAAGGGCGTTCTCAGGCGCTTCATTTTCGTGTTCTGGGCAGTTTTTTCGTTTTTCTTTTGGCTTGAGAGGTTTCAGGGGCCACTTACACTCGTGAGTGGCAATCAGTGGCAAAAAATGGAATGAAGTGGGTCAAAGTGGTCGGGACCCCCGTCGCCTTTCGAGTCCTGGTCGCTCTTGTTGAAAGGCGGGAAACGTGCTGCGACTGCGCGGCAATTCACCGGCCACGGTGGACGAAAAAGGGCGCCTCAAGCTGCCCACGTCCTTCAAGGCCGACCTCGACACCTTCGCCAGCGGCGAGGGTGGGGGGAACTCCGGCCATTACTTGACCTCCATGGACGGCATCGCCGGACGGCTCTACCCCATGCCCGTCTGGGAAGCCATCGAGGCGCGCCTGTCGGCGCTGCCTTCCACCAACCCTGCCAAGCGCAAGTTCCTTGAAATTACCGCTTATTACGGTACCGAGGTGGAGCTGGACAGCCAGGGCCGCTTCGTCATCCCCGGCATCCTGAGGGATGCGGCCAAGCTGCAAGGCGAGGTCGCCATCCTGGGCCAGATGGACCACCTGGCCATCTGGAGCCGCGCCAACTTCGAGCGCCGCCTGGCCACGGAACCCCTGACCGCCGAGGACATGGCGCAGCTCGCGGACCTGGGGATCTAGGGTGATGACCGCGACCCCCGCCCATACTCCCGTACTCCTCTTCGAGGTGCTTGAGAACCTGGTGCTGCCGCCGGCGGCTCGGATTTTGGATCTCACGCTCGGCCTCGGCGGCCATGCGGAAGCCCTGTTGGCCCGCTGCGACGCGGATTCCCGCTACCTGGGCGTGGACCGGGACCCCGAAGCGCGGGCGTTGGCTCAGGCCCGGCTGGGCTCCGATGCCCGGTTGACCATCCTGGCTTCCACCTACGAGGAGGTCTGGCAGGATCCGGCCTTCGAATCCTGGCACGCCCTCCAGGCGCCGGGCGGGTTCGACGCGATCCTCATGGATCTGGGCGTTTCCACCCTCCAGCTCAAGTCGCCGGAGCGTGGCTTCAGCTTCAGGGACGACGGCCCTCTGGACATGCGCATGGACACCGAGGCCGGTCCCACGGCCCGCGAGTGGATCGCCGAGCAGACCGACGCCACCCTGGCGGACGCGATCTACCAGTTCGGCGAAGAACGCGCCTCCCGGCCCATCGCCCGGGCCATCCTCCGGGCCCTCGAGCAGGGGGTGCTGAACACCACCGCCGACCTCGCCGACGCCGTGCATTCCGTGCTGCCCATGACCGCGGCCCTAAGACGCCAGCACCGCGCCGACACCGCCACCCGGACTTTCCAGGCCATCCGCATCGCCGTGAATGGCGAGCTGGTGGGGCTGGCCTCAACCATCGAGCAGGCCATCCAGCATCTCCGGCGTGAAGGGCGGATGGCGGTCATCAGCTTCCACAGCCTGGAGGACCGCATCGCCAAGCAGACCCTGCGCCGCCTGGCGGGCATCTATGACGGCCCTGGCCGCGAAGCGCCTGCGCCGCTGCCGAAGGTCGTGCGCCTGGTCCACGCCGGCGGCATCGCGCCCTCGGACGCTGAATGCCAGTCCAATCCGCCTTCCCGCTCCGCCCGCCTCCGCGTGGCCGAACGCCTTTGAATGCCCATCGAACATCGCCACTCAATGATTTCCATGAGGTTCCCATGAACCGCCACCGATTCACTCCCCAGACCAAGCCTCAGCAGGGCGTCCGCGCCGTAGAGAGCGAGGGCATCCTGCGCATGCTGATGCTCGTCTTCGCGGTGGCGATGCCCCTGGCGTCCATGGTCTACCTGAACCTCCAGAACACGCGGCTCAGCTACGAGATGAGCCAGGTGAAGGAGCAGATTCAGAAGGCCCAGGAGGACCAGCGGAAACTGATGCTCGAGCGCAGCCGCTACCAGCGGGACGAGGAGGTCCAGGGTTTCGCGGCCCATGTGGGCCTTCAGCCCCGCAAGCAGAGTTTCATGATCCAGCGGCGCTTCACCACGCAGGACCAGAAGCTGGCCAAGCTCCGCCCGGTCAGTTCCGACGAATTCATCCTTCCCCTCGCCAAGTAAGCCGAGGGACACCTTCGTCGGGAAGGCGCAGGGCCAGGGGCCTCGGAGTTCCTCCAGCTCCAGGAGGTAGGGCTACGGTGATGGTTTCACCTCCCCCCGGCCACGCGCTTTCCCGGCGATCCTTCTTCACAGTCCCAGGTCCTGAGGCTCACTACGTATGTGGCCAAAGCCCGCGATAAATAATATAGGCGCGCCGGAGGCGCCTCCAGATTGCCCAGGACTGAGGTCCCAGGACCCGGGACTTCCCCTAGGATGATTACTGGCGCATCCGCCCTTCCAAGGATCCATGGCCCTCCTCGCAACCCTGCTCGGCAACCCCCAGCCCCGCCGCCTCCTCGGCCGCATCGAGGCGCGGGAGCGCGTGGCCACACGGCTGCCTTGGGTGCTGGGCTTCATGGGCCTGTGGGCCTTGTTCATCTTCGGTCGGCTGCTGCAGCTGCAGCTGGTGGAGCATCGGCGCTACCAGATCCGCGCCGAGCACCAGCACACGGTGGAAGTGCCCATCCCGCCGGTGCGGGGGGAGTTGCTGGACCGCCGCGGCGAGAGCCTGGCCATCTCGCTGAAATCCGAGAGTTTGTTCTGCACCCCCCAGGCCTTCTACCCGGAGTACAAAACGGAGAAGGGCGAGGACCGCAATTGGGGCAAGCCCGATTTGAAGGCCGCCAACGAGGTGGCCGTCAAGCTTGCAAAGGTCCTCGACATTCCCAAGCGGGTGCTGCTGGAGCGCCTGCTCACACCGAAACCCTTCGTCTGGATCGAGCGGCAGCTGGGCCCCTCCAAGGCCGCCGCCGTGAAGGCCCTGGAAGAGGACTGCCTGGGCTTCCTGCCGGAGAGCAGCCGCCACTATCCTCGGGGCAGCCTGGCCTGCCAGATCCTCGGCTTCACCAACATCGACGGCAAGGGACAGCTGGGCATCGAACAGGCCTTTGATGAGCAGCTGGCCGGGGTCCAGGGCAAGCTCATCGCCCCCCGCGACGCCAAGGGCCACCTGCTGATCCTGCAAGAGAATTACGCGGAGGTGCCGGTGAACGGCATCACCTTTAAACTCACCATCGACGCCACCATCCAGCATCTGGTGGAGGATGCGCTGGAAGAAGGCGTGCGGCTCAGCCATCCCCTGACCGCCTATGCGGTGGTGGTGGACCCCAACACCGGCGAGATCCTGGCCATGGCGGGCACGCCCACCTTCAACCCCAACCACATCCTCCCCGCCAAATTCATGAACCGGCCCATGTCGGACCTGAATCCCGCGGAGCGGGCGGAACTGAGGGTGGAACAGGATCGGCAGAAGGCCGCGCGCCGCGTGCATCCCGTGGAGGACGCCTACGAGCCGGGCTCCACCATGAAGATCTTCACGGCGGCCATCGCGCTGGAAGAACGCAAGGTCCACTTGGGCGAAAAGATCGATTGTGGGCCGGGCCGCATGAATTTCGGCAACGGTATCACCGTGACGGACACCCACCACCACGGCGTCATCACCTTCGAAGAGATCCTCACCCAGAGCTCCAATATCGGCGCCGCCAAACTAGGCCTCCGGGTGGAGCCTGCGGACCACTACCGTTACCTGCGCGCCTTCGGCTTCGGCGAGCCCACGGGCCTGAACTTCCCAGGAGAAACCCAAGGGCGCCTCATCGCGCCGGACCGCTGGTCCTTTCCCACCCAGATCACCTTTTCCTACGGCTATGGCCTGTCCACGAGCCCCCTGCAGATCCTCATGGCCGGCTGCGCCGTGGCCAATGGCGGCAGGCTGATGCGGCCCTTCCTCGTGAAGGACATCTTCAACGACCAGGGCAAGCTGCTGAAGGAAACGAAACCCCTGATGCGCAAGCAGGTCATCAGCGAAGAAACGTCGGCCTTGATGCGCGAAGTACTGAAAGGCGTCATCACCAATGGCACCGGCAAGAAGGCGAAACTTGAAGGAGTGGAGGCCCTGGGCAAGACCGGCACCGCCCGCAAGCTCATCGATGGCGAGTACGATGCGCGCCGCCACTACGCCTCGTTCATGGGCTTCTTCCCGGCGGACAAGCCCCAGTACGGCATGCTCTTCATGCTCGATGATCCCCAGGGCGACGTGACCGGCGGCGACGTGGCGGCGCCCTTGTTCAAAAAGATCGGTGACGCCATCTGGCGCTACCGGCAGAACAGCAATACCGACGACCAGACCCCCGACCTCAAGCTGTCCTTGCGGGATTGGCCCAGCAGCGAAAACGACGAGGCCGTGGTCCACGTGGAGCGCGGGCGAGTGCCCGAACTCAAGGGCCTGGCCCTGAAGACCGCCATCCAGCGCATCGTGATGAGTGGCGGCATCCCCCAGGTGGAGGGCAGCCCCGGCGGCAGTATGGCCACCCGGGTGCTCGGCCAGAGCCCGGAATCCGGCGCACCCCTGGACGAGACCCGGATCGTGAAGGTCCGCCTTGGCACCGCCGGGAACGCCAGCAATCCGGGGAGCCAGGTTCCATGAAACTGAGCAAAGCCCTGGGCCCTCTGAAGCCTTCCGCCACGGGCGGGCCGCAGGAGATCGAGATCTGCGATCTGAGTTGCGATAGCCGCGAGATTCAGCCAGGATGGGCCTTTGCGGCCCTCAAAGGGGAAAAGGCAGATGGGGCCGCCTTCCTTCCAGATGTGATTGCAAAGGGCGCGGCGGCGGTTTTGTGCGAGGCTCCGGAGCAGGTCTCCGGCCTGCCATCAGGCCTAGGTTGGGCTCAGGTGCCCGACCTGCGCCAGGCTATGGGCGGCATCGCCAAGCGCATCCACGGCGCGCCCGACGAGACTCTGACGGTCATCGGCGTCACCGGCACCAATGGCAAGACCACCACCACCACGCTGATCCGCCAACTGCTGCGCGGCGCGGGCATTGGCTGTGGGCTGGTGGGCACAGTGATGAACGCCGCGGGGGACCAGGAGGAAGTAGCGGTCCGCACCACGCCGGAAAGCCCCGCCTTCTACCGGTGGCTGCGGCGCTCGGTGGAGGCCGGGGACCGCGCCGCCGCGGTGGAAGTCAGCAGCCACGCCCTGATGCTGGGGCGGGTGGCCGGGGCGCGCTTCGCCGTGGGGGTTTTCACAAACCTCACCCAGGACCACCTGGATTTCCACGGCGACATGGAGAGCTATTTCGCGGCCAAATATCGGCTCTTCGCCCAGAGCGCCAAAACCCTCATCAATGCCGACGACCCCTACGGGCGGCGCGCCCTCGAAGCCCTTGGTGGCGCTTCCTTCGCCATCCAACGCCCCGCCACCTACCGCGCCGTGGACTTGGTGCTGACCCCGACGGGCACTCGTTTCAGCCTCGAAACGGAATTTGGCGCCTGGCCCGTCCACAGTCCTTTACTGGGCTGCTTCAACGCTTACAATCTGCTCGCCGCGCTGGCGGCGCTCCTGGAGGCCGGCTTCGGAATCGACGTCCTCCTGGCGGCAATTCCGCGCATCACCGGCGCGCCCGGGCGCATCGAGCGGGTGGATAGCGGCCAGGCCTTTGGCGTGATGGTGGATTACGCGCACACGCCCGACGCTTTGGAACAGCTCCTGGCCGAAGGGCGCCGCATGTTGCCGGCGGGGGGCCACCTCCATGTTTTGTTCGGGTGTGGCGGCGACCGCGACCGCACCAAGCGGCCGCTGATGGCCGCGGCGGTGGCGCAAGGCGCTGATGTCATCTGGCACACCAGCGACAACCCCCGCGGTGAGGATCCCGAATGCATCCTCGACGATGCGGCGCCGGGCATTCCCAAGGCCACCCGGGACAACCCGGACCGCTACCATCGCCACGCCCACCGCGCCGAGTGCGTGGCCCAGGCGGTGGCGGCCTGCGGCCCCGGCGACCTGCTGCTGCTGGCGGGGAAGGGGCACGAACCCTACCAGGAGATCCACGGCGTGAAGTACCCCTACAGCGACCGCGACGCGGTGGAGCAAGCCCTGGCCCGCAGGATGGAGAGCCGCCCATGATCACCGATCTCGCCATATTGTTCGATCGGGAATTGGGCACCCTCGCCCGGGAAATCGCCGCCTATCCGGACGACGCCAGCCTGTGGGCCGAAGTGCCCGGCCAGCCCACCGCCGGCGGAAATCTGGCGCTGCACCTGGTGGGCAATCTCCGCCATTTCATCGGCGCAGGCTTGGGCCGCACAGGTTTCCAAAGAGACCGTCCCGCGGAATTCGCCACCCAGGACCTGTCCCGTGCAGCAGTCCTGGAAGCCATCCTATTGGCCACGGAGGAAGTCGCCGCGACCCTCGCCGCGCTGCCCCCCTCAAGCCTTCCGGAGCCCTTTCCCCTGGAGCTTGGCGGCGCGAGCCCCACGGTCCAGGCCCTGCTGCTGCATCTCAGCAACCACCTGGCCTTCCATCTGGGCCAACTTGACTACCATCGCCGGGCTGCCACTGGGGATAGTATGTCGGTGGGCCCGCTCTCTTTGCAGCACCTGGCCCAGCCGGGGCGATGACGGTGCTTTTCAATCTCGAACAGGTTGCTTCCCTCATCGGTGCCGAACTGAAAGGGGATGGGTCTGTTTTCCCCGCCGCGCTTTCCATCGACACCCGGACCCTCGAACCTGGCGACTGTTTCGTGGCGCTTCGGGCCGACCGAGATGGCCATGCCTTCGCGGCCCGAGCGGTGGAACTGGGCGCGGAGTCCCTGCTGGTGGACCATGCGCTGGAGCTGCCGGTGCCGCAGCTCCTCGTCCCGAACACCCTGGCGGCCATGCAGGCCTGGGCCCAGGCGCGGTTGCAGGCCGTGAGGCCCCACGCGGTGTTCGGCATCACCGGCAGCGTGGGCAAGACCAGCACCAAGGATTTACTGGCGGCGGCCACGGGCGGTTGGAAGACTCCCGGCAACCGCAACAACATCCTCGGAATGCCGCAGGTCCTGGCCACCATGCCCGTGGGCGAGGCCGCCGCAGTGCTGGAGATGGGCATGAGCACGCCAGGGGAGATCAAGCGCCTGACGGAGATCGCGCCGCCGGATTTCGGACTGGTCACATTGATCGGCACGGCCCACCTGGAGAATTTTGTGAACGGCGAGCAGGGCATCGCCGAGGCCAAGGGCGAGCTCATCGCGGGGTTGCGCCGGGGCGGGGCATGGACCCACCTCGCCGCGGATCCCTGGTGTGCCTGGATCGCCCAACAGCCCTGGGCGGGCCACTCCCAGGCGGTGCCGGTGGGGGATGGCGAAGCCTTCGGTTGGGGAGACGTGGCCTCCCTGGGCGCACGGGGCGAACGATTCACCCTGCGGACGCCGGACTATTCCCTACCCATCGAATTGAAACTGCGCGGCGTCCACCAGGTGCGCAACGCAGCCCTCGCGGCGGTGATCGCGCTGCTGGCGAGTTTCGATCCGGATCGCGTCGCCGATGGCCTGGCCACCGTGGAACCCGAAGCCGGCCGCGGCCGCCTCCATGCCATGGCCGGTGGAGGCTGGCTGCTGGACGAGAGCTACAATGCCAGCAGTGATTCCATCCTGGCCTGTGCGGAATCCCTGCTGGAGCTGAAGGGCGGCGAGCCCATGGCGGTGCTAGGCTGCATCCGGGAGCTGGGAGCGAGCGCCGTACGCATCCACCGCGAAGTCGGCGAAGGCCTGCGCGTCCTGGGGCTGAAGCGAATCTGGGTGTATGGGGATTTCGCCAGGGACATGGCCCAGGGCTTTGGGCCCCACGCCTTTCCCTACCCGGATTTCGACGCCCTGCGGGACGATCCTTCGGGTCTCGGCGCCATTCCCGATGGCTCGCGCATCCTGGTGAAAGGTAGCCGCTACTGGACCTCGGAGCAGGCCGTGGCCTGGCTCCTGGACCACCAGGGCATCGACTGAAAAGGCTGGCCTTGGGCCGGTGGACAAGACTGGAACCGCGAAGGGCGCGAATGGACGCGAATAAGGAACGCCTTTCCCACTAGCGTTCATTCGCGCCCTTCGCGGTTCCAATTTCTTTGTGCGTTCCCGCGCCTAAGCGAAGAAAACCCTTTGGATTGTCCAAAACAGCCCTGTCAGCCCGATGAGCACCGAGGCCGGGATGCTGATGCGCTGGCGGTACCAAGGCTGCTCCCCGAAGGCCCAGCCAACGGTTGCGAAGGCCAGCAGAATCACTGAGAGCTGACCCAACTCCACGCCGACATTGAAGGAGATGAGGGCGCTCAGGAAGTCGGCTCTGGGGATGTTCATATCCCGCAAGGCTCCGGCGAAGCCAAGGCCGTGCAGCAGTCCGAAACTGAACACCACCGCGATCCGCCAAGGCTTGAACTGGTCGGTGAGAATGTTCTCGATCGCCACGTACACGATGCTGAGGGCGATAAGGGGTTCCACGATTCTTGGCGAGAGGCTCAGCACTCCGAAGAGGGACAGGCCCAGGGTGAGGGAATGCGCCAACGTGAAGCTGGTGACTTGGAGCAGCAAGGGGCGGATGCGGAGGCTCAGGAAAAAGAGGCCCAGCACAAAAAGGATGTGGTCCGTGCCTTCCGGCAGGATGTGGGTGAAGCCCAGGCGGAGGTAAAGGCCGATCTTCCCTAAACGAGTGTAGGGGATCAGTGCCGCACCCAAGGGGAACGACGCGCTGGCCTTGCCACCCTCGACCCACTCGAGGTGGGGTTCCGGGTTTCCCTCCAGCTTGAGGCGCAGCAGGTACTGCCCCAT
>JANXPB010000231.1 GCA_025357545.1 Holophagaceae bacterium
ATGGATATCCAGGTGGCCCTGCTGGTCTGGATCTTCGTCATGAGAGTCGGCATGGTAGTCACCTCCGCGGCTTCCTACTTCCTGAACGGGATGTGGGCAAAGGCGAAGTACGGCGCCACTTTGAAGTTCAATTTCGAGACACCGCTGACCTCGCTCGTTTGGCTGACTTCCATCCTCTCCATTGTTGTCACCTACGTCCTTTCCAAGGCGCTTATCGGCAACCTCCCCGACGGCATCCTTTCCGGTGGCATGTGGTGGAAGCTCTCGACGATCATTACCTGTGGAACCCTAGCGGGCGCGCTGATCCCTGAACTGGTCAAAGCCTTTACATCTACCAATTCCGGCCATGTGCGGGAAGTGGTGACGGCTTCCAAGGAGGGTGGTGCCTCGCTGAACATCATCTCTGGCATCGTGGCGGGCTATTTCTCCGCTTATTGGATGGGCCTCACCATCGCTGCGCTCATGGGCGCCGCCTATTTTGTGTCCACGTTTGGTTTGGGCTCCTTCATGGCCGCTCCAGCCATCTTCTCCTTCGGCCTGGTGGCCTTCGGTTTCTTGGGCATGGGGCCGGTCACCATCGCAGTGGATTCCTATGGTCCGGTAACGGATAACGCCCAGTCTGTTTATGAGCTTTCCACCATCGAGGAAATCCCTGGCATCGAGCAGGAAATCCAGAAAGACTTCGGCTTCAAACCCGACTTCGAGAATGGAAAAATGTACCTGGAAGAGAACGACGGGGCTGGCAACACCTTCAAGGCCACCGCCAAGCCCGTGCTCATCGGCACGGCAGTAGTGGGCGCCACCACCCTGATCTTCTCCATCATCCAAGTGCTGTCCGCCAAATTCGGTTCTGTGCTGCCCATCCTTCCGGGCCAGATGGCAGTCCAGGAAGGCCTCTCCCTGCTTAATCCACTTTTCCTGCTTGGCCTCATCACCGGCGGCGCCATCATCTTCTGGTTCTCCGGCGCGGCCTGCCAGGCCGTCGCCACCGGCGCCTACCGGGCGGTGGAATTCATCAAGCAGAACATCAACCTGGATGCCGGCGCCACCAAGGCTTCCGTCGAGGACTCCAAGAAGGTCGTGGAGATCTGCACCAAGTACGCCCAGAAGGGCATGTTCAACATCTTCCTGGCGGTGTTCTTCTCCACCCTGGCCTTCGCTTGCGCGAACCACTACTTCTTCATCGGCTACCTCATCTCGATCGCCGTTTTCGGGCTCTACCAGGCCATCTTCATGGCCAATGCTGGCGGCGCCTGGGACAACGCGAAGAAGCTCGTGGAGACCGAACTGAAGGCCAAGGGCACGCCTCTCCACGACGCCGTCATCGTCGGCGACACCGTGGGCGATCCCTTCAAGGACACCTCCTCGGTGGCCCTGAACCCGGTTATCAAGTTCACGACCCTTTTCGGTCTCCTGGCGGTCGAACTGGCCATCGAACTCAACCCCAACACCGCCCACATCGCGGCCCTCATCTTCTTCCTGATTTCGACCGTGTTCGTGTGGCGCTCGTTCTACGGCATGCGCATCCCGACCGTGGAAGCGAACTGACAGACCTTAGCATTGCAGGGGTTCGGGCTCGGGACGCCCTATCTCGGAAGAGCAAAGGAGCGCCTTCGGGCGCTCCTTTTCCGTATCATGGGATGTGCCTTACCTTCGCCCAGGAGCCCCTCGTGAATCTCATCACCGCCTTGCGGACCCCGGCCCTGCTGGCCCTGCTCACGGTGGCCGTCATGGCCAATGATCCCAAGCCTCCATCGGCTGCCAAAAAACCCCATACCGACGTGCGCCACGGCGAGACCGTCACCGATGAGTATTTCTGGTTGCGGGAGAAGGCGAACCCCGAGGTGGCGAAGTACCTGGAGGCCGAGAACGCCTACCTGGAAGCCCAGACCAAGGATGTGAAGCCCTTCAGCGAGGCCTTGTACAAGGAGATGCTCGGGCGCATCAAGCAGACAGACCTGAGCGTGCCGACCCGCCGGGGCGAATGGTTCTACTACTCGCGCACGGTGGAAGGGCAGCAGTACCCCATCCAGTGCCGCAAACACGGCTCGGCCGCGGGCATCGACAAGGACGCCAAGGAAGCCATCCTGCTGGACCAGAACGAACTGGCCAAGGGCAAGAAGTACCTTGGCTTGGGCTCTTTCGATGTGAGCGACGATGGCCGGCACCTCATGTTCACCACCGACGACACCGGCTTCCGGCAGTACCGGCTGTTCATCAAGGATTTGGCCACGGGCCTGGTCAGCGGCCCCTTGGCCGAGCGGGTGACCTCCACGGAATGGGCCTCGGATCATGCCACGGTCTTCTTCACCACCGAAGACGCCGTCACCAAACGCTCGGACATGCTCTGGCGCATGGACCCGGGGGCGGCCCCCGAAAAGGTGTACGAAGAAAAAGATGAGCTGTATCGCTTGGGCGTGGGCCGCACCAAGGACAAGAAATTCGTCATCGTCTATATCGGCGCCACGGATTCCACCGAGATGCGCTACCTGGACGCCGCCAAGCCCAAGGAGGACCTTAAAATCTTCCTGCCTCGGGAGAAGGACCACAAGTACGGCATCGACCACCGCGAGGGGCTGTTCTATATCCGCACCAACAAGGGCGCCAAGAACTACCGCATGGCCACCGCGCCAGATGCGGACATCACCCCCAAGGCCTGGAAGGAGTTCATCGCGCACGATCCCGCCGCGCTATTGGAGGGGGTGGAACTCTTCAAGGACTTCATCGTCGCCACCACCAAATCCGAAGGCCTCAACCGTTTCCGGGTGCTGGATTTCAAGGAGGGCCAATGGCACAACTTCGCCTTCCCCGAGCCGGTCTATGCCGCCTTCGATAGCGGGAACCCTGAATTCGATAGCCGCCTGTTCCGTTTCGCCTACCAGTCCCCGGTCACGCCCAACAGTGTCTTCGATTACGACATGACCACCCGCAAACGGACCCTGCTCAAACAGACCGAAGTGCTGGGGGGCTTCGACCCGGCCAAGTACGAGTGCAAGCGGCTGTGGGCCGAGGCCGGAGATGGTGTGAAAATCCCCCTTTCCGCGGTGTACCGCAAAGGCACCAGACTGGATGGCAAGAACCCCCTCTGGCTCTACGCCTATGGCTCCTATGGCTATGGCATGAGCGCGACCTTCTCCAGCAACAACCTCAGCCTGCTGGACCGGGGCGTGATTTTTGTCGTCGCCCACATCCGGGGCGGCAATGAGATGGGCGAAGCCTGGCACGACGACGGCATGCTCCTGAAGAAGAAGAACACCTTCACGGATTTCATCGATAGCGCCGACTGGCTGATCGCGAACAAGTGGACTTCGAAAGATCGCCTACTCATCGAAGGCGGCAGCGCCGGAGGCCTGCTCATGGGGGCCGTCACCAACCTGCGGCCCGACCTCTTCAAGGCGGTGCACGCGGCGGTGCCCTTCGTGGACGTGATGAACACCATGCTGGACGCCACCCTCCCGCTCACGGTGGGTGAGTACCTGGAATGGGGGAATCCCAATGAGAAGCAGGCCTACGACTACATGCGGTCCTACAGTCCCTACGACAACATCGAGAAGAAGGCCTACCCAGCGATCCTCGTCACCACCAGCTTCAACGACAGCCAGGTGATGTACTGGGAACCGGCCAAGTACGTGGCGCGGCTGCGGGCCGCCAAGACCGACGCCAACCCGCTGCTGCTCAAGTGCAAGATGGACCCGGCGGGCCACGGCGGCGCCTCGGGCCGCTACGACGCGCTGAAGGACAAAGCTTTTGAGATGGCGTGGATGCTGGGGCAGGTAGGGATTAAGCAGTAGTTCCGATGAAAACTTGAATCGGTTGGGGCTGGGATGATTTGTAGGGAGCGCGCGGGGGGAATGCGTGTCGAAAATCCAGATCCACAGAGCTGTGCTGATCGCATTTGGCGCCATCGCAGCAGCTTCCTTGGGGTTGGCTCTTTTCCTGCTCGGGCGCGAATCAGGCCGGGGGGGGAACGGCATTCCGATCGAGGGAAAGGCCCCAGGTGCCCAGGCTCCACCGGCCTGGCAAGGACCCGGGTCGGGAACAGGTGTCACCAGTGCTCCCACAAATGGCGCCGAACCAGATGGTTTACACCCGGCAACGGCCGGTAGCCTCAAGGGCGATTCCACCGCCTCCCCTGCACTTGTGGCTTCCGTGAATGATCCGCTACGCCCGGCGGTGGCGGCCTATTTCGAGGCGCTGGACCACCTGCAACCGGGCAGCCTGCCGGGGGATTCCGAAAGCACTGCCCAGCAGATCCTGGCGGGGCTCACCAGGGGCGACAGTTCAGGATTCGATCAGATGACCCAGCGGGCCGAGGCGGCCCGGACTCGTCTAGCCGCCATCACGGCGCCCGCTCCCTGCGCCGCGTTCCACCGGGAGAGCCTGGCGGACTTCGACGAGAGCCTCCAGATGCTCCGGATGGTGAGGAAGGCCATGAACGGCGGGGATGCAGATGCCCTGCTCACGGGGATGACCGATCGGGCGAATGCCATGAGGAGCCGAGCTGAAGCCTTGCAGAGGGAGGAGAAGGCCCTGCGCCAGCGCTACGGCCTGGTGAAATAGGCGCGAACCACCCTACATAGGAAGCGGCTGCATCCGAATGTGGGCCTGCGAATGGATCAGGCTGGCAGAGCACCGTATCACCCTAGCCCAAAGCCTTGCTACCATTACCAGAACGGCCCACCGGGCCGTTTCTTTTTGCCGGATGCCTATGACCCTCGCCGAAGAAATCGCCCGCCGTCGCACTTTTGCGATCATCAGCCATCCCGATGCCGGCAAGACCACGCTCACGGAAAAACTGCTGCTCTACAGCGGCGCCATCGACCGCGCGGGCTCCGTCAAGGGCCGTGAGGGGGCGGGCCATGCCCAGTCGGACTGGATGAGCATCGAGCAGGAGCGTGGCATCTCGGTCACTTCGGCGGCCATGCAGTTCGAATACCAGGACCACTGCATCAACCTGCTGGACACGCCGGGCCACCAGGATTTCAGTGAGGACACTTACCGCGCCCTCACGGCGGCGGATTCGGTGGTGATGCTGCTGGACTGCGCCAAGGGCGTGGAAGAGCAGACCAAGAAACTGTTCCGGGTGGCCAGTGAGCGCGGGTTGCCGATCTTCACCTTTGTGAACAAGCTGGACCGCCCCGGCCGCGAGCCCGTGGAACTCATCGACGAAGTGGAGGAACTGTTCGGGCTCCATGCGGTGCCCATGACCTGGCCCATCGGCTCGGGACCGGATTTCAAAGGCGTCTACGTTCGTGCCACGGGCAGGATCCAGCTCTTCGAGCGGGCCAAGGCCGGCCGGAAGGCCAGGATGGTGGGCGAAGGCGGGTTGGATGATCCGGAAATCCTGGCCCTGCTGACCGCCTTGGAACTGCAGCAGCTCAAGGACGACTTGGATCTCATGGAGCACGTCCTGCCGCCCTTCGACCGTGAGCAATTCCTGGCCGGTCGGCAATCGCCCATGTTCTTCGGCTCCGCCGTGAACAATTTCGGCGTGGCGGAATTCCTGGAGGAGTTCTTGAACCTGGCGCCGGCGCCGGGTCCTAGGCCCTTGACCAATGGCGGCGAGATCACGCCGGGCCAGCCCTTCACCGCCTTCGTGTTCAAGGTGCAGGCCAACATGAACAAGGCCCATCGGGACCGGGTGGCCTTCGCGCGCATCGTCAGTGGCCATTTCGAACGGGGCATGGACGCGCTGCATGTGCGGGAGAAAAAAAACATCAAGCTGAACTACCCCCATATGTTCTTCGGGCGCGAGCGGCAGATCGTGGACGAGGCCTGGCCGGGCGACATCCTGGGACTGATCAATCCCGGGCTGTTCCGCATCGGCGATGTCATCAGCGCCGACGGACCTTTGGAATTCCATGCGGTGCCGAGGTTTTCCCCCGAGCAGTTTTCATCGGTCCGCCTGGCTGACCCTGGCGCCCGCAAAGGCTTTTTGAAAGGCCTTGGGCAGATCGCGGAAGAAGGCGTGGTGCAAGTCTTCTGGCCGAAGGGCGGCGCCCCGCTGCCGATCCTCGGAGCCGTGGGCCGGTTGCAATTCGAGGTCCTGGCCTACCGGCTAAAAGAGGAATATGCCTGCCCGGTGATCATGGAAACCCGCAGCTTCCAGATGGCCCGCTGGCTGCGCGGTGGCTGGCCGGACCCCACACGGTTCTGGGGCGAGCTGGTGGATGATGGCGAAGGCAATCCGGCCATCCTCTTCGAGAACGACTGGCAACGGCGGACGACCGCGGAGAAGAACCCCGATATCCAATTCCTGGAGCACCCGCCGAAATGATCGAGGCCCCGGCTGGATGCCAGGGCCACGAGATTTCTTGCTGGGCTGGCTCAATAGGCCGTGTAGTACCCGGATGCGTAGAACTCGAAATTGCTGGGTGTCACCGCGGCGTCCCCCACATAGACCGTGATGCGGGGGTGCGATCCCGCCGAGAAGACCATGCCCGTATCCAGCTTCCAGGTGCTCTTGTAGGAGTAGGTGGTGTTGGGTGGAATGAAGAGGGTATGGTCGATGGATTCCAGCAACTGGGTCCAATTGG
>JANXPB010000185.1 GCA_025357545.1 Holophagaceae bacterium
CTGCTTTCCGGCGGCGCGCAATGGACCGAAGCCAACCGCGATGCTCGCGTGAAGGGCGATATCGCCCACGGCACCTACATGCAGCCGGCGGTCTGGGACAACGTCACCAAGGACATGGGCCTTTTCCAAAATGAGACCTTCGGCCCCACGGTGAATTTCGTGACGGTCAAGGATTTCGACGATGCCATGGCCCACGCCAACGGTACGCCCTACGGCCTGTCCAGCGCCATCTACACGCAAAACCGCCAGTACGTCGAACGCTTTAAAAACGGCATCAGCGCGGGCATGAGCAGCATCAACAACAGCACTACTGGCGCCGAGGCCCACCTGCCCTTTGGTGGCAACGGCTGGTCCGGCAACGGCACCCGCGAAAGCGGCGTCTGGGTCATCGACGCCTACACCAAGTGGCAGGCCGTGAATGACGACGCCAGCGGCAAGCTGCAGCTCGCGCAAATCGAAACCAACTACGGCGACGCACCCGCGGTGGGCACGGACTGGGCGGCGCTTTAGAGAGTCCCCCTTGGCTCCAATACGAATTACTTAGTTGAGAGTCGAGAGTCGAGAGTTTAGAAGTTCGAGGAGGAAGCAATGCATGCGTTGCTTCCCGGAGGGCGCGACTTTCCCCACGGTGCGCCGGAGGCGCCACAAGAATGACTCTTAACTCTCAACTCAAGACTACGGCCCCTGTGAGAAGGAAACCGTGTTGAAGTTGGACCTGCGGCTCCGCTGTCCAGAATTGATTCGTGCGGACCACGGGCCGCGCCACTAGTCTCAAGGCATGCGCACGCTGCTGTGGTTCCGGGGCAAAGACCTTCGTGTGGCGGACCATTCACCGCTACGCGAAGCTCTGGCTATGGGCGAGGTCATTCCGGTCTTTGTGCTGGATCCCTTTTTCTTTGCGCCCGAACGGGCCCGGGCCTTGCCTCATCGCATGCAGTTCCTGCTGGAATCCCTGCACAGCCTCGCGGCGAACCTCGCGCACCTGGGCTCTCGATTGTTGGTGGTGGAGGGCCGCAGCGTGGACCTGATTCCGCGCTTGGCTGAAAAGTGGAAAGTGGACCGAGTGGCCGCCCACCGGTGGAGCGAACCCTTCGGCATCGAAAGGGATCGCCGCATCAAAGCCGCTTTGGAGCGACTGGGGATTCCCTTCGATCTCCATGAAGGCGAGACCCTGGCTCCTGCAGGCTCAATCCTCAATCAAAGCGGCTCGATGTTCGGCGTGTTCACGCCCTTCGCCAAGGCCTTTTTCCGCGACGCCCATATCGCGGCCCCCTTATCCGCGCCGAAATCTCTGCCGCCGATTCCATCGGACCTGGAGGCGGACGAAGTCCAAATCCCGACGCTTCAAGCCCTGGGCATCCCGCCCAATCCCTTGCTCCAGCCGGGCGGCGAGAAGGCCGCGAGGCAGCGGATGAAAACCTTCCTAGGAGCGCCCCTCCATCGCTATGACCAGGATCGCAATCGCATGGACTTGGATGGGTCCTCGCGCCTTTCGGCGGACCTGAAATTCGGTGTCCTTTCCGTGCGCACGCTTTGGCGCGCGGCCTCGGATGAAGGGGGCGAAGGCATCCGAACCTACTTGAACGAATTGGTGTGGCGGGAATTCGCCCACCACCTGCTGTGGCACCGCCCGAACCTGTTGACGGAACCCTTTCGAAAGGATTTCGAAGGCTTTCCCTGGCGTGAGGATGAATCCGCCTGGATCGCGTGGCGCCAAGGCCACACGGGCTATCCGGTGGTGGACGCGGCGGCGCGGCAGCTGCTGGCCACGGGCTTCGTGCACAATCGCGCGCGGATGATCGCCGCCAGCTTTCTCACAAAACATTTGTTGATCACCTATCAGCGGGGCGAAGCCCACTACATGCAATGGCTCACCGATGGCGATTGGGCCGCCAACAACGCCGGCTGGCAGTGGAGCGCCGGTTGCGGCTGCGACGCCCAGCCCTGGTTCCGCATCTTCAATCCCGTGCTGCAGGGCGAAA
>JANXPB010000029.1 GCA_025357545.1 Holophagaceae bacterium
CTTTTCACCAGACACCGGCATGACGGTTTCCTTCGCCCACCCCCACAGCCCGTGGGAACGCGGCATCAACGAGAACACCAATGGCCTGCTCCGCGACTACTTGCCCAAGGGCTCAGACCTAAGCGTCTACACGCAGGATGAACTCGATACCATCGCCTGGACCCTGAAGGTCCGCCCGAGGAAATCCCTCGGGTGGAAATGCCCCGCTGAACTTTTCCTTCCAAAAGGCGCTTTTGATTTCCAGGCCTTCTGGTCCAATCCACCCAAACCCGTTGCACTTGGTACTTGAAACCGCCCCCGTAAATCCCCGTGCGTCCCCGGCAAAAAGCTTTTTAAACCCGGGGACGCATGGAGACAAGGGAAAGCCCAGGATACGTGTTCTATTTCACCGGCCATCCCTTCTGATACCCCGGGCTCACCGCGCCAGTCTCGCCTCCATCTCGTTGAGGGCGGCTTCGGCGGCGGCGAAGGCGGCCTCCAGTTCCGGCAGGAAAACCGCCGCCTGGAGGATGTGCTGCCCGGTGGCCAGTTCCTCCATGCGGGCGGCGATGTCCTTGACGGGCCGCGCGTAGACATAAGCCGCGCTGCCGCAGAGGGCGTGGGCGGCGGCCTTCAGGGCCTTGGCGTCGCCCTCTTTCAGCGCTGCGCGGATCTCCGCCAGACGTCCCGGCGCGTGGGCCCGGAACATCACCAGCAGCTCCCGCAGGCCGTCCCGGTCCTCGGCGTGGATGGAGTGGAGCAGCGCCACCTTGTCGATGGGCTGGCGATAATCCGTGGGCGGGATCTGCTGGGGCATCTGGGTGGTTGCACCGGCATCCTCCGCGGGCGCAAGGGGTTCGCCCGAGGGCGAAAGCGCCACCTCGCCCGCATCCTCGTGAAGGTCCTCGTGGATCGCCCCGGTCGCGGGCGGGGCCGATTCGGGCGGGGGCTCCAGGTGCCGCAGGATGGCGTCCCGCAGCTCGTCCCGGCCGAAGGGCTTAGTCAGCAGGTCGTCCATGCCGGATTTCAGGAAGCGTTCGCGGTCACCCTGCAGAGCGTGGGCGGTCATGGCCACGATGGGAACCAGGCTGCCACTCGCGCGGATGGCGCGGGCCGCCTGGAGGCCGTCCATCTCAGGCATCTGGCCATCCATCAGGACCAGGTCGAACCCCCCCTTGGCCATCTGCTCCACGGCCTCGGTGCCGGTGGTGGCGAGGGTCACCACGGCGCCCATGGATTTGAGCAGGCGCAGCGCCACGTGCTGATTCAAAGGATTGTCCTCGGCCACCAGGATGCGGCGGCCCGCCAGAGCCTGTGCGCCGACGCCCACGGGGACTTCGTCTTCGGCCTCGCTCTCGCCACCGAACCAACCGGTCTGGCCCGTGCCGGCCCTGGCGATGGCCGCTTCCACCAGCTCCCACAATTCGAAGGCGAAGATGGGTTTGCGGAGCATGGCACTGAAGCCCGCGGCCCGCAGCGCCCACACTTCCCGGGGCTGGTGCATGGGGCACATGAGCACGAGCATGGACTGGGCTTCAGGGTGCTCGGCGCGCAGGGTCCGCGCCAATTCCCAGCCGCCCATGCCCGGCATATCCTCGTCCAGCAGCACCAGGTCGTAGGGCGTGCCGCGCGCCTTGGACAGCAGGATGTCCTCCAGGGCCTCGGGGCCGCTGCTGGCGAGGCTGGCTTCCAGGCCCCAGCGCCACAGCGCATCGAAGAGGGCATTGGCGCTCTCCGCCAGATCGTCCACCACCAGCACGCGGAATTCCGGCGGGAAGCTGTCTTCCGCCTCCTCGACCCCGCCGGCGGGTTTGAGGCTGAGGGTGAACCAGAACGTCGACCCGCGCCCAGCTTCGCTGTCCAGGCCAATGGCGCCACCCATGGCCTCCACCAGCCGTTTGCTGATGGCGAGCCCCAGGCCCGTGCCGCCAAAGCGCCGGGTGATGCTGGTATCGGCCTGGCTGAATTTCTCAAAGAGCTTGGTCTGCTTGTCGAGGGGAATGCCCGGGCCGCTGTCCACCACTGACAGCATCAGCGCGTGACGGTCCGCCTGCTGGTCGGTGACCCGCACGGTGAGCTGCACGAAGCCCGTCTCGGTGAACTTGATGGCATTGCCCAGCAGGTTCAGCAGCACCTGGCGGATACGCTCGGGGTCGCCCAAGTATTCGGGATTGGCAGCAGGCTCGAAGCGCAGCACCAGCTCCAGGCCCTTTTCCTGGGCGCTGACGCTCAGGAGGTCCATCAGGTCCTCACAGAGGCCCCGCAAGTCCAGAGGCACCTCCCGCAGCGCCACCTTCTCCGCCTCGATCTTCGAGAAATCCAGGATGTCGTTCAGGATCGAGAGCAGCGCCTGCCCCGCCCGGCGGATGCTCTGGGCACTGTCGCGCTGCTCCCGGTTGAGGGAGGAATCCAGCAGCAGGTCCGTCATGCCCAGGATGGCGTGCATGGGCGTGCGCAACTCATGGCTCATGACTGCGAGGAATTCGCTCTTGGCGGTGTTGGCGCGCTCGGCCTGATCCAGGGCGGTCTGGATCTCTTCGGTCTGCGCCCGCACCAGGTCCGCCAGGGCCTGGTTCTTGGTGCGCAGCACGCGAGTCCTGATGCGCACGGCCGCATAGAGCAGCGCCAGGGCCGCCACTGCATAGCCCGCGAAGGCCCAGCCACTGCTCCACCACGGCCCCAGCACGCGGAAGTACATGCGGGCCGGCGGCCCCCAGGACGAAGCGCCGGCGCGGCTCCGAACCTCGAAGCGGTAGACCCCCGGGGGCAAGCCCGCGTAGTTCACCTGCGGCGTGGCGATGTCGCGCCACTCGTTCTGGAAATCCAGCAGGCGCACTTGATAACGCACCTTGGCAGGATTGAGAAAGGACATGGCCGTGAAACGGATCTCCAGGGAGCGGCGGTCGTGGGGGATGCGCAGCAGCTCGTCAAAGCGGGACACCGCATCGCGGGGGCCGAAACGCGCCTCGTTCAGCAGCGTGGCCGGTGCCTGAAGCGCGCCTCCCTCGCCCTCGGCGTGGAAGCGTCCCAGGCCTGCGCTGGTGCCCACCCACACGTCATTGCCATCGCAGAACAGCGCCCCCGCAAGGCACTCCTCCCCAGGCAGGCCATCCAGCTTGCCGAAGCCATCCAGCAGCTTGCCATCCCAGCGTGCCACGCCCTGGGCGGTGCCCAGCCACAGCGCGCCATGGGGATCGCAGGCCAAAGAATTGATCCGCACATGCGCCAGGCCGCGCTCCTCGGCCACGTGCTCCATCACCTGCAAGGCCTCGGAACCCAGCGAGAGTTTCGTGGCGCCCAGGGCCCGGCCGTAGGCGACCCACACCGCCCCGCCCGGGGAGGCGGCGACGCAGCGGATTTCGTTTTCCCGCAGACCATTTTCCCGGGTGAAGCGGCGCCAGCGGCCATCCTCGAGCACCGCCAGGCCCTCGCTACCACCGACCCAGAGCCGCCCCTGGGCATCCTCGGCCACCGCCCAGAAGACCTCCTGGGGAGTGCCGCTGGGCAAGGCCACCGGCTCGGCCTCCAGTTGCCCCGAGGCCCCGGTGTGGATCGAGCGCAGGCCACCGTTGCTGGTGACCGCCCACAACCCTCCGGCGCGATCGCAGCAGAGGCTCCGCACCGTGGTGTCGCCGTCACCCAAGCCTTTGACGCGGATCTGCGCGAAAGCCCGGCCCACTGGGTCCCACGCGTAGAGCGAAGCCCCATCCCGGCCCCCGGCCCAGATGCGGCCGTCGGGGCCGAGGGCCAGAACGAGGGGGCCCGGCGGGAGCTGCGCTGGGAAGGGCTGGAAGCCACTCTCCGAGGCCTTCGCCACTCCGCGGCTGGTGGCGGCCCAGAGGACGCCCTGTGGATCGCGGAGCAGGCTCCACACCAGGTTGGCGGGCAGACCCTCCCGGCTGCGGTAGGAGCTCCAGGCGCCCTGCCCAAGCGCCCGGAAGAGTTGTTCGCCCGCCACCCAAAGGCCATCCTCGCGGTCCACGAAGACCTGGCGGCAGAATCCGAAACTGACGCCAGGATCCGGGCGCAGGGGCATGAAACCCCCAGGCTCGACTCTCACCAGGCCTAAGGTGGTGGGGAGGTACACACGCCCCCGCGAATCCAGCCTCAGCTGTCCTTCAGAGGGAGCGGAGCCGGCGATCCGCCGTGTCAGATCCTCGAAGGCAGCGCCTTCGCGCCCTCGCAAAAGATGGCTGCGGCTGCGGATCCAGATCATTCCGGAGTTGTCCTTCAGCAACGAGAAGGCCCGCTCCCCCTGCAGTTCCGGCAGAACTGCGGCGGTCCGCCAGCGGCTGCCATCCAGCATCCAGAGTTCGGTGCCCGACACCGCCAGGAGGCCCGAGGCATCCACGGAAAGGGCGGTGGGCGGAGCCGCCGTCCAGCCCACCGCCGACCGGAAACCCTTGGTCACGGAGCCCGCATAGAAGCCTTCGGTAGTGGCGACCCAGGCGCTGCCGCCCACCGCGGCGAGGGCTCGGACGGCGCCGGTGGAACCGGGTAGCTCCACACGGTTGAAACTGGTGCCATCAAAGGCGAAGAGTCCGCGGTCGGTGCCCGCCAGCAGTCCCCCGGCGCCATCCCGGGCCAGGTGGGTGACCCCGGGCCGGGCCAGGCCCTGTTCCAAGCCGAAGCGTTCGAACCGTGCACCGCCGAACCGGAACAGGCCGTCTTCTGTGCCGACCCACAGGAAGCCCCGGTCGTCCTGCTGCAGGGCCGTCACGGCGAAATTCGTCAAGCCTTGTTCGGGTCCATAGGCCTGGAAGCCAACGGTCCCCGCGCCCTGGGCCGAGGCCGGGACGCTGGTGCCGAGGAGGGCCTGAAGGGTGATGCAGAGCGCCGGCATCGCAGGGAGGCCGCGCCACCACGGTCGCTGGTCCAGCTTGAACATGCTCATGGATAACACAAACCCCGCCCGGCCGAACGGGCCGAATATGCCTTGCCCTCAACGCGGGGTTGAGTGCGGGCAGCGAACCAAGCATTCTTAGAGCCATGTCCCTCCGTATTGCTCTGGTCGACGATGAACCCGTGGCGCGCTTGCGCCTGGGCCGCCTGTTGCGCGAGGCGGGCTGCGAGGTGCTCGCGGAACTGGAGGACGGCCACCAGCTGCTGACGTGGCTGCGCAAAGGCCAGGAACTCGACGCGCTATTTCTCGACATCGCCCTGCCGGGGCCATCAGGCATGGAATTGCTGGCGGAGCTGCGGGACGGCCCGCCGGTCATCTTCGTCACCGCCAATGCCGAACATGCCGTGGCCGCCTTCGAACACCAGGCCTCTGATTACCTCGTCAAGCCTGTCACCGCCGAGCGCCTGGCCAAGACCTTGGCCCGGTTGGAAGGCAGCGAGGTGCGGAAGGCCGAAGTCCCGAGCCCAAGCGCCGCCAGCGCTTCCACGCGCTTCCCGGTCAAAGCGGGCGATGGCAAGCTGCTGCTGGAACTCAAGCGCGTGGCTTATTTCGAAGTCATCGACCAGGTGGTGTGGGCCTGGGCCGGCGGGAAAAAATTCCGCTGTGGCTGGACCAGCCTCAGCGATGTGGAAACAGCCTTCCCGAACGTGGCCTTCCTGCGCATCCAACGCAATCTCATGCTACGCCCCGATGCCGTGCTGGGTCTGCGCACCCTGCCCACCGGGCGCAAGGCGGTGCTCCTGGCCGACGGCGTCGAACTGGAAGCCAGCCGCAACGCCGCTCACCACCTGAAAGAGCGGTTGGGGCTTTAGGAACCGTTACGCCCCAACCAGCGCTGTTCTGGTTGGGGTGTTACAGATCCTTTCACCCCAAGGGTATAAAGAGCCCTAATTGAACCGCCAGAAATGCGCTGGCGATTCACCAAGGCATCTTAATGTCGGCCGCAGGCCGACGCGATGGGTGCATATCACAAGCAACCTCGACCCGTTTGACCTTCCTCGCGCTAGCTGGGTCTCCCAAACAACATCAAACAGTTGCGCTTCCTCCGCGATGATCGCCATTCACATGCACGGCTCCTCGTGGAGGCGCCGGGTGATGCCACGAGCCGCTCATCTTAGAACTACGCACCAGGCGCACAAACCGCAGGCTGAACCCGGGATAACTTTCGTCCGCTCCAGCGCGCCGTTCGCCCAGGAAAATGGACCATCGGAAGGCCCTGAACGCAATGGGGCAGGCATTGCCCGGATACCGGGCGGATGCTGGCCCTGGACATTCTGGGATCTTCCTCCGAGAACCTGAAGTGTCCTTCCTCCCCCCTCGCCGCTGGACACTCCACGGATGACCCACGGCCTCCGGTACTCCGATTGGAACGGGAAAGGGCTACGGCGAGCGGGGAGGTCGTCAAAAGGAGGCGCGGAACCGTTCGTCCGGCTCAACGGCCCGATTGAAAGGGCGAAGCGACCTCTGGACGACCAAGACCTGGCCGCAAGGCCCTGCTGGGCCGCCCATTGCATTCCGAAACCCTAGCCAATCTGCCAATTCCTTCATACGCCTAGCCGATTCCCAGGGAGCCCCCATGAAAACCGCCGTCCGCCGCCTTCTCCCCTTGCTGTTCGCGGCCTTCCTGGGATGCGGAGGTGGTTCCTCGGGATCCAACGGAAACCCAACGCCGACGCCCCTTCCCACGGTCACGGTGCTGGGTGGCCCCGAAGCCTTTACCCTCACGACCCAGGGCCAGGCCAAGCTGCTTGCCGCGGTGGACGGTGCCACCAACCAGGATGTGACCTGGTCCGCTTCGGCTGGTCAGGTGACGTCCGACGGCATCTTCACGGCGCCCTCGGTCCGTGGTCCCTTGACCCTGACGGCCACCAGTCTGGCCAACCCCTCTGCCACTGGTCAGGTCCAGGTGTTCGTGGAGGACGATCCCTCCGCCGGCCTGGCCGCGCCTGCGACGCCAACGCTCTTCATCTCACCGCGCGCCATGACCCTTTCCACGGGCCGCGCTGCGATGCTGTTGGGCTACGGTGCCAGCCCCACAGAACTGCGCTGGTCCATGGAAGAAGGGGCAGGGGCAGGCAGCATCACCGCTCAGGGCTCCATCTTTGGGCTCGCCTTGGCCCGCTACCAGGCCCCCGAAACCAGTGGCGTCTATCACGCTCTGTTGACGAGCGCTGTGGATCCCAACCTGAAGGCCCGCTGCACCATCACTGTGCGCCACGCAGGGCAGATCTCTGTGGCGGTCGCACCGGCCTCGGCAACCCTGCTCACCGGCGAAAGCCGCACGTTCATGGCCCAGGTGACCGGCACGCCCAACCATTCGGTGACCTGGACCACCAGCGCTGGGAGCATCACTTCCACAGGCTTGTTCATGGCGCCCGCCAACCCAGGATCGGCCATCGTCCGCGCCACCAGTGCCGTGGATCCCAGCAAGTTCGGCGAAGCCAACGTCACCGTGAATGCCGTGCCGCAACCGCCCACCATCTCCGCCTTCATCGCCACGCCCGCCGCCATCACCGTGGGCCAGAGCAGCACCCTGAGCTGGACGGTGACGGGCGCCACGAGCCTCAGCATCGACAACGGCGTGGGCTCGGTTACGGGCACCAGCAAGGTGGTGAGCC
>JANXPB010000036.1 GCA_025357545.1 Holophagaceae bacterium
CGGCTATCCCGTGCCGCCGCTGACCCTCACCGGAAATGTGCGTGATGACATCGCGTTCGTGGACAGCATTCTGGGTGTGGGGGAATTGGCCCTCTCCGATCACCGCTCCAGCCAGCCCACCCTGGATGAATTTCTCCGCATCGCCTCGGATGCCCATATTGGCGGTCTTTTGACGGGTAAGGCCGGCCTCCTGCACCTCCACCTGGGCAATGGGCCCCGAGGCCTGGCGCTGATCCGAGAGGCCCTCGCCACGAGCGAACTTCCACCCCGGGTCTTTCATCCCACCCATGTGAACCGCCGCCGGGCCCTATTTGAGGAAGCCCTCGAGCTGGCCCGGTCGGGCTGCACCATTGATCTGACGGCTTTCCCGGTGGAAGCAGGCGAAGACGCCTGGACCGCCGCCGAGGGCTTGCGGCGCTTCCTTGCGAGCGACGTGCCTGCGGAGCGGGTGACCGTCAGCTCCGACGGCGGCGGCTGCCTGCCCCACTTTGATGGCGAAGGCCACATCACCCGCATGGGCGTGGGCTCTCCGGGTTCATTGCTGGAGACCCTTCTGGAACTGGTCGCTGCTGGCGAGCCCCTGGAACGCGTGCTGCCGGCCTTCACTTCCAACGTCGCGGACTTGCTGCGCCTACCGGAGAAAGGCCGCATCCGCGTGGGCGGCGACGCGGATCTGGTGGTCCTGGGGTCGGCCAGTGCCTCACCTGGCGCCGAGGATGTGATACTGGGGGGGGCCTGGTTCGTCCGTTCAGGTGTGGCCCTGCGACGCGGCATGTTCGAGGAGCGATAGTCCATGAGTCCAAGCAGGGTGCCCGAGGGCGGCGAGCGCGGCTTCATCATTCCCATCGGCGGGGCCGAGGAGAAGGAACACGATCCCCGCATCCTGAAGCGCTTCGTGGCGCTCTGCGGCGGACCCAACGCCGACATTGTGGTGATCCCCACCGCCAGCCGCCTCAAAGACACCGGCGCCCGCTACGAAGCCCTTTTTTCGGAGCTGGGTGCAGGGCGGGTGAAGGCCCTGGATTTCGACACCCGGCGGGACTGTTTCGAGAAGGGCCGGCTGGCACGCCTCGAAGCCGCCACAGGTGTCTTCTTCACCGGCGGCAACCAGCTGCGCCTCACGACGATTCTGGGCGGCACCCCCGTGGCCAAGCTGGTGCGGAGCCTCAACGCCCGGGGCGTGCACACTGCGGGGACTTCTGCGGGAGCCAGCTTCCTGAGCGAACACATGATCGCCTTCGGGGAAGAAGGCGCCGTGCCCACTTTGGGCTGCGTGAGCCTGGCGCCGGGCCTGGGGCTTACCAACCGCTTCATCATCGACCAGCATTTTCGCCAGCGGGACCGCCTGGGCCGCCTGCTCTCGGCGCTGGCCTTCAACCCCTTCTCCGTGGGCCTTGGCCTGGACGAGGACACCGCCGCCTTCATCGGCCCCGACAACCTGCTGGAAGTCGAAGGCAAGGGCGGCATCACCGTGGTGGACGCCGCCAACATCGAATACTCAGGCCTGGACGACACCGATCCCGGACAGCCCATCTGCATGCTCGGCCTCACCATCCACATCCTGGTGGCCGGTGCGTCCTTCAATCTCCGCACCCGCAAGGCCTTCCCCGGCCCCGACGCCCGCTCCTGGGCCAAGGCCAGCAACTGATTCCCGGGCTTCAGGTGGACGATCGCGTCTCAAATCTTGGGTCCTGGGTCGCGAGTCCTGGGGCAATCTGGCAGCGCCAAAGGCGCACCGGGAATAGCGCGGGCTGTGGCCGCATCAGTACCGAACCTCAGGACTCAGGATTCAATCCCACCGGCCAGATTTCAAGACGCGCGCACTTCACCGCAGCGGGGTAAAATTCTTGCCACGCCCATTCCAGCAAGCCGGATAAGGAAAGCCTCATGCGCATCCTCGACCGATCCGTCTACGTCGGCCCTTCCCTCTACGCCCATTTCCCGGTCATCCGCCTGGAGCTGGACCTGGAGGCGCTGGAGGCGTGGCCCACCGCGCGGCTGGGCAGCGGCTTCATCGACGCCCTGGTGGAGGCGCTCCCGGGCCTCCAGGAGCACGGCTGCAGCTACGGCGAGCCCGGCGGTTTCGTGCGCCGCATGCGCGAGGACGAGGGCACCTGGATGGGCCATGTCCTGGAGCACGTGGCCATCGAATTGCAGAACGTGGCGGGCGAGCAGGTGACCTTCGGCAAGACCCGCGGCACGGGCCGCGATGGCGTGTACACGGTGGTCTACGAATACGCCCAGAAAGAAGAGGGAATCGAGGCGGGGGAACTGGCCATGCGCCTGCTCTGCTCCCTGCTGCCAGGTGACATCCGGCCCGAGCGCAGCGTGCCCGCAGGCTGGGCCTGGGAGGCGGCCCGGGACGAGTACATCCGCTACGCGCAACGCCGTGCCCTGGGCCCTTCTACGGCCTCCCTGGTGCACGCGGCCGAAGACCGGAACATCCCCTGGATGCGCCTGAACGAGCAATCCCTGGTCCAGCTCGGCCACGGCAAATACCAGCAGCGCATCCAGGCCACCGTGACCGGCAAGACTTCCCACATCGCCGTGGAACTGGCCAGCGACAAAGAGGAGACCAACAAGATCCTTTCCAGCCTGGGCCTCCCGGTGCCCCGCCAGGAGCTGGCGCAGTCCGAGGACGCGGCGGTGCATGCGGCGCGGCGCATGAGCTTTCCAGTAGTAACGAAGCCCTACAACGGCAATCACGGCAGGGGCATCTCCATCCGCCTCACCACCGATGAGGAAGTGCGGAAGGGCTATCAAGCGGCCCGGGAGCACAGCCGCTCGGTGATCGTGGAAACGTTTGTCGAGGGCGACGACCACCGCCTGCTGGTGGTGAACGGCGAGCTGGTGGCCGCCACCCGCCGCACGCCAGGCCACGTGGTGGGCGATGGGATCCATACCGTGAAGGAACTGGTGGACCTCGTGAACAAGGACCCCCGCCGGGGTGTCGGCCACGAGAAGGTGCTCACCCGCCTGGTGCTGGACGCCCAGGCGGAGCTGATGCTGGCCCGCCAGGACTTCACCGCAGCCTCGGTGCCGCCGGAACGCCAGATCGTCCCCTTGAGGTCCACCGCAAACCTCAGCACCGGCGGCACCGCCACGGATGTCACCGATGTGATCCACCCGGACAACCGCGACATGGCCACCCGTGCCATCCGCGCCATCGGGCTGGACGTGGGCGGCGTGGATTTCCTGAGCCCCGACATCACCGAGAGCTACCGCACCGTCGGCGGCGCCATCTGCGAAGTGAATGCGGCGCCGGGTTTCCGCATGCACGTGGCCCCCAGCGAAGGCACCCCCAGGGACGCGGCGGGCCCCGTCATCGACATGCTCTTCCCCCTGGGCACGGCCTCACGGGTGCCTGTGGCCGCCCTCACCGGCACCAACGGCAAGACCACCACCGCCCGGATGCTGGCCCACATCACCAAGATGGCGGGCCACACGCCGGGGCTCACGACGACGGATGGTGTCTACATCGACGGCCAGCGCACGGTGGAAGGCGACATGACAGGCCCCGTGGCCACGCGGATGGTGCTTTCGGATCCCCATATCGACATCGCGGTGCTGGAGATCGCCCGGGGGGGCCTGCTGCGGGCGGGCATGGGGGTTCCCTTCGTGAATGTGGGGGCTGTCCTCAACGTGCAGGCGGACCACCTGGGCATGAAGGGCATCGACACCCTGGAGCAGCTGGCGGAGCTGAAGCGCATCGTCGTTGAGGTGGCCCAGGACTGCGCGGTGCTCAACGCCGACGATCCCCACGTCGTGAAGATGTCCGCCTACACCGAGGCCAAGACCCTCTGCTACGTGACCATGAATCCCCAGCACGCGCTAGTGCGGGAGCACATCCGGGCCGGGGGCCGCGCCTGCGCCCTGGAGGCCGGCGTCAACGGGCAGATGATCACCCTCTACGACCATGGCAGCCACATTCCGCTGCTATGGACGCACCTGGTGCCCGCCACCATGGAGGGCCGCGCCCTCCACAATGTGCAGAACGCCATGTTCGCGGCGGCCATGGCCTATTCCCTGGGGCTGAAGCTGGACGCCATCCGCATGGGGTTGCGCACCTTCGACACCACCTTCTTCCAGGCGCCCGGGCGCATGAACGTTTTCGACGAGCATCCCTTCAAAGTGATCTTCGACTACGGCCACAACGCCCATGCGGTGGGCGTCATGGCGGATCTGGCCTGCGCTCTGGACGTGACCGGCCGCCGCATCATCGTGCTGGCGGGCCCCGGCGACCGCCGGGATGAAGATCTGGTGGCCATCGCCGAGGCCGTGGCGGGCCGCTTCGATCACTATATTTGCCGCCGGGACGACGGCCTGCGCGGCAGGGACGGCGACGCGGTGCCCCGGATCCTGGCCAAGGCCCTCCAGGCCAAGGACGTTCCCCTTGAAGCCATCAGCATCATCCCCGACGAGCAGGCGGCCATCGACGCAGCCTTGCGCATGGGCCGGTCCGGCGACCTGTTGCTGATCTTCGCCGATGCCCTGACCCGCTCGTGGAAGCAGGTCATCAAATTCAGGCCCGAAGGCACTCCACCCGCCAAGGCCTCGGTGTCCATGGCGATCGAGGCCATGGCTCAGGCGCCGGCCACGCCCACGGAGGAAGCGGTCCACGACATGGAGGGCCTCATTCGGGACGAACGCGGCGTGCGCTTCGCCCGGGAGAGTGAAGACTGAGCGGCACCCTCTCCATTCCCTTCGAAGACAGCCGCCGTCTCACGGGGCCGAACCTGTTTTTTGGCTCCTGCGGCGCGGTGCTAGAGGCGCCCTTGCCGGGGGCCGGTCTGGCAGCGGCGCTCAGCCGGTGGGCGCTGCTCATCGAGACCCTGCGCAGAGCCTTGGGCTGGCCTGCAGGCCCCGTGACCGCACGGATCCATTCGAGCGGCGCCACCCTGGCCTTCGCGGCCCCCGAGGACCAGCTCTTCACGGCGACGGAAGTCAACGAGTGGGCCTGGCAACACGCGCTGGAAGAGGTTGCCGGTTCTGCTTTTCAACGGTCCTTCGCACCCGGGCACGCAGCAGTAGGGGACGAGGCATCGGCGCTGGCCACGCTGCGCGCCTTGGCCGCCGCGGAGGCCCGGCCGGATCTGCGGGCGCTGCTCCAGGAAGCGCACCGCCAGAACCTGCCGGCCCTCCTGGACGAGACAACCCTTTCCCTCGGAGCGGGATCCGGCCACCGAACTTGGCCCATGGCGGCTTTGCCTGTCTCGGGGGAAGTTCCCTGGGACCGGCTCCACGGCATCCCCACGGCCCTAGTGACGGGCTCCAACGGCAAGACCACCACCGTGCGCCTGCTGGCCGCCATGGCCGGGGCCCATGGCCTGACCCCGGGGAATACCTGCACCGACGGCATCTACGTGGCGGGTGAACTGGTGGAATCCGGTGACTATTCCGGTCCCGGCGGGGCGAGGGCCGTTCTGCGGGACACCCGCGTCGAGATCGCCA
Organism: Holophagaceae bacterium; assembly: GCA_025357545.1. Taxonomy (GTDB): domain Bacteria; phylum Acidobacteriota; class Holophagae; order Holophagales; family Holophagaceae; genus JANXPB01. The sequence goes on from JANXPB010000036.1 coordinate 5,452, forward strand.
TTCTGGAGACCGCCCGAGGGGGGATCCTGCGGCGGGGGCTGCCGGTGCGCCAGGCGGAGGTGGCCCTGGTGACCAACGTCAGCCCCGACCACTTCGGGGAGTATGGAATCCATTCCCTGGAGGACTTGGCAGACGCAAAGCTCGTGGTGGCGAAGGCGGTGGCACCCAATGGCCTTCTGGTCCTCAACGCCGACGATGGCCAGCTAGCCGCCCGCGCAACGAACCTGGCCTGCGGCATCGGGTGGTTCTCCCTGGACGACGACCAGCCCCGGCTCGTCCTCCATCGCGCCACCGGCGGCGCGACGTGTGGCGTGCGGGCCGGCCGCCTGCTGCTCCACTGGAAAGGGGATGTCCACGATCTCGGCACCATCGCTGCCATGCCCCTGAGCGCCGGTGGCCACGCTGCCTACAACAGCTCGAACCTCGCCGGGGCGGCCTTGGCGGCGGCGGGTCTCGGCATTGCCCCTGCGACCATCGCTGCCGTACTCGCCGCCTTCGGCGCCTCCCGCCAGGACAATCCAGGGAGGCTGGAGACCTGGCGCTTCGGGGGCATCACAATCTTCATGGACTACGCCCACAATCCGGAAGGCCTGTCAGGTCTGCTTAAAGTGGCCACGCCAAGCCGCGGGCCAGGTCGGCTGGGCCTGCTTTTGGGCCAGGCCGGGAACCGGGAGGACCAGGCCATCCGGGACCTGGCGGCCATGGCGGCGAGCTTCCAACCGGATTTGCTGGTGTTGAAGGATCTCGAAGGCTTCCTGCGGGGCAGGCAGCCCGGTGAAGTGCCTGGCATCCTGCAGCAGGAACTCGTGGCCCGCGGCCTGGCGGCGGATCGGCTGCGGGTAGTGCTAGCCGAGGAGGCGGCGGTGCTCTCGCTCCTCCGCTGGACTCGGGATGGGGACGTGCTCGTGCTGCCGGTCCATGGCTTGAAGGCCCGGGATGCGGTGGCCGCGAGGCTGGATGGCCTTGAAGCTCGAGGATGGATGGCGGGGGATGCCATCTAGCGAGTGCCGCCCGTGTTCCGTCTGCTGCGTCAGCTCACACCGGAATCGGCACCGAGGCCGTGGTCCCCTTCTCGGGTTGGCTGAGAATTGAAACTGAGCCCCCATGCAGAAGCGCGATGGACTTGACGATGGCCAGCCCCAGTCCGGTGCCGGGCTGCTTGCGGTCCAGGGCTTCCCGAGTGCGGTAGAAGCGATCCAGGATGCGCAGCAACTCTTCCGGGGCGATGCCGCGTCCGGTGTCCCGCACGCTCAGGTCCGTGATCCCATGCGAGATTTGGATGGCCACCCGGATTTCCCCCCCTGACGGCGTGGCTTCAGGGCATTGGAGATCAGGTTGGCCAGGGCCTCGTCAATTTCGAGGACCGTCCCCTCCGCCCGATACTGAAGGCCCCGGCCAATGGTCCCAGCCAAGCTCTCGAGTTCGAAGGTGACTCGGCCAGCCTTCTTTTCCTGCATCGCGCGCGTGAGGGTGGCCTTGGGATAGGCCTTTTCAAAGGCCGCGAGCACGGCGGGTGGAATCTCTTTCCGGGAGATGGGCCCGCCTGGGCTTGGGCGGCCGTGGGGGCCAGGAGCAGGAGCGCGCAGAGAGTGGAAATGAGGCGGGTCATGGAGGAACTCCGATGAATACGGGGAGCGGTCAGCCAGGCGAGAGAGGGCAGCCCTTCACCGCAAAGCATCCCGCCGATGCACCCACAGCTGTTGGAAAGTTCGATGACAATCCTGTCATGGGGCCGCGGGGCCGCTCAGTTCTGATTACCCTGGAGACCCACGTTGGAGTGCCCATGCCCATCCTCGCGCCCTTCCTGCTCTCATTTGCTCTGCCCAGTCATCCCACCGCCGAGGCGAAACCCAAGGCCCCAGCGCCCCCGACCTTCATGGTGCTGCGTAGCCTGAAGGCCGGGGGTGAAGGCGGCTGGGATTACGTGGCCCTGGATTCCAAGGGCGCGCGCATCTAATACCAAGTTGCGTTCATAATAGGTCTATCAGCCATGGATAGGCGACTACCGGCCGGAGGGATTTGGGATTGTCTCCGATGGTCTTGAGGGCCAGTTCCAAGCGGTCCTCGACGGCCCGCATGGAGGGGAACACCAGGTTG
>JANXPB010000192.1 GCA_025357545.1 Holophagaceae bacterium
GATCTGCTCGCGGTTGGCGTCGCTCATCTTCTCGAGCACGAAGGGCTCCACGGCGCTCTTGTATTTGCCCACCCGCGTGACCTGTACCTCGATACCGTATTTCTGGAAAGCACCGCCGAAGAACATCGGCTCCGAAGCCAGGCCCGTCAACTCCATCTCGCCGAAGGGGTTGACGATGACCTTGCCGGTGCCCGCGCATAAGTAATAGGCCTTCTTGCCCCAGCCCAGGTTGTAGGCCATCACAGGCTTGCCACTGGCCTTGAAGCGTAGGATCGCCTCTTTCAATTCCTTCAGCGCCGCGGGGCCGGAGCCATAACCTGAGGATTGCGGATTGCCCGTGAGGTAGAGGGCCGAGATGCGGCTGTCCTTGGCGGCGCGGTCCAACGCCTTGATGAGCGAGTAGAGCGGCAGGGCGTTTTCCCGCCTGCTCAACGCCTGCTGCAGGGCCTCGCCGGGTCCGGATTCCCGGGCGGAATCAGGGATGTTGGTGCTCAGGTCGAAGACCAGCACGGCCTTGTCGGGCACCGTGGCTTTGGTTCCTCCCGCAGCGGCCATGGCGATGAGGAACACGAAGATGACCCCGCAGAAAATCCCGAGGGCCAACAGCGAGGCGAAGAGTGACTTGAAAAAATCCTTCATGGTTTACTCCAAGGACGAAGGGCTTCGATTAGAGCCGTAACTTCAAAAATGCTTGAACACCTAATCACTGTGAACACGGCCTTGGCGGACTGGACTTCATGGCCACTGGATAAGCAGTAGAACCGCCCAGGCCATTTTGGCACGGCTCCTAAGAATGGCTGTGGGTGCCGAGTTTCGCGGCCAGGTCAAGAAAAGCGTCCAGCGCGCTCTGCAGCGCCGCCTGGCTGCGGGGATCCGTGGGGGTGCCATCCTCGGCGAGGTTCGTGTTGGCGTGGGGAATGGCGAGGTTCGCCGGGAGGGCGATGGCGCCCAGGTTGGCCAGCGTGGATCGCCAGGTGATGGCCGCCCTGGCTCCCCCCAGAGCGCCGGGACTCGCGGAGCAGAGCAGCACCGGCAGATTGGGCCAGGGATTGGGCTTCAGGGTGGACACCCAGTCCACGGCATTCTTGAGGTGGGGCGGGATCCCGGCGTTGTATTCCGGCGACACGAGGACCAGACCCTCGGCCCAGGCCATGGAATCATGCAGCGGTTTGGCGGAGTCGGGCACGGCCAGGTCGGCGTCGTAGAGCGGCAGGCGCAGGGCCTCACCTTCCAGGGCGATCACGCCATGGCCGCGGCCTTCCAGCAACCGGACGAGATGTCCCAGCAACCGCCGATTCAGCGAAGCCTTCCGAAGCGAGCCGCCCATCACCAGGATCTTCACGAAAACCCCTAAACAGCCAGTATGGCGGGCTCTTGCAACACTGTCAGCGGTTCCGGCCCCGGCCGTCGGTTCGGCCCTGGGGTAGAATAGACCCAGGAGTGCCCCCCAGATGTCCAACTATCCCGAACACATGGTCGCACCCATGCGCGAAGAGCTCACCCAAATTGGCTTCGAACACCTGATGGCTGCCCCTGCCGTGGAGCAGGCCCTGGAGCGGCCCGGCACCACACTGCTGGTGGTGAACAGCGTCTGTGGCTGCGCCGCCGCCGGCGCCCGCCCGGGCGTGGCCTTGGCCCTGAAGGATCCGGGGCTGAAATTCGACCACCTAGTCACGGTCTTCGCGGGGATGGAGCAGGAAGCCACCCGGGCCGCGCGGGAATACTTCGAAGGCGCCGCCCCCAGCTCCCCCCAGGCCGCGATCCTGAAGGACGGCCAGCTGCTGCACCTGCTCCAGCGCACGGATTTCCTGGGCCGCGAACCCGGCGAGATCGCCGAAGCCATCACCCACGCCTACAAACAGGCCCTGAGTAAGGCTTAAGGTCCGCCCAGCCTATCGCCAAAGGCGCGGGCGGAGCCCTGGCATTGGCTGTGACCTGACCGAGCGAAAGTACGCAGGCTGCCCGCCATTCGCCAGGCCGAGGGCGTGACTGGCGCTTTAGGAAGGCCCCAGCACCCGCCTTCGGATATCCATGAAGCGCTTGTCCCCGCGCAGCTCCTCCAGCCGCGGATCGATGCCCAGGTAGACCAGCAGTTCGCAGCGCTGCTGCACCGCCAGTTCCAGGTGGGCCAGGGCCCGCTCCCGGTCGCCCAAGCCCAGGTGGAGCACTGCCAGGCCATAGGCGGACACGTACCGCGTGGCCCCCATCTGCTTGAGCTTAAGCAAGAGTTCCTGGGCTCCCTCCATATTCCCAGAGCGGCCCAGGGCATAGCCCAGCATGGCGAGGCCATCCGGCGTAGGGGCGATGGCGTTGGCCGCCTGGAAGGAGGCGATGGCTTCTTTGAAAGCGGCCTCCTGCACCAGTGCCAGGCCCAGCATCAGGTGGGCGATGAGGAACTGCGGCGCCAGCACGATGGCCCGCCGGAATTCCGCCACAGCTTCCTCCCCGGAATGGCGAAAGTAGTGGGGCAGGCCCTGCCCCACGTGGAAGAGCGGCGCCAGCGGGTCCAGGGCATGGGCTTGGGTGAAGCAGGCCAGCGCCTCGTCGAAGCGGGCGCGGTAGAGCAGGTGCATCCCCAGCCGGTGGTGGAGGTTCGCATTGGCCGGCGCCAACTGCAGGGCGCGCCGGTGGCAGCGTTCGGCGCCGGTCCAATCCCACTCGAAGGATTCCAGGATCATCCCCATGGAGGCATAAGCGTCCGCCAAGCCGGGATCCAGATCCAGGGCCCGTTCCGCCGCGGCCTTGGCCCGGGGCAGCGCATCCACGGGCGCCATGACGCCCACTAGGAAGGAGAGTAGCGCGTAGGCATCCGCCAGTCCCGCGTAAGCCAAGGCATAGTCGGGGTCGCGGTCGATGGCCGCCTGGAAATGCTCCACGGCTTTCTGAAGGGCTTCGGCCGTACGCTTGCGCCAGGCGTGGCGTCCCTTGAGGTAGAGCTGGTAGGCCTCCGGGTCCTCGGTGGGGGCTTTGGCCAACTGGGCCTGCACTTCACCACTGAGTTTCGCGCGCAGCTTCTCGGCGATGCGTGTGGAGATCTCCTGCTGGAGCCCCAGGATGTCGGAGAAATTGCGGTGGTACTTCTCGCCCCAGAGATGGCTGCGGGAACGGGCATCCACCAACTCCGCGCTTACGGTGAGCTCCCTGCCGCGATGACTCACGCGGCCTGTGAGCAAGGCGCGCACCTGCAACTCCCGGCCCACGGCCTGCAAATCCAGATCCGGCTGCTTGAAGCGCGAGGCCGCGCTCCAGGACGCGATGCGGAGGTCGGGCACCCGGGAGAGCCGCTCGATCAGGCTCTCGGCGATGCCATCGCCCAGGTACTCGGCGCTGGGATCGCCCGACGCGTTGGTGAAGGGCAATACCGCCAGGGAGCGGATGGCCTTGGTGCGGAAGGGCCATAGCTTCGCCAGGGCCCGGAGCAGGCGGGTTCCCTCGGGCCGCCCCTGGCTGGCTTGATTCCGCAGGAGTCCCTGGCTGGGGATGGCTTCCGTGAGATCAGCCTGATGCTGGGATCCTGAGCGGAAGGAGGACCCAAGCAGGACCTGGGGGCTGCTCACAGGCCCCGACCGCAGGACCCGCAGCGCCACGGCCACTTCTTTCATCCCTTGCAGACGCCGCCACAGATCCTTCTCCAGGCAACCCTCCACCAGGGCCGCCACCGCGGGCGGCACCTCAGGGTGGTTCGCAGACAGTGGCCCCGGGTCGTCCTTGAGCACCGACGCCACGATTTCCGCGATGCTCTCGCCTTGGAAGACCCGCTCCCCGGTGAGCATTTCCTGGAACAAACACCCGAAGGCGAAGACATCGCAGCGAGCGTCCAGCACCTCGCCCCGCACCTGCTCCGGAGCCATGTAGCTGGCGGTCCCCATCACGAGCCCCGGCTGGGTTTCCAGGGGTCGCACCGGCACCTGCCGTTCGGCGGCCAGGCGCTCTTCCATGCGGGCCAGGCCAAAGTCCAGAATCTTCACCGGCCCGGCGGTGGTGAAGAAGATGTTCTCGGGTTTGAGGTCCCGGTGGATGACGCCCTTGGCGTGAGCCGCAGCCAGCCCCTCGGCGATGTCGGTAGCCACCGCCAGGGATTCATCCAGGCTGAGCGGACCCGCCTCCAGCCGTTGGCGCAAGGTCAGACCTTCGAGGTACTCCATCACCGCGAAGCCGAGCTGGCCCTCCTTCGCCAGGTCGTGGATGGCCCGGATGTTGGGGTGGGAGAGGGCCGCGAGGACCCGGGCCTCCCACTCGAAACGGGCAAGAGCCTCGGGCTGCTGGGCCATTTTTTCCGGCAGCACCTTGATGGCCACCTCGCGGCCCAGCCGATGATCCTTCGCCTTGTAGACCTCGCCCATGCCCCCGGAACCCAAGGGACATAGCACTTCATATCGGCCATCAAGAAGGCGTCCAGAAACAAGCGGCATGAACAGAATCCCTGATGGGAATACTAACGGGAGCCGGGGATCAAAGGCGCTCTGCTATTTGCTACGGCGATTCCTGAAGATCACCAAGGGTAAAATCGCCTTCGACGCCGGGTGTTTGGCACCGGGTCCGAAGCAAAAAGAAGTTCCCCACAGAGGCCCAGGGGACGCCGAGGATCGCTGAACCCTAGCGGACACATGCGCATTTTCGAGACGGCGGTGGCGCGCCCTTTTGGGTAAAAAATCCGTGTGTATCCGTACAATCCGTGGCTTATAAAAACCTCGGGTGGTTCCGCGGCCGAGGGGTTCGGCCACGGAGGACACGGAGTTTTACGGACTCGAAAATCAGGCCGTTGATTGTCGCCATGAAAGTGAACCACACGAGTTGCGGAATGACTGCCCAGGGCATTCGGTACGTTCAGGCTCCGTGGAGCCTCGCACGGGCGATTCCGAAATGGTTCCTAATGAACATTGATGAAGATCCCTCGGGCAATGGCATCGTTGCTTCCATCGGTGAGGGACGTGGCCACGCCATTCTTCCAGACCTTGGCGACCAATTTCGTTCCATTGGATTCGTAGCCCACCACGTAGACATCGCCACCGGATAGGCCCAGGGTGTAGGCGACGGCTTCCTTGCTTCCATCCGATAGTGGTGTGGCAACGCCGTTCTTCCAGACTTTGGCGATATTTTTCGTTCCATTGGATTCGTAGCCCACAGCATAGACATCGTTCCCGGACAGTTCCGTAGTGAGGGCATAGGCGTGGTTGCTACCGTCTGTCAGCGACGTGGCGGTGCCATTCTTCCAGACCTTGGCGACATCTTTCAGTCCATTGGATTCGTAACCTGCGGCATAGACATCGTTCCCGGACAGGGCCAAACCATACGCGAATGCATCCCGCGCGCCATCGGTGAGCGTGGTGGCGACGCCATTCTTCCAGACCTTGGCGACACCAACAGTTCCGTTGGATTCGTTGCCCGCGACATAAACGTCATTGCCGGCCAGCCTCAAGCCGAAACCCAGAGCACTCTTGGTTCCATCGCTGAGGGTCGTGGCAACGCCATTCTTCCAGACTTTGGCGACCAATTTCGTTCCATTGGATTCGTAGCCCGCAGCATAGACGTCAGCCCCAGAAAGCCGCAGGGTGTAGGCTTGGGCGTTGTTACCGCCGTCTGTCAAGGAAGAGGCCACGCCATTCTTCCAGACCTTTGCGATGACCGGCGTGCCAGCGGCGGTGGCTTCCCTCCCCAGGGCATAGACATCGCCAGAAGGAGATACCACCACGGAGTAGCCCACGGCGTCCTTCGTCCCATCCGTGAGGACGGTGGCCACGCCGTTCTTCCAGACCTTGGCGACACCTTTCGTTCCAGTGGATTCGTAGCCAACGACGTAGACATCAGTCACGGTCGGGGTGGGGGCCGGCTGGGACGTGTAATTGGAGCCCCCGCCGCTGCAGGCGAGAAGGAATGCCAACATGGAAGGGCTGAGCAAAAGGAGTGGTTTGGCGGATCGCATGGGTGCTCCAAAGGAAAACTCGACACGGGGACCGCACTGAACCGCCGCCGGTTGAGGAATACCCTGAACTGTAGCCTTGGCGCTCGAAGGGTCTTGGACCACTTCCGCTATTCCCCGCTAGACCAGTTCAAAGGGGGCTTGCCGACACTTGTTCCGGCCGCCTTCCGGTGCCCCGACCCTTCAGAACCCCAGCACCTTTTTCATCCCCGCCAACACTCGATCCGTGTTGGGGAGCGTGGCCCGCTCCAGAATGCGGTTGAAGCCGACGGGCGTGAAGGTGGAGCCCACGCGCTCCACCGGGGCGTCGAGCCAGGCGAAGCATTCGCTGGCCACCTGGGCTGCCAATTCCCCGCCAAAGCCGCCGAAGACCTTGTCCTCATGGGCGATGAGCACCCGGTGGGTCTTCTTCACCGAAGCGAAGATCGTCTCCGTATCCAGGGGCGAGAGGCTGCGCAGGTCGATGACCTCGACGCTCCGGTCTTCGGCTTCAAGCTTCTTGGCGGCCTCCAGGGCGAAGTGCACCGGCGTGCCATAGGCCAGGACCGTGAGGTCCGTGCCAACCCGCCGCACCCGGGCCTTTCCGAATGGCACGGCGAAGTCCTTGGGGACCGGGCTTTGGGCCAATCGCGAGTTGTAGAGGAATTTGGGTTCGAGGTAGAGGGTCATTCCCCGGCTTCGCATAGCCGTGCGCAGGAGCCCGGCGGCGTCGTCCGCGAAGGCCGGCACCACCACGCGGAGGCCCGGCAGGGTGGTGAGCCAACCCTCGACGTTCTGGGAATGGTAGAGGCCGCCGCCGATGTAGCCGCCGGAAGCCAGGCGCACCGTCACGTTCGGCGCGAACTTGCCATTGGTGCGCCAGTATTCATGGCTGCTCTCGACGATCTGTTCCGCCGCGGGCCAGATGTAGTCGGCGAATTCGGCGCCTTCCACCACCACGCGGATTTTGTCATCAAAGCGGGAGAACCCGTTGGCGGTGCCGACGATGAAATCCTCGGCGATGGGGGCGTTGAAGACGCGTCCGATGCCGAATTCCTGTTGCATGCCCTTCGAGACGTTGAAGATGCCGCCCTTTTCCTTGTTGGCCATGTCCTGGCCCCAGATGAAAGTATCGGGGTTGGCGCGGAATTCTTCTTTGAGGGTCTGATTCAGGGCCTGGATGAGGGTGAGGGCTTCGCCGCTGTCCTGGTGGGTTCCGTCTGGATATTGCTCAGAAATCCAGCCCTCAGGAACGACGAAGTCGAAGATGCTCTCCGGTTTCGGGTCGGCGCTTTTGATGGCCAGGTCCGAGGCCTCGTTGTAGGCGGCCACGTTGGCGGCTTCCAGAACCGCGAGATCCGCTTCCGCCAGTCCGTGTTCCAGGCAGTATTTCCGGAAGCGGGGCAGCGGGTCCGCCGCCTTGGCTGCCGCAAGTTCCGCCTCATCCCGGTACCACTCCTGCTTGTCGGAATTGGAGTGGGCTCCAATGCGCACGCAGGTGGCATAGACCATGGCGGGGCCGCCCCCAGTCCGCACAAACTCCACCGCCGCTTTCATGGCGCGAAGGGAATCCATCACGTCCAGGCCATCGGCCCGCAGGATCTTCAGGTTGGGAAAGCCGGTGAAGTTGTCGCAGGCATGTTCATTGGCGGTCTGGTCGGCCTTGGGCACGGAGATGCCATAGCCGTTGTCCTGCACCACGAAAATCACCGGGAGCTTCTCCCGGTCGGCGCCGTTGATGGATTCGTAGCAGTAGCCCTCGGACAGGGAACTTTCACCCTGGCTGCTGAACACGATTGCGTCGGACTTGTAGTGCTTCACCGCCCGGGCCAGCCCCACCGCGTGCTGGGTGTGGTTGCCCGTGAGGCTCGACACGTTCTGGATGCCGAGCTCGGGCTTGGCGAAGTGGTTGGACATGTGGCGCCCGCCACTGGCCACGTCCGCGGCCTTGGAGATGCCGTTGAGGATGATTTCCAGAGGGGTCAGGCCACCGGCCAGGCAGGTGAGCATGTCCCGGTAATAGGGGAACAGGTAGTCCTTCCCGGCACGGAAACTCAAGCCCAAGGCCAGCTGGATGCCGTCGTGCCCGGCGGCGGGCGCGTGGTAGGACCAGCCGATGGCCTGCTTCAGGTAGTTGGGCGCCTTGTCATCCAGCACCCGGCCCATGTGCATGATCCCGTACATCCGCTTCAGCTCGTCGGGGCCCAAGGCGGGAAGCTGTTCCTGGCGCTCGGCTCCCAGGGCTTCCAGCGCGACCCGAATCAGTGTCGGCGTGTCCAACATCAACCTCCGTCCAAGGCCCCTCCCCGGGGCCGCAGAGAGCCATCTTCCCATGTTAGGGGCCGTTACGGAACAGCCAGCGCTTTTCCGGCTGTTCTGTAACGGCCCCTTATGTCGGCCGCAGGCCGACGCGGTGGGTGCTTCTCTTCAGCAGATCGAAGGGTTACGGCGTCAAATTCAGGTGGAAGGCCAACTCGATGAGTGATTCGCTTCCACGGATCGAAGGGTTGGGGCTCTTAACTCTGGGTACAGGCCAGTCTGACCGCCGCTGACCTCAACTCTGCATCGAAGGAATCGACGCCCGCAAACCACCCTGATTGTTTGCAATGCAGGGTTCACTTCTATCCTTTGTCTGCATCCCCAACCGGGTAAGGCGCGATCAGCACAAAATCCACGGGCACAAAGTCTTATTTTTTCCTTCAACATCACTGTGTTGTCCGGCATCAAAGGATCTAATATCCAAGACGAGCAGGCGGCGGGAACCCATTTTCAGGAGTGCGCATGGATCCAGAATCCAAGGCCGTGAAGGTGGGCCTGGGACGAGAAGTTCCTGACGAGGCAGAAAACCACCTCAATGCGCTGGGCTCCATTCTGGAGAAGGCCACGCTGGATGCCACCCAACTCTTCGACAATTGCCTGAATCTCCTGGTGAAACAGCTCGGGGTGGATCGCGCGGTGATGGTGCGGCTCACGGATCTGGGGCTGGAGGCCTTTTGGTGGGCAGAGGCGGTGCACCCCAGCATGGGGGACACGCTGCACTCGCCAGAATCGAGTTTCTGTCCAAAGGTCCTGGAACGACCAAACCGCACCCTGGTGATCCGGGATGCGGCGGCGGAACCTCAGTGGCGGAACGAACCGGGGCATCTGGATTTGGGGATCCGTTCCTACATCGGGACGGCCCTGCGCGAGGGTGGCCGCACGATTGGGGTGCTGAGCGTCCAGCATGGCGAGCCCCGGATCTTCTCCCGCAGTGCCATCGCCTTGGTGAACGCCGTGGCCAACCTGCTGAGCCGGACCCTGGAAGTCGAAGCCTTGAAGCATGAGCTTCGGCTAACCCGCGACAGCCTGGACCTGACCTCAGCGGTGGTGGAGGACAGCGCTCTCAACAGTCCCACATCGGGGCTGCCGAATCAGCGTTACCTGGAAGTCTGGCTGCGGGCCAACCTGTTCATGGCCAAGCGCCGGGGGGAGCCCATGGGCGTGGTGATGTGGCACTGGCCGGAATCGCCACGGCGGCGCAAGGTGCTGAAGGAGTGCGCCGAATCCCTGAGGGGTGAGGACCTGCTGGTGGATCTTGGGCGGGACCGCTTTCTATTGCTGCTCCCACACACGGGGCAGCACGGGGCGCAGATCCTCGTGGGCCGCCTCCGTGAGCGCATCGGCGAAATCGCCATGGGGGGCACCTTCTGGGAGACGGAGCTGGACGACCCGCAATTGCGCATGGCCCTCCATCGTTGCGAAACCGCTCTCCAGGAGAGCGTGGACAAGCAGGACCAGGCCCTGGCCTGGCGGTTCCTCAGGCCTGAAGACGTGGTGGGTCCCGAGGAAGTTTCCTGATCCAACCTGCCTGTCTGGGCCACCGCCAAGCCCTCCTTCGCCACCAACATTCAGCCCGGCAGGAAGTGACGACCAGAGGCCCAGTCCACGTGGTCGGACGGCCGACCATTTCATCCTCCCCGCCATACCATCCGAGTCGAATCAACTTTCAGTGCAGGGTCCGTAACGGACCGCGGTAGGGCCAAGCAGCAGCGCCCATCGCGTCGGCCTGTGGCCGGGGTCCTTGGCCGTCATCCTTCGATCTGCTTCAGAGCAGCATCCAGCGCGTCGGCCTGTGGCCGGGGTCCTTGGCCGCCATCCTTCGATCTGCTTCAGAGCAGCATCCAGCGCGTCGGCCTGTGGCCGAGGTCCTTGGCCGTCATCCTTCGATCTGCTTCAGAGCAGCATCCAGCGCGTCGGCCTGTGGCCGGGGTCCTTGGCCGTCATCCTTCGATCTGCTTCAGAGCAGCATCCAGCGCGTCGGCCTGTGGCCGGGGTCCTTGGCCGCCATCCTTCGATCTGCTTCAGAGCAGCCTCCA
>JANXPB010000062.1 GCA_025357545.1 Holophagaceae bacterium
GGCTGGTGCTGAGCAGCACACCTGAAAGCAGCAGAAGGACCAGGGCGCTCCCTCCCGCGATCTGGTCCACGTGGAAGGAGGGAATCAGCCAGAACCCGGTCGCCACCGTGCCCAAGAAGCTGCCCACCGTAGAGAGTGCAGACAACCGTCCTACTGTTCTTCCGGTCTCGAGCATGTCCCGGAGGAAGAGCTTCACCACGAAGGGCGTCACCATGCCGAGCAGGGTGAGGGGCGCCCCAAATAGGATCAAGGCCGAGAGCAGGGCGCCCCCGCGAATGCCGGCCTTCGCGCTGAACTGGAGCACCGGCGAGCGCAGGAGCGGCACCAAGAGCAGAAGAAGCCCCGCAGCCCCCACGGCGAAGGCCAGCGTCCGGACCGTGCCCCGCCGGTCCGCCAAGCGCCCCCCGAGGAAGTAGCCCCCGGCCAGGGCCAGCAAGGTCACGGTGATGAGCGAGGTCCACACAAAAAGACTCACACCAAACCATGGGCTCACGACCCTGGCCCCGAGCACCTCGATTTCCATCACGGCGGCACCGCAAAGGCAGGCTGTCGCAAGGACAAGGCCCCGTTCCGTTCCAGCGAGCACTCTTGAACCAGCAGATTCGCCCTGCCAAGGCTCGATTTCGGGGGACATGGTCAGGGCTCCTTCTGGATCGAGGCGTTCTCGGGAAACTCCTTGAGGGAAATCCCTTTCCGTCCTTCTGTGCCGAGGTATTCGTCCACAAGCCCTGCACCGCGATCCTTCAAGTAGTCCTCGCGGACAGCCTCTCGGCAAGAATTAAATGCCATGATCGGCCCAGGTTTTCGCTCAAGCACTTTGAAGAGCATGAGCCCCTCAGGTCCCGGAACGGGTCCGATGGGGCGATCCAGAGGCCGGTTCAGCATTGCCTGGATGGCTTCCTTGGGCAGGATGGTTTGCAATTTTTCCACCTCCACCCATCCGGCATCCCAAGCACCCGTGGAAGCTTTATTCGCATACTTTTCGAACAGGGTCTTCCAGGGCACGCCCTTTTTCGCATCCGCCATGGCGAGGTCTGCCACGGTCGGTTGATCCACCGCCAGCAGGTTCAGCTTCACAGCGCCGGGTCCGCCGAACCTTTCGGGATGCGAGTCATAGTGGGCCTTCAACTCCAGATCGGGCACCTTCAAGGCCACAAGGTAGGTCTTGGAGAAGGCACCGAACGCGGCCCGTCGCTGCGCTTCCCATATTTCTGCTTGAACTTCCGGGCGCTTGTCCACCCCAGCCTTCTCTGCGGCCAGCGCCAGCCGAATATCATCGGCGATCAATTCCATGAACTTCCCCTTGGTTTCGGGACCAAGGCCATGGCTGGCTCCAGAAACCCGCAGATAGTCGCCCATGAATTGTTTCAGCTCTTTAAGCGAGATGGTCGCTCCGCCGACTCGACCTGCCACCCGCTGTTCATCCCCCGGCGCTGGGACGGTGGTGCGATCAAATCCGAGCACATCCTTGTCCAGCACCAAAGGAAATTCCGTTTGCAGCGGATTTACCGCTCCGGGCCGCTTCATGGCCTGAGTGGCATCGGCCATCTCCCGCATGATGCTGCCTTTGCTGCGGGAGAAATCCTCATCTGTTGGGGGTTTGATCTCCCGCACTTGCGCCACGTGCCACCCAAACTCAGTCTCGAAGGGCCCGGCAACTTCACCAACCTTGAGTGCGAACACGGCATCTTCGAAGGGCGGGACCATCCTTCCTCGCTTGATCCATCCAAGGTCTCCATGGTTCCGGACCACGGAAGGATCCTTGGAAAGGGCATCCGCAATCTTTTCGAATGGACCACCCAGTTTGATCCGGGAAAATGCCCTTTCAGCTTCCGGCTTGGTCTTGCATAGCACATGCAGGACATGCCGCTCTTCCGCCGAGGAGATGAAATGGGCCTTGGCCTGAGCTTCCGTGAACGGCACCTCGCCCGGTAGGGTATTCAAGTAGGCCCGGGCCAGAATGGCCCGGCGGCTGGTCTTGAGGAAGCTCTCCCATTCCTCGCCACTGAGCAGCCCCCTCGCCCCGGACTGCTCCCATGCCACCTCTCGCCGAACTAGCCCATGCAGGGCTTCGGCAGAAGTGGAGGACAGAGCACCCCTCAGGTAAGCCTGCCACTGGGGCTGCCCTACCCAATTGCCTGCGATTTTGGCGACCGGCTTAGCGGGTTTGTCGCAACTCAGGCCCGAGAGCGTAATGAGCAACATTCCGGCCAGCAGCATCGAACCCGCGCGGGCGGCGTTGCCATACGGTTTTGGTTGGGTTTGCATGATTGGATTCCTTAGCTGGGAAGTTCTCTGCTTCTTGACCTGGACCGGCGCTGTGCCGTTCCCGATTCAGTACCTTGTCTGAACGTGGTCGAAGCCATGGCAATTCAGCGTGCAGGTGCCGTGACCCAGCCCACGCTTTATAAATTCCACTCCTCCCACTGAGGATGGGGTCACAACTGAGCGGTCGAACTTGATCAGTGACGGATTGCTCTTCGATCCATGGGGATCGTGACAGGTGGCGCAGGGCGTGGGCTGGCCGAAACCTGCCATGAAGTTGCCACCCCGGCCGGGCTTCGCATCGCGGATGGACCCGGCCACCGGCAGGGAGCCATCAGAGCGATCCATGCCCAGTTGTCCCACGCTCATTCTGACCCGCGTGAACCCGCTCAGGTGTTCCCGATGCAAAGGAAAGGATTGGTTGGATTCGATGGAAGCTTTGTTGTGGCAGGTGTAGCAGAGATCATCGGATCGAAGGCCCAGCCCCGCATCCCGCTCCCGGCTGTAGTTGGCTTTGAGCAGCAATGGGAATGATGAAAGATGAGGGCCCTTCGGCCCTGCCGGATCGGAGTTGTCGTGGCACGATGTGCAATCCAGCCGCCCCTTGAATTCGGTGGCCCGAAGGCTCGGCAGGTCCGACCGCTCGGAAGCCGTCCGGCCGATGACGTGGCTCGATGCATTGCCCTTGCTGAAGAGCTGCCCGATATCAGAGTCGGATTGCATGAGGGGTGCGGCCTCTGGGCCTGCGTGGCATCCGAAACAGATTTGGGCCACGAAGGTGGCCTTTGCTCCAATCAAGCTCCCCCTGGAATCGAAGGCATTCGCCCTTAGCTTTCCCGGATCCCGGCCGTGGGGATCGTGGCACCCGCTGCAGTCCTGTTTGAGCACGATGATTTTCGCGCCGCTTCGAACCACCCGCTTGAATTCCGACCAGCGACCCACTGGACGGTCCATCATGTGCCGGGAACCGGTTAGTGGCTCTGCGGGGAACTTGGGAGCGCTGCCGGGTGTGATCGCATTGTTCAG
>JANXPB010000118.1 GCA_025357545.1 Holophagaceae bacterium
AAGGTGGCCTACTGCGCCACCCTGGCGGTACATCCCGACTACCAGAAGGGCAAGGTCAACTACCTGCTCATCCGCGCGATGTTGGGGAAATTGTTCCAGGAGGACATGGCTGAGTGCCGCTTCCTGGTGGAGCCGGGCAACCTGGATGCCCGCAGTGTCCACAACGCCCTGGGCGCCCGGGTGGTGCGCGAAGTGGACGACTACTACCACCGGGGCGACCACCGCCTCTGGTCCGCCATCACCAAAGCCGACCTCGACCGCGCGCGGGCCCGGTACACCCGACTCCGGCTCGTGTCGTGAGAACGATGGAGAGCCTGCCCGCAACAGGCTGGGCGAGCGGAGCCGTTCCGACTGAGCTCGATGGACTGAACGCAGCCTGGCATCCCCGCACCCTCTGGGCCTGGGCGGAGGCGCTTGGCGCCACCGCTTACATCCTGCCGCGGCTAGGTCGCGCGGCCGACCCGGCCTCCGTGCTAAGCCGCTGGTCGCAGAACCTGTTGCGCGCACTCCATGTGGAGGTCGAATTCGCCGCGCCTCTGACTGGGGGAGTGCAGCTCTGGGTCGCCAACCATCTCAGTTGGCTGGACCCCATGGTCCTCATGGCCCAGCGCCCCATGGGAACCTTGGCCAAATCCGAGGTGGCTGACTACCCGTTGCTGGGCCGTCACGCCCGCCGGGCCGGCCTCCAGTTCGTGGATCGGGAGGATCCCGCGCATCGCGCCGCGGCCGTGCTCGAGCTCATCCGGCATTGGCGTACCGGTGCACCTTTTCTGCTTTTCCCAGAAGGCACCACGACGAGCGGGAGTGGGTTGGCTCCGATTTATGAGGGGGGACTGCGGGCGGCCTTCCGGTTGGGGCTGAGCGTGCTGCCCCTGCGTTTAGAGAGCCCTGATGCCCATTACCCATGGATCGGCGAGGCCTCATTGCCACCGCACATCCAGGCCCTCTGCCGGGCCAGGCGGACCCGGGTGGTGGTCCACCCCGGCCCCGTGATTTCGTCTTCCGGCGATGAAGACGCCTGGCTGAGGGCCCTTCGCACCCATCTTGATCCGCATTCGAACTGAGGCGCCCGTGACTCCCGATCTCCTGCTTCAGGGCCTGCGCACGGGCCTCACACCGTTTCTGGGCCTACCCCTCCAACTCGAACCCACGGAAGTCCCGGGCGTGGTGCTCGGCGCGCCCTTTGATGGCGGCGTGCTGAACCGCCCGGGCGCGCGTATGGGCCCCTGGGCCTTGCGCGCTGCGAGCCTGGGCTTGGGCCGATTGCCCATGCCCCTGCGGCTGCAAGGCAATGGCACGGATGAAATCGTTCGGGGCTGCGCGGCCCTGGATTGGGTGGATGGCGGCAATATCCCCACGCGCCCTTTCAACATCGAAGAAGCACTGATAGCCGTGCAGGAGGCCGTGACGGCGTGGATCGGGCGAGGAGCGCGGACGCTGGTGCTCGGGGGAGACCACCTGCTGACCCTGGGCGCCCTGCGGGCCCATTGGCGGAAGCATGGCCGCTTGGGCCTCCTCCACTTCGACGCGCATCCGGATGCGGGCAGCGGCGAGGCTTGGGGCACGGCCTACCACCACGGGACGTGGGTGCGGGCCGCCCTCGACGAGGGCCTCATCGATCCCCGGCGCACCGTGCAGATCGGCCTGCGGGCGCCCCGCTTTGAGAGCGAGGAGCTGGCCTTCCTGGCGGACGCGGGCGTGCGCATGTGGACGCCCTGGGATCTCCGCGACGGCCGGCTCGCGGCCCAGCTGCAGGGCGACATCGCCCGTGTGGGGCAGGGGCCGGCCTACGTGTCCCTGGATCTCGATGTCTTGGACCCGGCTTTCTGTCCGGCGGTGGCGGAACCTGTGCCCGGCGGCCTTAATGTGATGGAGCTCATCGCCCTGCTACAGCCCGTCCACCGCTGGGCCGCGCCCTGGGTGGGTGCGGACGTGATGGAACTGGCCCCAACCCTCGAGGGCGCTGGGGAGAGCGCGCGGGTGGCGGCCCACCTCGCGTTACAGCTATTTCCATGATCCGTTGCGCCGATATCCAGGGGCGGGCACAGGGCCTTCACAACGGGAACCCATCCTACAGGGACGGTTTCAAAGTGGTCCGCGCGCTTCCGGGCAGTTCGCTCTGGCGCTTGATGCAGGACGAAGGACCCCGGCAGTTCAGAGGAGGTGTTCAATGCACATCAGCAACTGGATGGCATTGCTGCAACGCCAGTCCCGCGCCAATGAACCCATCACCTGGAACGAGATGGTGGTGGGCTACGATTTCGGCCTATTGAGCCCGGTGGACATCCAGGCCTGGGCCGTGAGCCATGGCTTCCACGGCGAAGCCTCCGAGCGATTCACGAGGCTCGAAGGCGAGGCCCTCGATCGCTTCGAGGAATGCCTCTGGGAGGCCTGCCGTGAATGCACCGGCAAGCTGCCCCGTCCCGGCGGGACAAGGTGGTCCGCGGCTCAGGACCGGTGGCGCCTAGCCCTCATCCAGGATGCCCTGCAGGCGGAGCTCAGCAGCGAAGCCCTGGCCATCATCCTCGAGAGCATCTGGGAGCGCGTGGGCTGTCCCGAGGACATGGTGGGCCTATGGCGCAGCAGCGCGCCCTGGGAAAAGCGCCGAGCCACCGTGGACTACGGCGCCCTCCATGACTTCCTGCGCAAGCGGCAGAAGGACGAGGAGGACCTGGTCCCAGCCTGAGGGTCCTGGGTCTTGAGGCCTGAGGCGATTTTGAGGCGCCTTCGGCGCGTCTTTCAATGAAAAGTCGCGGCCTCTGGCCGCATCCCTATTGAACCCCAAGACTCTATGCCTTCAGCGCCCGCTCCAGATCCTCGAGGAGATCATGGACATCCTCCACGCCCACGCTGAGGCGGAGCAGGGAATCGGTGATGCCCAGGCGGGCGCGGTCGGCTTCGGGCACGCTGCCATGGGTCATGGACACGGGATGGCAGATCAGGCTCTCCACGCCGCCCAGGCTTTCGGCCAGGGCGAAGATCTTGAAGGCCGAGGCCATGCGGCGGGTGCGTTGGGCATCACCGGTATCGAAGCTGACGATGCCGGAGAAACCCTGCATCTGCCGCTTCCCCAGATCATGTTGCGGGTGGGATTCCAGGCCCGGGTAGTAGACGGCCTTCAGATCCGTGCGAGCTTCCAGCCAGCGCGCGATCTCCAGGGCGTTGGCGTTGTGGCGCTCCATGCGGAGATGCAAGGTCTTGGTGCCCCGCAAGATGAGCCAGCTTTCCATAGGCGAAAGAATGGCGCCCGCCGCGTTTTGGATGAAGTGCAAGCGTTCGCTCAGGTCCGCGGAATTCGTGACCGCCACGCCGCCGATGCTGTCGCTATGGCCGTTCAGGTATTTGGTGGTGGAGTGGAAGACCAGGTCGGCGCCAAGTTCCAGAGGCCGTTGATTGAAGGGCGTGGCGAAAGTGTTATCCACCGCCAGCAGCGCGGCGGTTCCCATCTCCCCAAGCAGGCTGCGCACCGCCGCGATGTCCGTGAGGCCCAGCATCGGATTGGTGGGCGTCTCCAGCATCACCAGCTTGGTGTTGGCCTGGATGGCCCCCCGTAAAGCCGCCAGATCCGACGTGTCCACCTGGGTGTAGGTCAGCCCGAAGCGCGTCATGATCCTGTCCACCAGGCGGAAGGTGCCGCCATAGACGTTGTCGCCGAGCACCAGGTGATCACCGCTTGAGAGCAGTTCCAGGATGGCCTGGGTCGCCGCCAGGCCCGAGGCGAAGGCGATGCCGAAGTCAGCGCCCTCCAGAGCCGCGAGGTTGCCTTCCACCGCGTCGCGGGTGGGATTGCGGGTGCGCGCGTACTCGAAGCCGCGGTGCTGGTTCAAGCCTTCCTGAATGTAGGTCGAGGTGAAATAGACCGGCGTCATGATGGCGCCGCTGTAGGGATCCGGGTGCTGGCCCGCGTGGATGCAGGTGGTGGCGAAGCGCTGGGTCAAGGTCATGGAATTCCCTGGGGGCCGGAGATCGGCGGAACCTCTAGGATAAGGCGCATGCGCCGGATGCCCTGCATCACATTGACGATCTGTAGCCTGCTGGCCTGCCGGCAAGAGAGCCCCGAAGCCCAGGTCAAGGCGGCCTTCACGCGCTGCGTGGCGGCCTTGGAGAAAGGAGATGCGGGCGCAGCCGGAGCGGCGCTCGCGCCGGACTTCCAGGGGCCCGAAGGCATGGATCGCGCGGCGGCCCGGCTCTATCTGATGGGCCTCCTGCGCCGGGAGAAGGTCGGCGTGACCGTGCTGGCCAACCGCGTGCAGATCCAGCACAGCGAGGCCACCCAGGCGGTGGACCTGGTGATCACCTCCAAGGGCACCGGCCTGGTGCCAGAGGAAATGGGCCGGCACAGTTATCTGATCCGGTGGCAGGCCTCGAAGAATGGCTGGCGGATCCGCAGTGTCGAGGAAGCCTCCCATCCCTGAGCGGCGCTATTCCTCTGAAGCGGAATCATGCCCCGCCAGTTTCAGCCGTTCCGCGATCCCCTGGGGGATGCGGTGCGCGGCGGCTTCTTCCTTCATCATCACGCGGAAGCGGGGATAGGTCCGGAAGGCGCGGGGGTTCACGCCGTTGGCCCTGGCCCTGTGCAGCAGGGCCACCATCTCGCCGTAATGATTCATGTGGTAGAGCGCCACCATGTCCAGTGCATAGGCCTTGGCGTTCTGGGGATCCTGGCGCTGGAGCTCCTGGAAGGCGCGATGGGCCTTGACGGGTTTGTTCTCGATTTCTCCGGCCGCCTCGTTGAGCTCAAGCCTTTCAGCCCGCTCCGCTTGCCGGGGGGTAGGTTCCTCCCGGGGCGCTTCGACCACAGGGTCCAGGACTGGGGCAGGCGCGGACTTAGGCTTTTCCCGGGGTTCAGATGGGGAAGGTCGTGCCGCTTTGATTGACTCTACTTTGGAGGGTGGCGCCGCCACGGGTACCGATGGAACCGCAGAGGGCGGAGGCGGTGGAATTTGGGCGCTCAGTGACGCCGGCTTGGACTCAGCCCCACGCGGGTGCAGGCCGTACCATGCCCCTGTGGTCCCCAGGACCGCTAAGGTGGCCAGCCCGGCAGCCCACAGCCATGGTTTCGACGAGGAGGGGGTAGTGGCAGCTGGAACCCGGGCCGCCGAGGCGGATTTCACGGTGGGGTCCAGGCTGGTGACTATCGCCGTCGGCAGCTGGGCTCCGGCGTTGGCGGAAGTGGGCACAGGCACCGCGCCTGGGGAGGCCGAGGAGGTCGTCCCCATGGCGACGCCCCCCTGCCAATCGGGATCCTTGGCGGCCCGCAGGGCGGCGGCCATGACCTCGGGACGCTGATAACGCCTGCTCGGATCCTTCACCAGGGCCTGATCCAGGATCCCCTGGACCGCAGGGCTGATGCCTGAGAGCCGGGACGGATCCAGGGGCTTCGGCTCCTGGTGGACGATGCGGTAGAGCACCGTGGCGGTGGTGTCGCCGGCGAAGGGTCGTTCTCCAGCCAGGGCCTCGTAGAGGATCACACCGCAGGCGAAGATGTCGGCCCGGGGATCGGGGATGCCGGATTGGATGTACTCCGGCGCCATATAGCCGAAGGTGCCCAGGATGGTGCCTGAACCGGTCATGCCCTGGCCCGATTCCCCGGCGATGCGGGCGATGCCGAAATCCATCACCTTCACGAAGGGCCGCCCGTGGTGCCAGTCCACGCGGATATTGCTGGGCTTGATGTCGCGGTGCATGACCCCCCGCGCATGGGCGTAGGCCAGGCCATCGCAGATCTGGGCGACGATCTCGAGGATCTGGGGCCGCGACAACGCGTGGTCCACCAGCAGCACCTGGAGGTCATGGCCGGGCACGTACTCCATGGCCAGGAACAGCGTGCCGTCGTCTTCGCCGAACTCATGGACCGTGACGAGGTTGGGATGGTTCAGCGTGCCTGCGGCGCGGGCCTCGCGGTAGAACCGTTCCCGGGCCTCCTCGCCGGTGGCCACCTGGGGCCGGATGGTCTTGATGGCCACTTCCCGGCCGATGATGGGATCCCGGCCCAGGAAAACCTCGCCCATGGCGCCTTCGCCCAAGCGCCGCTGAATTTCGAATTTTCCGATGCGGGATCTCATGTGGGCTCGAACTGGAATGGAGGCCCCAGCATAGCGCCTGGTTGAAGCAGGAGCTTTTTTGAATTGCGGTTGCGCTTGTTACTGATCCAGCAGCCAGGCCTCGTTCCGGATCGCTATTCCCAATTCCTGGGCCTTGGCGAGCTTGGAACCGGCCTTCTCACCGGCCACCAGCACGGTGGTCTTGGCGCTCACGGAACCCGCCACCTTCGCGCCCAGGCGCTTGAGGCGGCCCTCGGCCTCCTCCCGGCTTAGGGTGGGCAGGGTGCCAGTCACCACCGCCACCTGGCCGGCCAGGGGCAGGCGGCTGGAATCCCTCGGTGGAGGCGCTTCGGGGTGGATGCCCAGATCGCCGAGCCGTGGGGGCAGGTCGGGATGCAATTGCGCGAAAGCCCGGACGGCCCTTGCAACCTTGGGTCCCACTTCCTCGACCGCCTGGAGCTGGTCCTCGGTGGTGGACCAAAGCTGCTCCAGCGAAGGATGGGCCTCGGCCAGCAGCTCGGAGGTCTTGGCCCCGACGAACGGGATCCCCAGGGCGTGGATCCAGCGGGCCAGAGGCTTGGTCTTGGCGGCCGCCAGGGCCTCCAGCAAATTCAAGCCCGATTTCTCCGCCAGGCGTTCCAGGCCCGCGACGAAGGGCAGTCCTCCGCCCTCAAAGCCCGGGATCGCGAAGATCTCCCAGGGCTGGGCAAAGCGCCCTGATGCGACCAACTGTTCCACCACGGCGTCGCCGAGACCTTCGATGTCCAGGGCACTGCGGGACCCCAGGTGCAGCAGCCGCGCTTCGAATTTCGCGGGGCATTCGGGGTTCAGGCAGCGGATGGCCACTTCGCCTTCGTCCTCCTTGCCTACGGCGCCACCGCAGACTGGGCAGGCTGTGGGCGCCACCACCGCGGGCAAACCTGCGGCCTCCTGACCGGGGACCACCGCCACCACCTTGGGGATGACCTCGCCGCCCTTTTCGATGAACACGCGCATTCCGGGGCGGAGGCCCAGGCGTTCCACCTCGTCCGCGTTGTGCAGGGTCGCGCGCTTCACCGTGGAGCCCGCCACGAAGACCGGCTCCAGCTCTGCCACCGGCGTGAGCTTGCCCGTGCGGCCCACCTGCCAGGTGATGGCGTGGACCACCGTCGTGACCTGAGTTGCGGGGTATTTGAAGGCGATGGCCCAACGTGGGACGCGATCGGTGCTGCCCAGGGCCGCCTGCAGCGCCGCATCGCGGACCTTTATGACCACGCCGTCCGTATCGAAAGGGAGGGTGAGCCGCGCCTCGGCCTGGACCTGGATGAAGGCCAGCACGGCCTCGAAACCACCTTTCAGCTTGCCGGGCATGGCGGTGAAGCCCCAGGCGGCGAGCTGGTCCATGGCGGCGGCGTGGTCCCCGGCGCCCAGCCATTGCCAGGGCAGGAATTGGAGGCGGCGTTCTGCCACCACGCGACTGTCCAACAACTTCATGGTGCCGCTCGCCGCATTGCGGGGATTGGCGAAGCGCGCCTCGCCCCGGGCGTCGCGCTCGACGTTGAGCTCTTCCCAGCGGCGGCGCGACAGGAACACTTCGCCGCGGACTTCAACGTCGTGCGGCGCCTCCGGGGGCAGCTGGAGCGGGATGTCGGCGATGGTCTGGGCATTTTCCAGAACCCGCTCGCCCACTTCGCCATCGCCCCGGGTGACCGCATCCACTAGGCACCGCTGCTCGTAGCGCAGGCTGAGCGATAGACCGTCCACCTTCAGCTCGGCCGCGAAATCCAAGTCGGTGCCAACGGACAGCAGCCGCCGCAACCGCGCCTCCCAATCCCGCAACTCGATCTCGGAATAGGCGTTGTCGAGGCTGAGCATGGGGGTTTGGTGCCGGGACTTCTCGAAACCCTCCAAGGGCGGAGCCCCGACGCGCTGCGTGGGGCTGTTGGGATCCGCCAAGTCCGGGTGGGCGCCTTCCAGCTCGCGCAGCTCCCGTTCCAGTGCGTCGTATTCCAGGTCCGAAATACTGGGGGCATCCAGCACGTAATAGCGGCGGCGGTGCTCCAGGACCTGGGCGGAAAGCTCCCTCATGCGCTCACGGATGGACATGCCATCAGCCTACCGGGGGCGGCCGGTGCCGTCTGCCGTCTGCCATGGTCACTTCGATTTCGCCTGGTGGTGGACGTTCATGATGACGCCGAGGGTCAGGAAGAAGGCCAGGGTGCTGGAACCGCCGTAGGTAAAGAAGGGCAGAGGGATTCCTGTCGTGGGCAGGGCGCCGCTCACCATACCGATATTGATGAGGATATGGAGGCCGAAGATGCCCGCTGCGCCGGTGCAGAAGTAGGTCCCGGTGGCGGTGGTGGCCTCGCCGGCGATGGCCAGGATGCGGTGCAGTACCACGCCGAACAGGGCCAGGGCCATGAGGATGCCCACAAAGCCGCGTTCCTCGGCCCAGACCGAAAATACGAAATCCGTCGTCTTCACCGGCAGGAAGTTCAGCTGGGTCTGGGACCCGCTCATGTAGCCCTTGCCCCACAGCCCGCCCGCGCCGATGGCGATGCGGCTCTGGTGCACCTGATAGCCCTTGCCCTTGAGGTCCCGCGACGGATCGATGAACGTGAGGATGCGTTCCTTCTGGTAGGTCTTGAGTTTGTACTTCCAGGCCGCCGTCGACAGCAGCGTGAACCCCAGCAGCCCCACCGCGATCCAGCGCCAGCGGATGCCGCGCAACAGGGGCAACAGCAGGAGGATGGGCGTATAGGTGAGGGCGACGCCCAGATCCGGCTGTTTGAGGACCAGGAACATTGGGAAGAACACCAGCCCTCCAGCGCCCAGTAGATCCCAGATAGTGAGGTCGTCCGGCGCCTTGGTGCCCAGCCGATGGGCTACGAAGAGCAGGGCCAGCCACTTCACGAATTCAGAAGGCTGCAGGCTCACGCCGCCCAAGGACAGCCAGCTCTTGGAGCCCGCCACCGTATGCCCGATGATCAGCACCGCCAGCAGGCTCAGCAGCCCGGCCACGTAGATGGGCAGGCTGCTCAAGGCGAGCCGCCGGTAATCGAAGCGGGAGAGCACCACCATCGCCAGCAGGCCCAGGCCGTTCCACACGCTCTGGCGGATCCAGAGCGCGTGGTGGGTTGTGTCCTTGCCCGCGGAATAGAGGGTCAGGGTGCCCAGGGCCGTGAGCAGCAGCACTAGCGTCAGCAGCACCGGATCGAGGGTCCGGGCGGATCTGGTCATCATTTGGGACCGTCTGCGGTCGAGGGCGGTGGTGACGGGGGCGAGCCCTTCGGCATGTCGGCGGCTTCGTCGCCATTGGGGTCCTCGTAGGCGTCCGGCAGCTTCCCGCCCGGCGCGGGCAGAGGCTTCTTCAGGCGGTCGAGGAACCAGTACTGGCAGAGCTTCCGGGCGATGGGCGCGGCGGCATCGGCGCCGAACCCGGCGTTTTCCACAACGATGGCCCAGGCCACCTGCGGGTTCTCCCGCGGTGCGTAGCCCGCGAACAGAGCATTGTCCCGGAACTGCTTGGCGAGGGTCCGGTAATGGGCCTTGTCCACGAAGGCGGTCACCTGACTGGTGCCGGTCTTGCCGCACATGGTGACCCCAGGCAGGGCGGAAGCGTGAGCCGTGCCGCTATGCACCACTTCGTAAAGGCCCTCATCCAGGGCTGCCCAGATGCGGGCATCGAGGCGCGTGTCCCGGGGCTTTTGGGGCACCACGACCTTCATCTGCCCGGAATCATCGCGCTGGCCATAGAGCAGGTGCGGCGTGAGCAGCTTGCCTTTGGAACCCAGCATGGCGTAGAAGCGCGCCAGGGCTATGGGGGTGAGCCCATTCTGGCCCTGGCCGATGGCGACGCTGATGGTTTCGCCTGCGTACCATTTCTTTTCCTTGCGGCCATGCTCGGCCTTCCACTTCCGGCTGGGAATGCGTGAGGGCAGCTCATTGGGCAGGTCCACCTGGGTGAGTTCCGTGAGCCCGTACTTCGCCGCTGTGGCGTGGATGTCGTCCACGTCCAGGCGGGCGCCCAGCTCGTAGAAATAGATGTCGCAGCTGCGGGCGATGGCCTGCACCAGGTTCAGGGTGCCGTGCACGCCATCGCAGCGGAACTCCCGGCCATAGAATGACTTTTTCCCGTGGCAGGTGAAGGTGGTCTCGGGCGTGATGATGCCCTTCTCCAGCGCGCTGAGAGCCACCAGCAATTTGTAGGTGGACCCCGGTGGATAAAGGCCTTGGGTGGCCCGGTCGAGCATGGGCTTGGTGGGATTGCGTACGTACTGGTCCACATCGTCCTGGCTCATGTGGCCCAGGAAGGCGTTGGGGTCGAAGGATGGGCTGGAGTAGAGGGCCAGGACGCCACCATCCCTCAGATCGAGGACGACCCCAGCACCGCGCTCGGTGCCGAAGGCGTCCTGCATGGTCTTTTGCAGCCCAGCGTCCAGGGTGAGGTAGACGCTCTGGCCGGGGGTGGCGTCCTCCAGGCTGAACAGGGCCACTTCCCGGCCCAGGTGGTCCACCAGGCTTTTGCGCTGGCCGTCCTGCCCTTTCAGAAGATCGTTGCGGGCCGCCTCGAAGCCACTGCGGCCTACGATTTCGCCAAGCTGGAAGCAACCCGGCTCCTTGGCCATCAGCTGCGGATTCACCTCGCCGACGTAACCCAGGGCATGGGCGGCCAGTTCATCGCCCTGGTAGACCCGGCGGGGCGCAACCTCGATGCTCAGGAAAGGGAAC